>PBPV01000048.1 GCA_002724815.1 Methanobacteriota archaeon | reverse complement strand
GTGAAGCCGTTTCCACTGGCTCCGAGCTTGACCTATCAAAGCCAATCACTGACGGTAAGAAGAGAGAAGATGGTCACTGGACCGATTTACAGGGTATTTCTCTACCTGTATCTGCTTCCGATTTGGAGCGCCATACGTACTGCCCTGTCTCCTGGCAACTTTCGAAGGCGGGAGTTAGTGGGGATGGAGAGGCCATCAAACAGGGGATGCTAGCGCACGACCAAATTCACAGTAAAATGAAAGAGTACAAAGATGCTGATCAAAAAGCTTCTCGTGAGATGGTGGTATGGTCTTGGTGGTTGACCGTGGTCTGCGCATTATCTGCAGATTCGGCCGCATTTTTCTTTGTTAATCAAGGGACCATTTCAGAAGATTTTATTCAAAGTATAGGGAAATATTTGGTCATTCTGGCAGGAGTTTGGCTACTGCTTGCCATCATGCTGATTTCACTTCCATGGAGGCGATGGCTGGGCAGACCGTTTGGTTTGGCACAGCCTCCTGTAATCGAATCTGGTCTAGATGAAGACGCTCTGGATTCACCGTTCAATACAGAAAAGAGTGGGTTCGGAATTGCAGGCAACACCGAAGTTCGTTTGTTGTTGGCTTCCATTGCTGTTGCACTCCATGGATTGGCCATTTATTGGGCTGAAAACCGGACGAGTCTTGCTTTTGCTCTGATTATTTTCACACTGATTTGGTTGCTCATTACCGCATGGAAATTGCACACCGTTTTGTTGATGGAAAAAGAAGCGAACATTGCCAAACAGGAAACGGGATTGGGCAAGGATGAGGTCTTGGCCTACAGTGACGACGCGGGACAAAGTGCTTCATTGCTCATCGATAAGGTGACTGGTGTTCGTGGACGACCGGATCAAATTGTCAAAATTGACAACCAATACATTCCGGTTGAACAAAAAACGGGCAAAATTCCAGAACACCCCCATGACAGTCACAAGATGCAGTTGATGGCCTATCTACATCTGGTCGAGAATACCACTGGTGTCAAGCCGGATTATGGCATTCTGAGATATGGAACCGATACCCTGTTCACAGTGCAATGGGATTCAATGGCCCAGAAACAATTGATTGATTCCATCCAAGAAGTTCAACGCCTGATGGTGGAAGGAGGGGCCAAACGAAATCATGAACGTAAGGGGAAGTGCACGAACTGCTCAAGGCGAAATCAATGCCCTCAAAGTTTGGTCTAATCACAATTCAATGAGTGGCGTGCAATCATCCGGACTCTCTGGGAACTGAAGACAGGGTCGAACCACCCGAACTCGGAGTAACCAAGAGTCCTCAAAGTCCAATGTGGACACCCCTGTATTCGAACCGGCCCCTCGACCATCCACGGTCAGCAACCACATTCCGTCCTCAAACTGGTCAATATCTCGATTAATTTCGACGGTTTCCTGCGGATACGAACCATTGTCGGCCATCACTTCGTAAATCGGGTTATCAATATCACAATTTGAGCCAAATTCATCACACCAAAGCAACTCAACGTACACGTATCGCTGATCTGCATCACCAAGTATTTCTTGGAAATTCACCGTTGTCTTGAAAATAATGACAATTTCACTNACGGTTTCATCAATTTCAATCTGCTCAGTTTTNGTTTCTTGGATCTGTGAAAAAGCATCTGCGCCCTCGAGGACAAAGGTNTGTGAAAGGTCGTATACACGCCAATCTTCATCGATTTTCGGCTCTCCACGNACACCTTCCATGATTTCTCTGCCATAGACCAANGACANGCATCCTGGCAAGGACATCGTGAGAAATAAGACGGTCATGACGGCGCAAATGCTGCGCTTGTACAGGCTGCTCACNGGTGTCCCTCCGTACCNTCGGTACATGGGGGCGCATTTTTGCTTGACGGCCCGTTGAATGGCTCAATCCTGCTTCTTTCGGCGGCGAACACTTCGGCGCTTGGGAGCATCTGACTCTTCTTGCGAATCCTCGACCTCCTTGGCCACNGGTTCGTCGTCATCAGCGACAGTGAAGTCACTGCTGGCCGAACGNACCTCATTGCCAACGACCGTGTTGTCAACGATGTCTTCAACGTCAACTTGTTGACCTGGAAGTACACCTTCTTCGCCTGTTAACTCAAACAATTTCTCTCGGTACAGGGCATCGGAAGCAGTCAACTCGACTTCTTCGTCAGAGAGGTGTCTTCGTGATTTCACNTCGCCCAAGAATGCATCTAAATCATGCNNGGGCATTTCATCCATGGCCTCACTGAGGCCAGTGGATACCACGAGATCTTCGGTCTCGACATCGACTTCTGCCTCAGCTTCGGCAGCAAGACGTTCTTCTTCTTGAGTATCGAAGTATTCCTCGGCCTCTGAAATATTCTCATCCCATTCCCCTTCCCATTGTTCTTCAGAGAATCCAAGAGACCCTGCATGAGTGTCGAATCCTTCGTATCCTCGAACGATTTCATCCTCATCCTCTTCTTCTTCGACTTCCTCTTGCACTTCAGCGGGTAAGGGCTTGAATTTGCGCTCCCGACGTGTGTAATGTGCTCCCAAATCTTGCTCGGCCCCACAATAGGGACAATGCTCCAGCATGGATGGGATGGTCGAGTTGCATTCTGAACAATCATGGAATTTTGTTCGGCCCACACGTAAATCGAAATCACANTGCGGACAGACGTCCTCATCACCTTCCAATTCACCATCACAGGCAGGACACAATTCGTAGGTTTCCCTCTCAGCGTCAGCCAGACCTCTTCTGGTCAGNATGACTGCNGCNATCAGGGCAATCAATCCAACGATTCCTGCAACAGAAAACAGNACAATGGACATGGTTTCATCATTTCCAGTTGGGGTATCCCCATCCGAACGAACCACTTCCCATGCCCTAGCATGAGGAGTCACCGTGGTGCTCGCACCTGATGCCTTCACTGAAAGTTCAATTTGACCTGGGTCAACAACCGCGACNCTGCATCGAATGGTATGCTTGTTAGACGAAGCATCTGCAGAATCGAAAGTGTACGGTTCTGTTGTATTGAGNATGGTATTGGTTGAGCGATCTACGCATTCAAAGGTTTCAACCCCTTCCCCTACATCTGCAATAACATCAATTGAGTAAATGTATGTGATACCCGTTTTCAAGGGAGGGACATCNGGCTCATTCCATCCTTCAGAATTTAGGAGGAAGCGCAGTTGCAAGTCAGAATTTAGCTTGACAGAACTGGTGGCNGAATTGTCGGTATCAATCCGGTCATAAGAGTTTGAACTCTTGGTCCAAACTGCCTCAAATGGGATGTCGCGGGTGAGTCCCTGTGCAATCACGTTGAATTGAACACTCATTTGTCCTTGATTCGCGGTGTTGGAGGGTGGGAGGATTATTCCCGTCTTGGTTTCAATCACTTCCCCATCAAAGGTTGCTGTCAAATCTCCTGTCGCGGTAACCATACCGACGTTTTGCAGTGTTACAGTGAATGTCACTTGGCTTCCCGGAGTTGTTTCATGGTCACTCGGTGATGCTCCAGTGACGACTACATTTGGTTCCTGATAAATCGAAAGGGTAGCGGTTTCGAGATTGTTGAACAACCCTGATTGTGGAACACTTTGCGAGGGGTCGATTTCCAGTTCTAAAGAAACATCTCCCGGAGTTGTATCCGGGAGGTTTGCCGATGTGATTGAAATTGAATATTCTGCAAAAGGATCAGATTCTGTAAAAGTCAAGGTTTCGATTTGCAGCGCAATTCCACCCTGTATTCGAACTTCTAGAGGCGCTGTTGTGGTGCCAACGCCACCGTCTCTAGCAATCGTTCCAGTGAGGGTCCATGGTCCAGCTAAACCCGGGTCTGCGGCTACATTGGGCCCCTCTGCATGACGATAATCTGGCAAAGTGTCGATGGTCAGTGATCGAGATTCAGTATTGTCCGCGGTGGTCGATTCAACNATATTATCNCCACTGTCGGCATTGACGACCGCTTGTACATCATAGGTACCCGCAGCCGGAGCGGTAACGGTTTCGTTTAACCAAGCCCTCTCACCNGCGATTAANGAAGGNACATCAAGAAGGAACGGATTGCCTGCAATGGTCAATTCTAGGTGACTACTTGGTGCATCAGCATGGCCCGCATTCTCTACTTCAATCTCAACTTCGATGGATTCNCCTTCATATCCACCAGATGAAGGATTGAGNTCAAAATGAGACAACCGCAAGTTGGCCAGGCCCTGAACGGAGAAATCATGGGAAATGAANACNGGATTGTTGTTGTGATTCACACGAATCACCAGCGTCTGTTCACCTTCNCCCCAAGCGAGATTATTCCAAACAAAGTCAACATCTTCGAACTCNTTCGCATCGATATCTATGCTGTACAGTGCGGCGGGGTTCCCCGATTGGTAGTTGTTCTTGTGAAATTCGACGAAGACGTCTTCGGCGATGACATTGTCCACATTTTGCAGGGACAAGGTGAATGTGACATCTCCCCCTTCGACTGGAGTGGAGGGGCTCATTGCAAGGCCCTCAGTACTGAATGCGATACTACCGGATTGTTCGCCGCTGATGGGAGAGGCTACGAACAAAATGGGAGCCACCAACAATACGGCGCACAGAATCTGCCGAACCAAGGGTCGTTCCATGTTCTTAGGAGAACAGGCGAGGCACTTCAAACTGCTTCCCGAATTCACCAAAAAACCCCTTGCAAGCGATAACGTCGCTATTCCCATTGGAAAGCCTTGAAGGATGGGGCAACGGTGGAAGGATTGGTGCCGATGCTAACCCGCCGCTTGGTTCTCGCCCCCTTGGTGGTCATTCTACTCTGTATGGCTCCACACGGTGCTTGGGTTTCTGTCGATGCAACGAATGGCCGAAGTGGTGATTTTGATTTCAGTGGAGGGCCCGATGAAGGACAAGTCATCTCTGGAACTTACACCATTCGCACGACCAATGTTGCCAACATGGATTACATCAATGTCGAAGTCCAGGAAGGGGCTATTTGGTCCCCTGTCGCCAATATCACCAACACACCTTGGTTGACTGCATGGGATACAAGCNCACATGCAGATGGAGAATACCAACTGAGAGTACAAGGTACATTCANCAACTCCTCGACGACCGGATGGGTCGTCAGTCCAACATTCACCATCGACAACACNGTTCCTAACGGNTTGTCGCTTAGTGTCGCCAACGCANTCATTGGTGATGGATCCTCAACCATCAACCGCGCNTGGTTCACCACNGNNGAATCTGGNACACTGGACTTCTCATGGACCGCTACCGACGCTCATCTTTCACATGCGACCCTCACGAATGTTCCCGGTTCGGGGACACCTGCTCAAGATGGGCCNGGTACTTTGCTGAATGGTTGGGCTTGGTCCCCTGGTGACTTGGGAGAAGGGAAGTGGACNCCCGTACTATCTGTATTCGATGAGGGAGGCAATTCTGCTCAGACTTCAATTCACATCGGCATTGACCGTACGGGACCCGTTGTCGGGACCCCAACCCTCTCTGTCAGCCCCAATACTTGGAGCGATGCTTCAACCTTGATTTTCAATGGGTTGGGTAGCAATGCAACCGACAATGGCGGTTCAGGAATTGACACCTATCACGTTCGAGACAGTGTTGATGAATGGTCCGATATCGGGTCAGCAGGGTTCGGATCGATGGGATTGAGCGAAGGCATTCGTACAATCCAATTCAGAGCCGTGGATAAGGTTGGGAACATCGGCGATGCACACAGTGTTAACATGATGATTGACCGCACTGCACCCATTGCAGGTGGCTGGATTTTCGGTTCTGAAATCACAGATTCACTGATGGGGGCCCTTGAAGTTAGCATCGATGCAACCGATGCCAATTCTGGAATTGATATCGCATCCTGTAGCATTGAATACGGATTTGATGCAAATGGTGCGGGCTCTGTTCCTGACATCTCAACCGATTGGCTCAGTGTTGGGTCGGGTACGACCGGCAATCTTTCTTCGGCGATCGATTGGTCGACGCGGGCGGGGCAGTACCTCTCATTGAGGGCAACGCTGGTTGACACCGCTGGAAACTCAGCCATTACGGCTGCATCTCATTTCCTCATTTTGCCTGGACTTGATTTCACAGTGTCGGATGCGTCATTGAATCGATTGATTGTTCGAGCCGGCACCCAAGATCCTGTATTGTTGGAAGCTCAAATCAATACCAATGAATTCTATTCTGGTAGTGTGATTGTCAGCGTCCAAAGTGCACCTGCAAGTCGTGATTCATTGACCGATTGGACCACATTGGATTCATTGGTGCTCCCCTCGGGTAGTTTCATTGATCAACAGGAACAAATTTCGATGAATGTCACCCTGTTGACAGCAGGAGAATTCGACATCCGCGTCATTGTTGATCCTGAGAATTCCATTCCCGAACGCGATGAAGGGAACAACGAGTATTTCCTATTGATCGGTGCCGCTGACCCACAAGTCATCGGTTCAGTGAGTGGCTTTATTCCAAATCTAGTGATTTTGCTGATCGTTGGACTGTTTGCGAGCACGATTCTCAATCGACGTCAATCGGCGTCTTGAAAGAGGAGACCTTGGTCGCGATTTCTGATGGAAGGTCTCGCCCGAATCCCTCAAGACCGCATTGCGGTTCTAATCGGCCGTAAAGGCGCGACCCGTCGGGCCTTGGAAGAGGCGACCAATTCAACGCTTCACATCGATTCAACCAGTGGTGATGTATCGGTCGTATGGAATGATGAATTCGACCCAATTGTCCGCATGAAATTTCCCGATGTGATTCGTGCAATTGGTAGAGGAATGAATCCAGAACGAGCACTTCAGTTGCTCAACGATGACCACCACTTGATGCTGTATGACATGCGTGAGTACGTTGGCAAAAATGCAAATCAACAACGGAGAATTCGAAGCCGATTGATTGGACGCAATGGGCGAATTCGTGAACTGATTGAAGAGCACTCCGGAGCGGAGATTGTGATTTATGGTTCAACAGTAGTCATCATTGGTGATGAAGAAGGCCTGCCCTTGGCGGGTCAAGCGATTGAGCGACTTTTGCAGGGCGCAGAACATTCCTCTGTTCTGAAGCACCTTGAGACAGAGCGAAGGAAAAAGCGCATGGCAGCTCGGAATCTTGAATCCATTGACTTGCGTGATGAAAGTGAGAGATTTGCGGCACTCGTTCCCGGTCTTGAGGCGGCACGTCGAAAACGTGAACGTCGATACAAGGATGCTCAAGTGGATCCTTCGGATGAAGGTGCAGTCGAGGAAATGATGGAACTCGCCGAAGATGAATCGGTTGGATTCGAAGAAGAGTGATCAATACAATACGTTGGCCATGGCTTCAGCAAGGTCAACATCCACCCCTTGTCTTTGTGCCCATTCAACCAACCGCGTGACATCTCGAACCAAAAACTCCTCAGCATGTGGGTGTGTAGTTGTCACCGATTGACCAACATCGATGACACGAGGTTCACCTTGATGCCACAAGATGTTGTATTCACTGAAATCCGCATGGACCAATTCAGCCTTCTGCCAACAATCACGCAACCAGTTTAGCAGTTCGTCGAATACCGGGCCCGGATCTTCAATCTCAATATCACGCAATCGTGGGCTCGGTCCATCTTCATCCCCGAGATAATCCATAACCAGCACATTTCGAAAAAGAGCATGGGGTTCAGGCACTCGCAATCCATGGTTGGACATCCGCATCATGTTTCGGTGTTCCTTTCGAACCCAGATGTTCACCAATTCGTGATGACGACGGCGGAGACCTCCAAAGCGAGGGTCACCCTCAATGTACTGCATTAATCCCTTGAATACCGCATTACTTGTGTGAAAAATCTTGACTGCAGCCACACCATTCGGTGTTGTCGCATGGAATACATGCGCCTCTTTTCCTCTTGCAATAGGCCAGTCTAGTGTATCGATGTGACCTTGCTGCATGAGCTTGTATACCGACAGAAGGGTTCGCTGATCAAACACTTGATCGAAGACACGGCGGTCTACCCATTCGAATTGACCGGTTCCCAATGCCCCTTCTAACCGGTGTTCAATCTCTTTGAACATGGTCGCATACTTCTTTTCCTTCATCCAAGTCCAAGAATCCTGCTTCTTGTCCATTTCAGCGTGGGCCAAGGCTTCCTCGTCTGCCTTCCACTTCTCTTCTGCAAGTGCGATATTTTCAGCCTCGATTTGTTTCTCCACAGGTGTTGGATCCGCATCTAAATCAAGATGATCAGTCTCATTCAAGTCGGTCCAATCACGAGGGTCGCTTTCGCGTCGTGCCTTCCGGCGTCGCGCGATGATAATCCCCCCTATGCAGGACCAAACAGGCTGTCGATATCATCGTCGGTGACGTCGTCATCGAACGGCTCTGCTTCCTCTGCCGGTGGGGCCGCAACAGGCTCGGCCTCAGCCATTTCCTCTTCATCAGTTGAATCCTCAACATCATCGGCTTCTTCTTCGAAGTCATCCTCAACCATTTCTGGTTCGGAACTGGTGTCTCCACCAAAAATTCCAGCATCGTCCAAGTCATCCCAAGCTTCGGTACCCGTACCAAAAACATCTACGATTTCTGGTAGGACACCTTTTCGGGAGAGATAGAGAGACTGAGTTTTCGAGTATCGTTTCTTGACGTCAGCTTTGGAATCTTGGAAGTCCCATGGTTGAACGACAATCAAGTCACCTTCTCGAACCCATTGCCGGCGGCGCATCTTTCCAGGGATTCGAGCCAAACGAGTCTCCCCATCTGCACAGACAACACGAACACGACGACCACCGAGAATTTGATCGGCAATGGCGAACATTTCGTTGATTCTCTCATTTGGAAGTGGGACTCGAATTTTGTCTCCGGAACCACCTTCAAGCTGCGCTAGGAGCTCCTCGTCAACGGTTTCTTCTCGTCGTCGTCCCATGGTAACAGNCTCGCGAATCGACCACCCTACATAAACACGGAGGCGAAAACAAGGGACGGAGCATTGGCTGTAACTCAACCAAACAACGCCAATGCAGCATCATTTGCTTCTGCTGCCAAAACATCGGCGAGCGGGCCGAATCCAAACACAACCGCGCCCATTGTGCACAGCATGATTGTAATTCGAATCAAGGCGGCTCGTGGAACAGCCATACGTTCGGTTTCCTCAAAGAACATTACAACGCAGATGCGGAGGTAGTAGAACAGGGAAATGGCGCTGTTGATGAAAATCAAGATGGCCAGCCAGAAGACCCAGGAAAGCGAACCAACGGCCTCTGAGAGACTGGAACCCGCGACATCCCCCACCGTGCTGGAAATGATTCCGCTGACCATCATCAACTTGGACAAGAAGCCTGAGAGGGGAGGTACACCCGCNAGTGCCAACATGAAGATCATCATCGAAATGGCGAGAAGGGGATCTCGGCGTGCGAGTCCGTAATAATCCTCGAGTTTGCTACCACGATTATTGTCACACTCCAACAATGAAATCACAAGGAAAGCACCCAACTTGAAAGCAACCAATACCACTAGATGGAAGATTAGAGCGGTCGCGATCAATTCACTTCCTTCGCCTGGACCCAAGGCACCGATTGCGGCAATGCCTGCGAGCATGTATCCCGCATGAGCAACGCTGGAGTATGCCAGCATTCGCTTTGGATTGTGGCTGCCTAGAGCAGCGATGTTACCCCATGTCATGGTCACCGCTGCAACCGCTCCAATGAGGATTGTCCATTCACTACCATCGTCAATCAAGGTGACTCCAATGAGAACACGCATCAATGCAACGAATCCCATGCCCTTACTCGCTGTGGAGAGGACACCTGCGACTGGTGCACTCGCACCCGCGTAAGCGTCCGGAGCTGCGAAGTGGAATGGAACTGCACTGACCTTGAATCCGAAAGCGACCAACATCATTGCTAGACCGATAATGGCCATGCCGTTTGGTCCGGCTGCCCATGCGCTTGACAGGCTGGAAATTGAGAGGTCACCATTCCAGATGTAGAGCATCGAAAGACCGTACAGACCTACTGCGCTCGCAACGCTTCCTACGATGAAGTATTTCACTCCCGCTTCAGGACCAATTTCAGTTTCCTTGTTGAATGAAATCAGTACATAGGAAGCCATACTCGCCAACTCAAGTCCGACAAAGAGCATGAACAGATTGGTGGAAAGTGCAACGGTCGACATGCCCAAAGCAACCATCAAAATCAACAAAGAGAAGTCGACTTGACGACGGTTGTTTAGAAGCCGNTGAAGACGGCGGGATTCGACGCCTTCATCACGTTGCTTCTTGGTAGGAATNCGATTCACAGGGGTGGCNGGAAGGCGATCCCAGTTTGCCAACAATGCGAGCAATAGCGCAGCTGTGAACATCATCTCCATCAATCGACTGAAAGCATCAACCTTCAGGATGGTCGCATCTTTGCCACACCAATTGTCTCCAACCTCAACCGAACCTTCGGCGATGGCAATACAAGTCTCAGCAACACCCACACCCGAGTCAATCATCTGACTGAGAAGAGCGGTGATGAAGGATGCAAACAGCGTGAATGCTGCAATGGCCTTGGGTAGGCGAGGATCGCCCGTTAGTGNGAACCTCTTACCGCCAATGAAGTACGGAANTCGCCATGACTTTCCTGGAATGGGCAGTCTAAATGTTGCATTGCCAATATTGGGTACGACAAGCATGGCTATGATTCCAAGAACCAAAATCCACTCGGGCATCAAACGACTGGCCATATCAGGGCCTGCAAACAGGTTGCCTAGATTCATGGGTTCACCTCCAAGCGGTTTTGAACCAAGAGAGAGGCCCAGTCGGACATCATCTCAAACATTCCGAAGAAGTCAGGGTAAATTCCGTAGACAACGGCCAATACACCAAGAATCAACATACCTGTATTCTCATGCCATGTAATGTCACGTGGGGATTCGCCATGCAAAGTCGATGGCAACTTGGAGATGGGGTGGTCATGATCGTCTCGGCCACCCTCGAAGATGGTTCGCTGCATGCTCCACAAGTAGTANGCTGCAGTGACGATGAGGGTGATNGCNGGGAACAAAACCCACCAACCAAAGGCCATGTAGAACGCGATGAGGACCGCCACTTCAGCGACGAATCCGGCCATGAGAGGCAGCCCAAGGCTACCCATCCAACCCACCATCATGTGTCCACTCATCCANGGACTGTGCTTGGCTAAACCACGCATTGAGTCAATCTCTAGAGTGTGATAGTGGTGCTTGAAAGAGCCGCATACNGCGAATAGTAGTGGGCTGATGATTCCGTGGGCGAACATCATGAAAATTGCACCTGCAATTCCAAGTGGCTCAAGTGTGGCAATACCGAGGAAAATCAATCCCATGTGACTGACAGATGAATANGCAACCATTCGCTTGAGGTTGAGTTGTCCCAAACAAACGACGGCTCCGTAAACCAAACTGATCATTCCCAAAACGAGGAGGAGGGTTTGGAATTCAATCACTTGCTCTGGGAATAAGGTCACACCAAGGCGNAGGAATCCGTAGGCGCCCATCTTTAGCATCACACCTGCCAACAACATGGAACCAGCTGTAGGNGCCTGAACGTGGGCATCGGGTAGCCATGTGTGGACGGGGACGCTAGGCAACTTTGTCGCAAATCCAATCAGCATCAATAGGAAAACAATGCTTCGCAATCCTTCAGATGCGATGAAGTTGGTCTGTGTATCCATCAAGACGAAGTCAAACGACTTCCCGGTAATATTGCCGACCCAATTGGCATCGTTGTTGAAGTACATCACCAAGATACCTGCGAGCATGAATACGCTCGCTGCAAACGTGTAGATGAAGAACTTCTGAGCCGCATATCGGCGATCTTCACCACCCCACATTAGAATCAGGAAGAACATTGGAATCAATGTCAATTCCCAGAATACGTAGAATACAAACAAATCAAGGCTGACAAAGACACCAATGAGNGCNCCCTCCATCATGAGNATNAAACTGTGGAAATAGGCNCCCTTCTTGGCATCCCACTCNACNATCATNGTGATNGGAATNAGNAGGGTTGTGAGCCAAACCATCGGGAANGAGAGTGCATCAATNCCGACNTGCCAAGATACNCCGATGCTACCAATCAGTGCACAACTGCCCGTGCCAATTTCACCNGGCTGGCAGTTTTGGTACAGATATTCGCCCCATGCAAGNCCAAATGTATTCTCTAAACCAATCAGTGTGGCGAGAACCAACATTAGCAAAGCAATGGTCAGGTTGACTGCACGAATGGGTTTCTCAAGTGTAGGTCGCATTTCCTGATTGGCCATCCAATGGGCCAACATGAGGAGAATTGCACCCAAAATTGGGAGTAGAGTCATGACCGTCAATGGATTGCCCAAAATGGTAATCAATTCTGTAATTTCCACTCAAATCNCCCCCCATAGGATGCCAACGAAGATTAGCATCCCAATGGCTGTCATTAGCAAATAATCACTGGCACGACCGGTCGTGTATTGACGAATCCATGTACTCAGCCATTGCGAACCGCGCTCAATTCCCTTGATGATACCATCAACCCAATTCTTGTCGATCCAGGCTGAAATATTGGCTAGAGGCAATAGGGTCTTGGAAATCAACCACTCGTATGCATCATCAATGTACAAGCGGTTGTGCAAGGCCGTGGCAAATCCACCCTCAGCAAGTTCACCAACATCGGTGTGACCAACACTTCCAGAGTATCGTATCAACCAGGAGGTCAGTGGGATTGAGCGCTCCCCATCCGATAGGTGTCCACCATGCATTCGAGCAGCAATGAATGGGCCAAGNCCTGCTGACAGTAGAATGGCAGTCCAACCCACAATCTTGAGCGTGTTGTCTTCAGGTAGGAAAGCGTGCTCCAGTTCGTAGAGGATGGCCTCCACTGGGTGCTTGAACAAGTCCGTCATGAAATGCGATCCCTTTGTACTCGCGGGGTCGGACAACCAATACACAAAGTGGCCACAAGCAAGGAGGAATCCACTGAAAGCGGTCACGATTGATAGAGTCACCAGAGGNGTCTTGATCCACTGNGTATCTTCATGCACGTGTTCAACCACATCACTCTTGGGTTTCCCAGCGAAGGTCATGAACCACATTCGTGACATGTAGAAGCCCGTCATACCAGCGGTTGCCAATACCAAAATGGCTGGGAATAGAATCATCTCTCCACCCTTCAGGTACACATTCCAAGCTTGGCCAACGATACCTTCCTTTGACCAGAATCCACCAATCAAAGGTATACCGATAATTGACATGGAGCCAAGCATCATGGCAGTGCTGGTCACCGGCATCTTGCTTGCGAGTCCGCCCATGTTTCGCATGTCTTGAGGATCGAAGTGGTGGTGGTCACCCTCATCTCCGTCGCCGTGAGCATGCTCNTGCGCGTGGTGCATTTCATGAATCACAGAACCCGATGACATGAACAGCATGGCCTTGGCCATGGCNTGGTTGAACAAGTGGAACAAAGCAGCACCGAAGGCAAAGAGTGCATACTTCTCGTATCCTTCATTGGCCAACCAACAGGCTGCACCCAATCCGGTGAAAATGTACGCCAATTGACTCATGGTCGAATAGGCNAAAACGCGCTTGATATCATTGGCGACGAAGGCGATCAATGCCGCCATGAAAGCAGTGATGCCACCAATCCAAGCAATCAGCATTGCAACATCGGACAACGCTCCTTCGAAGCTGGCTTCACTGAAGATGGGGAACATTCGGGCCACAAGGTACAGACCGGCGTTGACCATGGTTGCCGCGTGAATCAGAGCGGATACAGGGGTTGGACCCTCCATCGCATCGGGCAACCAAACGTGNAGNGGGAANTGNGCAGANTTNCCNACACAACCNATGAACATCATGATCANTGGCCATTGAAGATCTGCACCTTGAATGGTTCCACCCATCGTGGGGTCCCCAAAGATCACGGCGAACTCAAGGCTGTGATACAGGTCATACAACATGAACAATCCCACCATGAGGAATACGTCTCCAACACGTGTGGTGAGGAATGCCTTCTTGGCCGCAGCTGCTGCACTCGGCTTTTCCCAATAGAAGCCGATGAGAAGGTAAGAACAGAGACCCATGATTTCCCAGAAGATGAACAACCAAAGGAAACTGTCAGCCAGCACCATGCCGAACATTCCCATGCTAAACAATACAAATTCAGCGAAGAAGCGGTGGTTGCGGTCTTCGTTCTGGTGATCGGTTGTCATGTATCCAATCGCGAACCAACAAATCAGGAAGCAGAGGAAAGCGGCGACGAAGAGAACTGTGAGAGAGACACTGTCAATCCACAATCCGAAGCTGAGTGTCGAAGTCGCCCACTCGCCATTGGCCTCTAGAACCTCAAAGTGAATCCAGTCGAGGATGGTACCTTGAGCACCGAATTCAGCATGNTGAACCAAGAATTCTACAATCAACCACACGGTCAATGAAAGGGTAATCATCAATCCTGCAAGGGCGACGATTCCACCTTCTTTCAGTTGATTCTTCCACCAATCTTCACCCTTGTTCATCTGGCCAATNATGAGAATGGCCGGGAAGATAAACAGGGGTACGGCGACAATCAAGAAAGCACTCTCAATCGCTTCGAAGCCCATGGCCATACGGATTCCAGGGAAGGAAACCATCGCCAAAACCGGTAGCAGTAGGTTCCATTCTGNTTTGCTGTGTTCTCCCATACATNTCCCCCCTAATGCTTCAACAGCGTAACCTCATCCAAAGAAATCGTGCCACGCTTGCTGTAAAGCGCCAAGAATATCGCCAAACCGACCGCAACTTCTGCAGCTGCGATGGCGATTGCGACTGAAGTGAATACCCAACCATCGATGTTGTTGTAATGCATCGCACCCGCAACAAAATTCAGGTTGACTGCATTGAGCATGATTTCAATGCACATCAGGACAATGATCGCGTTCTTGCGAGTGAATACACCGACCAATCCAATGCAGAATANGAAGGCACCCAAACCCGCAATCCATGTTGGNTCAATCATTCCTCTTCACCTCCGTGAAGTTCCCACATCAGGTTGATTTCTCGCTCGTCACGTACCAAGTACGCCGCNCCGGCCATTGCCATGGTCAACAATGCGCCCANAATCACGAGAGTNAATGCCCAATCGTCTAGAACNGCCGTGGCAAATTCGAGAGTGGTCAACTCNCCCGATGAACCCGTACCCCAATTGGCAGGGTTCATGACAACGGAAAGNANNAGGCCGAGCACCCCAATGATGCCCAATCGAGCGGCTGTGCCGATGAGTCTCATTCGAAATCCTCCTCCATGATTTGTCGACGTGAGAGCATCACACCGAAGGCAAAGACCAGCATGACGCTGCCGAGATAGACTAGAATTTGAATCGCAGCCAACATCTCAGCGTTCGCCATCAAGAACACACCAGCAACGGCAAAGAAGCACATGATGAGAGCCAACATTGAGTGTGCAACACGCTTNGAGTAAACGGTACCCAAAGCACCACCGATCGCAATCACCGAAAGAATNCCAAATGCAATTCCTTCAACGGAGCCAAAAATATCCCCGATGGGGTCCATGATGAAGCCGGGCAATTCCATGTTCATGCCTCCGAACCAGCGGCCTTCGCGGCTGCTTTCTCTGCCTTCTTTCGCGCCTGATNAGCACGCTTTGCCAATTCACGGTCAACCGCTTCGGCGTGCTGAACGGGTAGCACACGAGTTCGGTCGGCCTCAAACCAAAGATCTTCACGAGTAAATCCGGACATGCCATCGTATTCGTTGGTCATGAAGAAAGAGTTGAATGGACATGATTCCATGCACAAACCACAGAACATACAGCGCCCAATGTCGATNCGTCCGGAGACGATNTCGACTTCAGCACCGAGCAAATCTNCNGCNGNGACATCTTCCGTTGTGCCTGAAGCATTCCAGCGNACACTTACGGTGTCACCACTGAGNTTGATGACCTCGCCAAACTCATATTCTTCGGGCGGGGGNGCGTGAGAAATTGAGAGTTCAAAGTTTGCTGCGGCTTCTTCGCTTCCCTCAAGNCGTCGTGCAGCCATTCCGCCGACTTCGAGTTCAACACCGTACCCGTAATGCTCGTCGCCTTCTTCGGCTAAATCNAGGACATTGACGCGAGTTTCGGTTTCCATGTGTAGACAGTCNTTCGGACAGATTCGGACACAGGCCTTGCATGCAGTGCAGGTCTCCCAAATNACACCGATTCGACCATTGTAGTTTCCTGGAACGAATAGCCATGGTTCCATCTCCTCAAGACGCTCGTAAGGATACATCACGGTCACGGGTCGCTCAAAGTAAGGGAACAGNTCNGTAGTTTCACGATCTGCAGCATAGGTTTGCCCGCTNAGNGCCTCGTAGCGCGAACGATCAAACTCATCCATACTGGCCAATTTTTCTTCATCCCAAAGTTTGGTTTCCTGCCCGTGGTAGGCTTTACTCGTACCGTGAGCCTGAAGGAATTTCCAACGACCGATAATCGGGAGGGTTCGAAGGGCTGCCTTGAGTGTAATCCACATTGGTCGGACTACCAGATTTCGGAAGTTCGGCGTTGCGTGCTTGTGGTATGCCATTGGTATCACTCCCTGTGCTGGCCTGGACCGGCCACGTCTACGGTCTGGACACTGAATGGCCGGGTTTGGGCCTCCAGTGCTTCTGGGTCTTCATCGATTGAAAGCAAGATGAACAGTGCGAGACTGATGGATGTAATCAAAACTGGAATCAAAATNGGCCACTCTTCGTTGATGCCATCGTACACCCAAAGGCGTAGGGCTGCAGCGATGGCGAGGTTCACCAANCTGAGTGGGAGCAACCAGCGCCATCCGAATTCCAAGATTTGATCCGTTCGAACTCGGTGGAGTGCTGCACGGAACCAAACGAAGAAGATGAACATGAACCAGGATTTCAGCAATACCCAAACAATGTGTGGGACATAACTGATGTACGGAATTGTATCTTCAAAGGGCGCTTCCCAGCCTCCAAGGAAGAAGTGTGCNAACAGTAGACACGCGGCATAGGTTCGCAGGTATTCTGCGGCGAACATCAGACCCCATCGCATTCCACCATATTCAGTCCACCAACCTTCGACCAGTTCGGCCTCGGCTTCGGGCATGTCGAATGGNATTCGCTCGACTTCAGCNACCATGACGACAATGAACAGTACGGCACCCANGGGCATTAGGAAGACATTCCAAACGCCACTGTCCGCTTGGAATTCAATGACTTCAATCAAGTTGAATGAACCTGAAATCACGACGACACCCAAGACGGTGATCAATAGTGGAATTTCATATGCAGTTAGTTGGGCTGCAGAACGGATTCCACCGAGTAATGTGTACTTGTTGTTCGAAGACCAACCGGCAAAGAATACCCCCAATGGTGCGACGCTGAAGACTGCCATCAGGAATAGAATCGACATCTCTGCATTGTTGGAGTAATAATGTGGACCCAATGGAATGAATGTGAAGCACATTACAGTCGTCGCAATGATGAGGAAGGGAGCGACTTCGAACACGTAACGATCTGCTTTTTCTGGGACCATGTGCTCCTTCGTGAGGAATTTCATACCGTCTGCAACGTTTTGGAAGAACCCAGGAAGAAGCCACCAGACGCCGTGCCATGAGCGGTTGTTGACTCGAGAGACGACTTCCAATTCGTGGTCGTTACCGGCTACATCNTTCAGTGCTCTGTTGAGCATNCCNACAGGGACTCCAGTTCCNAANGGCAACTGATTCCACCATTCNCCCGCGGTGACTCCGTTCTCACCAATCCACAAACTGCGNAGNGAGGTTCGAGCTCCACGTCGATCCATGAATCGNCCCAGCAATTTGCGCTCCATCCACAGCAATACAGGCAACGTACCCATGATGCCGCTAAAGGCGAGAACCGCCATCAAGAATTCAGTCAAGAACATGGANACACTGTCGGTGTATTCCCAGTGACGGGACATCCCAACGGTATTTTCGGCAATAAAATCGGTTGCAGCATGGACCCAACCGCGAATGTCAAGAACATCTTCAGTCGCCATTGAATCACCTGTCTGTCTCCCCGATNCAGGGNTCGAATGAACCCATAATCGCTGGAATATCTGCAATCTTGTATCCAATCATACACTTNCTNGCATANGGGATTGTGATGAACATCGGGCTACGAATGGAGACACGGTAAGGATGTTTTCCGCGTTCTGCACCACCGCCGCTTAGGTAGAACATCGATTCGCCTCGGCTGTCCTCAAAGTGGTGGAAGCCNGTCTGGCCTTCAGCGGCACGTGCTGGTGCTTTGCCCCAGATGTTTTCCGCGAAGATCTTGTCATCTTCTTTCGAGTAGTGTGTGTCTGCACCACCTGGGAAGTGGTCAAAGGCATCAAGAATCATCAATGCACTCTGNCGCATTTCTTCAACGCGAACACGGTATCGGTCGTAGCANTCACTGCCCTTGATTGACGGGCGCTCGACTGCAGGTTCCCAGTCCAATTCATCGTAGACGGAGTAAGGGTGTGCCCAGCGAACGTCGTAGTTGTGTCCTGCTGCGCGTACGTTAGGGCCNGTCACACCGTGGTTGATCATTTCCTCTGCNTTTGCATAACCAACACCCTGTGTTCGGACAAGGAAAATTGTACTCTCNTCAAGAAGGGCTTCNTATTCTTGAATNCGGTCAAGGAATAATTTGAGCTTGGCNTTGCAGCGCATTGCAAAACCAATCGGCAAATCTCGCTTTACACCGCCGACTCTTGGGAAATTGTAGTGCATCCGAGAGCCACCCAATTCCTGGAGCAAATCCATCATCAGTTCTCGTTCTCGCAGACACCATACCAATCCAGTCAAATTCCCAACGTCAGGGCAATAGGCTCCGAGCCACATCAAGTGGCTGGCAATCCTTTGCAATTCGACTGCAATCATTCGAATGTACTCTGCACGCTCCGGTACCTCGACCTCGAGAAGATCTTCGGCTGCGTAGATGTAAGCATGTGACCATGTGTTTGCACTGGCGTAACAAAGTCGGTCACAGTACGTCGTGATTTGAGTGAAATCTCTAGCTTCACAAATTTTTTCGACGCCACGATGGATGTAACCAAGATCGGGTTCGGTATCTACGACAGTTTCACCGTCGATTTTGACCTTCAAGGTCCACAGTCCGTGAGTCATGGGGTGCTGAGGCCCCATCGAAATCCACATTTCTGCCATTACTTCACCCTCCCAGAATCTTCAGGCTTGCGACCAAATCCTTGCGCATCATCGTACATTTCATTGAAGTCGTGATAGCGTAACTTGTGTTGTTTTTGAAGCGGATGATAGCCCGTAGGAGTGTCGTGCGGCAAGAGCACACGGCGCATNCCCTCGTGGCCTTCGAAATCGATGCCGACCAAATCCCAAGTTTCCTTTTCATTCCAATTTGCACCGACCCAGATGTCAGCGACACTCGGNACAGAAGGTGTTCGAGTTTCAGGGAGNGTCATTGAGATTTCAAATTCAAGAGGGGTGTGCTTGACCGACAAACGGGCAATATCGACCTTGGTTTCATGGACGCGCTTGTCGACGACCTTCGGATTGTAAACTCCCGTGCGCATGAGGTGGACAACAACTTGCCAAGTCGCCTCACTGTTCTCTGGCCAGTGAATTCCAGTAATCATTGAGCAATGATCAACACCCTTTGATTTCTTGAGCCACTTCGCAAGATTTCGCCATTCAGCGGCTGCAACTTCGATGTAAACGTAGGCGTTCTTTCGTCGACCGCCCGTGTGGTTGCGGATTTCAGCTTGGACTGCATCCCCAAAATCGGTGATGTCAGCCAAAATATCTTCAGCAGCCGCTTGGAATTGTGCTGCACTGACTTCTTTTGCCATTTCAATCCCTCAATCATCCGCGACGATAATTGGCGCGCCTCGTGCTTCTGTCTCCTCACTCGGTACTGCACCGATGCGGATAATCTTCTCACGCAACTTCCCAAAACCATCGATCAAGGCCTCGGGGCGGGGTGGACAACCTGGAATGTATACGTCAACGGGAATGACCGTATCTACACCCTCAAGGATGTTGTAAGATTGGAAATAGGGGCCNCCGGAAATTGCGCATTCNCCCATTGCAATGCACCACTTTGGTTCGGGCATTTGCTCCCATAGGCGGACAATGGGGTCTGCGAACTTCTTGGATATGGGGCCGTTTACAAGCAACACATCGCATTGCCTTGGGCTGCTTCTGAATACCACACCAAAACTCTCGGCATCGAATCGAGGGGCACCAGCTGCAGCCATTTCCAATGCGCAGCACTTGATTCCAAGATGGAGTGGGAACAGAGACTTTCGCTGAGCCCAGTTGAAGAAACGACCTCCAAGAACCCCAATGAAATCCTTCATCCGGCTTGCTTCTAGCGCTTTGTCGTTGAGNTCCCCAATCATNTCGAGAAGACCACGGCTGCTGAACGCGGTGTAGTTTTGTCCTTCGTCCATTTTTTCACCTCAAATGTAGATTCTTCCTCGCTTTCGGAATACATACCAAACACCCAAGCCCATCAGGCCGAGGAACACCAAGAGTGTCACCAATGAGCCGGTGGCGGCTTCAATTCCACCGGCTGCACCGGGTGCAGATGTGTGGTCGGCATTCATGGCAACAACGCCGCCAAATGCCAAGAACATGAAAGCGATATCAAACACGAGGAAAATAATCGCGTACCANTAATACTGGAAGTGGAAGTCGATCATTGCGTCTCCAACGGGATCTGCACCACACTCATAGGTGCTGAGACGNCGAACATACAGTGATTGGTCTGTTTCGTAACCCTTGAGCAAAAAGCTGCGCAATTTGGTTGGATCATTCGGGTCAGGCATCGGACGGAAAAACCGGTTCAGAATGAATGCACTGAGTGGAAAAAGGATACCCACGAGAGTCATCAATCCAAGCGAAAGATAGTCTGCAGATACAGAGGTCATCTTGAAGCCTCAAGGGAACCCGNAGGGTTCCTTGAGTGTCTCGACTCAAAGAGGCATCATAAGCATATCCGGCAAGCAATCGGCCCGAATCAAAACTAGACACCGAAACTCCGGCGCCGATTGAGCATGATTGTAACTAGAATTCCAAGGAGCAGTGNACCAAATACAGACCACAACATGTAGTTGACCCATTCAGGTGTTTCCGGATGGGTTGCTTTCACCGACATATCCACCGGTTGGGAGCAAACTTCGCAACTATCGGGTGTTACAATCAACGTAAATTCAAACTCATCTTCAACGGGCAAATCAACCGGNGGTTTGACACGAACACGGATGGTTTCGGTCTCACCAGGATAGAGCANCAAATCTGTCTGCTCAATNTCCACNGTCCANCCACGCAGACCTTCAGTTGAGGTAATCTCAATCTGCTCTTCGATGTTGCCACTGTTGGTCACTTCAACCAAGAAATCTGAGAACTCAGGATGAGTTGTGTTTTGGTTCGGACCTCCTTGGACGACGACTTCTAGCTTGTGAACGGTTTCGATGGTGATGACAACATCGACACAAGAGGGATTTGCCGTATTGCGCATGGAAGCAGCACACACCTTGACCACACCGGCCTCACCATTGAGGCCCTGATCGGAACCCATGACACTGAAAGTGAGACTAACGTTGTAGACCTGAGAATCGTCTGGGATTTCATAAGGTGTAGTTCCAATTCCGACTTCGATACCGTTGATGCGCAGAGTGGTCGTGATGGTAGAATCCATTCCTTGAGTTGTGAACAGGGCTGATTCAATGTAAGGAGAGGTTCCCACATCGCTTACAAGCATCGAAATGGTTGATTCGCCACCCGGGGGCAAAGTCACACTCGTAGAATCAGGCGCACCTTGTGGCTCTGCCAGAATCAACTGCATCATGTAATCATAGTTGGAGACTCGCGCAGTGACGGTCTTGGTGAATTCATTAGATGGAGCTGATACGATGTTCACTTTGATGAGAACTTGCAGATAATCTCCTTCATCCTCACTCTGGATGTGGATTCGCAAGTATACTTGTTGTGATGCCCCAGCATCCAGTGAAATCTGAGTCACCTCGTTGTCTTGGTCATCCACAAAAATCGATTGCCATGAGGGTGATGTACATCCTGATCCAGGTTGGTTTGGATCACAGGCACGCAAGCGGAAGGAATCCTGTACGTTGCCATTGTTCTGAATGATTACAGGGAAATCGACCTTCTGGTCGCTTCGACCCGTTTGGTCAATCGACAGTACAGAGCCTCCAACTTCGTGTCGTTCAGCCACAGAGACCTCAACAGAGTCCGTAATCTGAATCGACGAATCGCCACCACTGGTCACGGTGAAGGAAATCGTCACACTGTCGTCAGCCAATGCATCAATGGGAACAAACACCTCGACACTGACCGATTCTTGACGATCTGCTTGAGGTTCATGTTTTCCAAGAAGATTCACGGAGGTTGAACTCATGGTTACAGTCCAACCACTGGGGACTGGGCTGTGAGCAATCGAGAATGTATCTGCGCCGTTGCCTTGGTTGGTCACAGTCAGGCTGGTTGAGTCCGATGTTCCTGGTTCAACATTGGTGAGGTAATTGGTACCAAGAGAAGCACTTGCACCGTACGACTGACCGACTGTGACGGTCAAGATCGCGTAACAACGCTCATTGTTACCATCCAACCCGCGAATACGGATTTCGGTTGCCGTATTGGCAGCCATACTGTCATCCGGTGTCACATCAAATGAAATCGCAGCTTGTCCATTGCCATTATCGTAAGGTAAACTTCGTTGACTAACCTCAGGTGTGACCCAATTTGCCTTTGCTCCTGATTTGCCAAAACCGACGGTCCAATCGCTATTTCCATCATTGGTCAGCACCAAATTGCCCGATTGCGAGGCCCCCGGGGCGATGGTCATGGAAGAAGGAGAGAGTGTAGCCGTACACTCATGCAACTCTGGAATGTTGAGCGTCACAGAAAGGTTGTCTTGAGCAGGGTCCGTNCCTGGTGGTGGAGCAGGGGCACTGACGGTCGCCCGAGTNATGAAGCAATGTGAACCGGCTTCGGTTTGCTCACCATCAGGGACCTCAACAGTCACGGTGACTGTTTCCTCATCATCCGAATTCAGTGTGACCTGTGCTGGATCAACGGTCGCTTCGAGGCCGTCGGAACGGCAACTGGAAGAATCATCCATTTCGAGTGTAATGGTTTCTTGGGTTTGGCCTGTGTTTTTCACAGTGATTTCCCACTCCACTTCAGCCGCGCCATTGTTGTAGTTCTTGGTGGCTTGACTGGTGGAAAGTTCGACACCTTGTGCAGCGTTCCCCGAACCCTCACCCAAGGTGGTTGTCACCGCAACGTCGCCTTGGGCCGGTGCCCCGGGTGTGCCGGGTTCCGCAGCAGATGCGGTTGCTGTGACGGTGGTTTCACAGTCATCAGCAGTTTGATCGCCTTCAGTGACGTTGACCGTCAGTGTAACTTGCTCGTAAGAACCGGCAGCAATCGTNCCTGGTACTTGCTCAACTGTGCTGCTGTATCCTTGGCAACCGCCCGGTTCTTGACTGGTCGCCAATGACACTGTCATCTCTTCATCTCCGGTATTCCTCACCGTGATGGTNTACTCTGCGGGAGAGCCGGGAGATGCTTCCTTGGAGGACGAATCTGAACTGAGTGTAACGGAAACCTCAGCAGCCACAGTAGGGCTCAAAGAGACGAGCAAAAACATGGCGACAACGCAGAGGCAGCGTCCGCGCGCGGGTGTGCGCATGAAGGGGCCACGGGTAGACCCCCTCAAAAGGGCGTCTCTTTGGAGTCTCAGGCACTCACCTCCTCAACAAAGGTGGATACATCGGCCTGACAATTGCGACAAACGGCCAACGTCGATGCACCGCAACCAAAATCNACAGGGTGGTAACGGGCACCACAGCCGGGACAAGCACGTCTNGTTCCCGAAATGGGTTGGTTGCAACCCCAGCAGACGATTCCAGANGATGCTTTNGNAGTGTTAAATGCAGCCGCAGGAGGGGCATTCATTGCAACTGCTGNAGATGGATTTNCATCTCTCAGACGCATGATGAGAAGGCCGGCAAAAATCAATCCCGCGACGATGAAAGCGAGCAATAGCACGATCGCAATCGTGGTCGTGACACCGGATTCTGTTGAACGGTTTGGATCTCGTGCAACATCCAACTCTACCGAGTGTTGCGAACCCGGAATCTCTGAGCTTTCAAAACTCAACTCGATACTTCCATCTCCAGTTGAACCCGGTGTAATCAGAATGCGTAGGGCCTCTGTTTCATCAATGCCCAACTCAATCAATGAGGACTCTTGAATCTCTGCAGACCAACCTGAAGGAGTATCGACGATCACTTTCTCCCCGATGACGGTATTTCCCGTATTCGTGACTTCGAGATGAATGAGGGAAGCTTGCCCTTCGACCGATTCCTCAATCGATAATGTTCTCCACTGAACACTGGGAATAGAGGCGACTGTCATGAAGGCACTGGCTGATTTTTCAATCCCATCAGCAGAGATTGTCAAACCGATTTCAGGTTGCCATCCTGCCATGGCGAAGGAGGGNGCAGTGATGATGCAATTNATNGCTGATGCACCNCCTGATTCCAGTTCNGAAACNGGATCACAAACTCCCTGCCATGTATTGTCGGGTAAATCAAGACTCAATTCCGGCGTCCAACTTGAGACACCNTCATTGAACAACTGCCATTGAGCGATGAACCCNGGTGCACCTACAGGNATCTCTGCAATGNNCATNCCCATNGAGTCNGAAATNCCAATGAATGTGAGAACAGGNTTGGCGAGTTCAACCACATCCAAATCGCCATTCCATGAAACTCGATACCCGTCTTGTGTNGTCAAATGCANTGTAATTGNACCCCCAACCGCTTGNCCATTNCCTTCCAGCCCAAGCATGTATGAGGCAGATTCACCGGTTTGGATGGTGACTGGACTCAGTCCATTGGTCACCGACCAACCTCCNGGTCTTGAATCCACATTGGGATAGAGGACNAATTCTGTGTTGCCTTGATTGGCAATCGTGAATTGGAGGTANGCTGTAGAATCAGGGCGGAGNGTGTTCGGAATGGATTCGGCCTCAATGGTCGCGAAATCGAAAGCAGAAATNTCCATTTCAATGGTGTAAGCCCAAGATTGTGATGGNTCGACTTGNGAAATTACTCTGAGAATGGTCTGTAGCGTTTGACCTGGNGGCGGAGGNGTACCCAATTGTGGTGTGACNGTCATTTCCACTGTNCGAGCACCGNTGAGAGGAATGGCNCCCGTTGATCCAGATGAGGCTCCAATNGATGAACCCAAACTNTNCAGGCCAACATGCCAACCGAACGGCGATTCGAGGAAGAGATTGTATCCTTGTTGACCGTTTCCTTCATTCACAACATCCAGCTGAAATTCCGTTGGATTAATGGGGTGAACCTGAAGGGTGGAGAATGGCACTTGGAAACTCACGTCGGAAAGGACCGGTACATCCAGAGTCAGGGTTAGTGGGAATTCGAGGTTGTTGTCGTCATCCCTAGCGGTGATGGTCAACTGATACAATCCAGGGAGAGGGGATTCACCATGGACCAGTGTGAATCCAACNGGAGCGGTTTCTGAACCATTCAGTGCGAAGAAAGTCTGTGTAAACGAGGGNAGCCACCCCGTCATTTGTTGGCCGTTGCTGATTCGAGTGACCGTCGAAGAACTGATGGAAGCGTTGGTCGAAATGAGTGCAGTATTTCGAATTTGCAACTGCCAAGATGTGCTTGGATCACTGGGATCGTCAATTTCCAACACCGTCTGTGGAGTTGTGACACGAACACCAGGGGCACTAACGGCAATGGGAATTTCAAACATGTTGTTGTCTTCATCAATTTCCTCTTCCAAGTTGTCCGGATCGATTCGGATGGTAATTGCCTGGTTGCCTTCGTTTATCGGAGTCCAGTCCCAAGACGCCCAGCGAATCATTCCAGGGCCCAAATCAAACTCAACTTCTCCCAAATTCTGGGTTCCTGCAATCGCCTCAATTCTCAAACCATCGGCTGAGCCGCCACCTTGGTTTTCGATTTGAATCGTAATTTGACATTCCTCATTCACTTGTGGGATTGATGTCGAGAGAGCAAAGGAGGCGGGAACAGGCAATGGATCACTTCTCAAATCATTCACACCAGCACCACGAACTGCGAGCGCGAACGGTTGATCACTGCGCTGTCCACCGTGAGCTACATCGGTGATTCGAATGGTCCAAACACCCGATGAGGCTTGATCAATTAGAACCACTTCAACATTGTTCAAATCATCTGCATCTCCACCGGTTGTCGAACGTCCATTCGCGAAGTCATTGCCCTTGTATTCGGTCCCATCAGGTGCGATAACAACCATGTTCAGGTTATTTTGCAATTGAGTAGATGACCAAGTGCTGCCGGGGTAATCTGACCAAGTCAATACAGCCTTGAACGGTGTATTTCCTCGACTGAGATTGAACTCATACTCTCGAGTTTGTCCACTACGGATTGTGTTACGGTCATCGACCCAAACACCGGAATCAGTTCCCGGTAGTAACGAATTGGCAAGATTGACTCGACCCCANCCTTCGTTCATATTGGGGATATCNCGAGCCCCGGTATCTTCTGCACCGAGGATGAGCATCCCTTTGATCAAAGCACCTTGTGGGGCAGGACGACCCGCGACTTCCATCAGATATTCACGAATGAGGACTGAGGCGCCTGCAGCATTGGGGGCAGCCATGGATGTACCGCTGTATTCGATGTACCACTGACTGCTCCATGTTGAACCCCCTGTGTCGGATGCGTCCTGACTCAGGCATGAACGGACCCATGAACCGGGGGCNGTCACATCAGGTTTGATTCGGCCATCGTCGGTCGGNCCTCGGCTGCTGCTATCGGCGAGATTGCTGGGTGCNCCTCCTCCACGATTGTGGTGATTGCCAACCGCGACGGCATTTTTTGCAGTGGCCGGTGGTGTGATTGTATCTGCGTTTGGACCATCGTTCCCTGCGGAGACCAATACGAGCATGCCATCGTACGACCAAAATTGATCATATCGACTGGTTCGGCTATCGGTATCTTCGCTGCTAGTCGTGTACTCCCCATAGTACCCATCCGTTCCCCATGAATTGGTGTGAATGTGTGAATTCCCCTCGTATCCTTTGCGGATCAGGGTGTCCATACTNACACCCCCGAAGTTCCCACTGCTGTCGTCTTCCATGGCCTGGAAGCGTAGGGTGGCTTGAGGAGCAACTCCAGCATACCCACCTCGGCTGCCGTTGCCNAGAACGGTACAGGCGACGTGGGTGCCGTGNCCGGAGTGTTCATCTTCAGTGGATGAATCNCCCCAGATGACAGATTCGACGTGCTGAATTCGNCCNTTGAAATCACCGTGATCTCGNTCAATCCCNGAATCGGCAACCGTAATNCTNTGNCCACTTCCATTCAATCCNACNACGAAGTAATTCGNGACNTCGTCAGCACGCATGTGACCCACTGCGACGTTGTTGTCGATGCCGATGACNGGTTCNAGACTNAGCCANGCCAAGGCNGGNTCAGCAGCAACGGTTGCAATCTCAGCCAGGGATAAGATCCCNANNTGNCGACCTGTNTCGATGGGGCGGTGNTTGACGAGCAATTGCGATGCGGTTCGATCCAAATCACCCATCAAACCGGGCAGTCTGACATGGTCCTGTGGAGTTGCCAAATCTGCAAGACGCCACCCTGACAACTGGACCGCAGTCGAGGGGGTTGAATCGAGTGAAAGAGTTGAGGCTTCAGCCAAGAGGTCACTGACATGATGATCGACCATGAAGGCCAAAGGGAGAGGATGTACAGCCGACACAACAGACAATTCAGCTGCTGCCGCAATGGCCTGAGGATGGCCTTGTATCAGAAATCCCGATGGTGGAATGTGTGCCCGAACTTCGATACCGGGCAATTCAGTAAGTGCCACCCTCCCTGTCCAAAGGCCTACNTCTCCATCGATGAGTACGAGGGCAATGTCGGNTCGAATGGTGGTGAGTACTTCTGGAATCTCCACATCCGATTGGAGNCCGTTTACGGTAAACACACCCAAATGGGTATCAGCAATGGTCTGTCGAACCTGTTCTTCTCCATCCCAGCTCGCTGAAGGTGAGGCGCTGCCAATTCGATCGGGGTCGGGAGTCANTACAATTCGTTCAATGCCTGATGTACCCTCATCAATAACATCTGGAACTGAAGAGGTTGGATACGAAAGAGGGGCAAGACTGCAAAGGAGCAATACGGTGAGAATTGTCAATGCAATTCGCTGCTTCATCGTGCTCCCCATCAATGGGGGCCGACTAGACCGCTTTCTATCTTCCCTGCTCTTGACGACACCTACGGTGTCGTTTAGAACCAGTTTCTTTCAGCATCGAGTCGGTGGGATTCAAAGGTATATTCTCCCACCTCAATGGTCCAAACATGCTTGGAAACGGGGCCGCAACAACTGGAATCATAATCCAACTCAACTTCGATGAAATACTGTTCCCAAATGGATGCGCCCGTGATGATGATTTCCAAATCATCACCGGCGATTGATGTATGCGCCATCATGGAAATNGGTCCAAAATTGGTTGAATTGAGCACCTCGCCATCCACGTTGGTGAAGGTTGCATCCACTTCGACATTGGCAATGCCTCGGCTTCCAAAATTGTGAACTTCAAGGAGTACCACATGGCCTCCNGATGAACCCTGNTTNTACACCACATCAACGCTCACTGAATCTCGCGGGACCACCCAAAAGCCNAGNGCGAAAATACTGAACATCAATGCGGCCATGAATATGGAAGCAATGACTACACGTGTCGGAGTGACTTTGTTGACAACTTCAAGCGCTTTCTGGTACGCTTTGTCAGCCAATTCACGTTGTTCATCGGTGGGTTCGAAGTCATCCTTCATCACCTTCTTTTTCATTTTTTGAATCCGATCNGTCAAACTTGGTTTNTCAGTTTCAGCGGCTTCTAAATCAGGATTTTCAGGGTCACCCACTAAGGTGTACATGCCTTCAATTTCCTCGTNACTGGCCATTGAATCACCCCAGCAAAAACGTGGCCACTCCCGTGGCAATTCCACTCGAAAGTGGCTCAGGTAGCAAGTAATGGGTTGTTGCACCGTTGAAACCCATCATATTCAGTAGTGATAAATCGGATGCCANNCCATTGATACCAATGGTCGTCCCGGTTGGAATTCCACCCGTGATTTGCGCATCGATCAACACNCCACGGCCATCAAACGTGATTCCTGCGACTTCAGCGGTTACCCGGGCATTGACAATGATTTGACCACCACGGACATCCTGGACTTTGAAAATCGTGTATGGNTATTCNTCATCACCAATGGTGGTAACTTGGATTGTGGCACTCTTCANATTCTCTCCCGCTGCCTCCATTTGTTCCAGCCAAACACCGGGTTGTGCAGGAATATCATTGGAACGNAAGTAGAGNCGCTCAATTCCATCACCGCTACTGGTCACNCTCANNCCATANCCATCNGTCAACTCGATNCTCATGTGACTGGCAAGATTTTGAGCGAGTAACAGCGTGTCTCCACGAACCTCAACNGCTCTTCCNGTTGTTGAGATGAACATATCCATCCCTGGACCGGATGATGAGAANGAGAGGGTTGACAGTCCTTGGAACGTGAGAGGTTGAGTAATGTCNTACACTGTTGAAGGGGCTGATGTGAGATTCATCTGACGAGGGAGTTCATGCAAAAATACGGTCGCAGGCCACCACTGTCCTACACTGAATCGATTCATTTGCAACATCAATGAATCCAGAGACAGGCCCGTATTCATCGGATCATCGGCATCCATTCCAACGGTGATTGTTGAACCGACGGATGCGGTCATATCGAGTTGCTTGGGAATCTCTTGCAACAGCAATTCATAGCGAGTCGATTCAGTTCGATCGAGTATGGTCGCGTGTACAGCATCGAGTGAGGTACTCATGTTGTAGTTGGTAAAGATCGTCAACTGTGGAACAATTGGACGATAATCGGTTGTAATTTCAGATTCGATCATCAAATCAGTTGGTTCTCCAGGTTCAAATCCAAGCATCATCAGGTGCAAATCTCGACCATTGTANTTGTTGACTTCGATCATGAATTCTTGATTGGCAGGCTCCCANCCCTCCAATTCGATATTGATTTTCCACTGATCGGTAACGGAGAGATTCTGATAGTCAACGGACAATTCGATGTGCGGAGCGACATTGGGCATCCAAATGCGGGAACGGAAGGCTGTGTGGTTGTCTTCAGACAAATCTGACTCCATCGAAATTCCATGTAGCCACTCGGGCTCTGGGAGTTCCATTCGCCCTTGTTGGGCATCCACAATCAAATCGAAAGGTTCGTCAGCATCCAATTCAATCCCCACAGAAAAGTCCGTTCGTTGATCTTCGATTGCGCCACCGGTGACACTGGTCACCAATTCGCCTAACATCCCATTGACACTTTGGCCAAAATCAGTGAATCCTGCGAGGAAAAATGCTACACCTGCCAAACCCTCATCCTTGGTGAATTCAGGAATGTCCAACGCACTGGATTCCCCAACGCCTCCTTGTGGAATCTGGATACTGAGATTTGATGGAAGTGGATCAATGAGAAGATGAGCGTTCAAACCGTCTGCAGGAGATTCATGGGTTGTTTCATCGATGATGACGCCGTGGAAAGCGGAGTCGCCAGGACCTACGAGGAAGGCCGTTCCCCGTCCAGCTTCACCCGGGACCCCGGGTAGTTCGGCACCAAGGAAACCGACCTCAGTTATTCCATGGACACTGACCGAGAGAGTGGCCTCCCCAATGTCTTGATTTTGCATAAACAAGAAATGGTCTCCATCCATTGTTTTGGGGTCGGTTGCATTGGAAATCATCAATGAAATCGAACCGATTGGTGTTTCAGCGACCCACGAGACATCATCCCCAATTGCCATGGTGAAATTGCCTGGCAACTGATCAATGTCCAACACTTGCCTTTGATTTCCTTGCCTTCCAGCGTAGATGATTTCAGNAATATCTCGNTCTGAATTGAAAGAAAGNTCGGTCGGAGTAATGTCNACATTCAGTGAAGCTGGATGATCGGANATGTACACGTATTGGAAATCNCTTCCCAAAATATCGATGCTTCCAAATTCATTNTCTTCNTGTTCTAAGAAGAANATACTGAGNGGGCCACCGCCTTCAGCNCCCATTGAAATCTGCTGCATTTGTGTTTCTGCATCATCGATAACATGCAAGGATTGGAGGCCTTCATGGCGAACGCTGACCGCGATTGGGACCAATTTGTCGACTTGGCCGTTTCGACCTTGGACAACCGGCNTACTTTTGTCATCNGCCAGTAGAATATGGGGNCCGTAGGATATCGGAATATCTGACGAACCCATGACCAATTCAACGCTTCCAATCGACATTGCTTGTCTTCCGACTTCAAAATCGGTCATCATTTCAAGATGAATTTCAGTTCCTTGACTCGCACTCCCNGTACTGCCACTAATGACGTCGACCAAGGCATTGGGGATGCTGTTGATNATGTTGGAGATATCAATGAAAATATCGACGACTGCCAGAATCGTNACATCNAGAATTCTCGATAGAATATCCAAACTATCATCTAGATTTCCGATTTCTTGCTCGTTGCTTCCGCCCAACCAGAAGTCTCCATACAGAATAATCCCCNTCGGTACATTTTGAGCNAAGATACGNGTTTTTCGATGATCGGTCTCAACACCTTCTCTNAGGAACCAAGAATGGTAGTCAAGCATTGTCAATGACTGAGTTGAGCGCAACAATACGAGCGTGTTCGGNGGGTTCTGTGGATCAATAGGGAGNGTGGGGTCATTNACATTTGGCGTTGAGTCTCGGGTGAAATTTTTGATGCCAATGATNAGAGATAAGCGATTGGGGAGTTGCCCGGGTAGNTCGGGCTGAGATGCACTGCCTAGCATCTGGAAACAACGCTCAATTTCAAGCGGACTCATGGTACCTGANGGCATACCTCGAAGCCAGATTGTCGTATCTGAGGTGTTTCCATAGGGGTCGCTGGCGCTTTCTTTGTAGGCACTCTTGTTTTCATGGAAATGAAGCCACAAATCGGCTCTTCGATCTGCNTAGTATTCNATCGTCGTCAATCCGTCTTCCCCGANAGAACCTGAACCTGNGGGCAAGACACCATCGGTACGAACGGTCAGGTCCACAATAGAGGGCAATCGATANTCTGTGGAGTTTGGATGNATACCCATTTCGAGATAAGACAATTCCCACATTTCACGAGCCCCNTTGTCCTCAGGAGAGAAGTGTGCATACCCNAACCCGACNCCGATTCGACAATCATGTGCCCATGAAGCATTCAGATGATGAGAGTTGGGCATGTAATGGGATGGGCAATCTGTTTGCCCACCGTTGTCAACTTGAATTGAAATCGGAGCGGAAAGGGCGGCGATGGTCACTCCAGTGTCAGCAGGATTNCCNGGGATTGGATTTGAAATCCCGGCGAACAGCAAGGCCAATGCAGAAATCAATTCGCTACTGGCACCTGACAAATCAAACCAAAATCGCTCAAAACCGACTTGCAATGCCCAATCGGTAGGCGCGATTGTGAAATGAGAATCAATCATCCAAACATAGGATTCCCCAGTTTCTGTGGGATTGATTCCNTATGCAAATGGTTTCAGNAGNGTGGCTTGAAATGTTTCCATACTGGCCCANATTGGATCGGTNGGNTTGATGANTTCGACACGNTATTCGATGGTGGGTTCAATCCACAACTGNGTNGGNGGNGAACCCGTCAACCCCCAACCTTGCCCTGGCGANNCATCGAACCCAAGNGTAATNCCGANGCGNACATCNGGNTTTTCGACTAGNATNGTNCCNGGNTCNTCATCACCNTCNATGTCAATTTCNTGCATCAAGGGTGTTTGACTAAACAAACTAAGCAAAGACGATGAGAACGGTACAACCGTGTATTTTTGATGTCTGGGGCCGTTGTCTAAGGCTTGGTAATCTGTCCAGATTACGTAATCAGTGATGTTGATCAGTGTACTCCAAATCGTATCCACCAAGCCGGGAGGAGCATTGCCACCCTGCAAAATTTCAATCAATTCAGGGTGTTCAAACTCAATGGGTTGGGAAGATTCAACCGCCAGTCCATCAAGTGCATTATCCATGTGTGTCAGCGGATCTTCTGAACCCAAACTACGCACACCATTTCGAACGGGGGCAAGTGCATTTTCAGCTTGCAACTCAATGACGTCACTGTCCAAGACCAAATCTCGAGTTTCAAGCACTTCATGCAACTCGGATACAATGCCAAAATCCTCGGCCCGGACCTGTGATGCTTCCACAGCAATGAGGGGGCTCAACAGCGGTAAAATCAGCACCAACACAAGGGCCAAACTCGTATGGTCTCGGCTGCGAGGCGCCGCGAGAATCAGACGTGGAGAGGTCTCCATCAGCAACGACTGCTCCACGGTCTGCCTAAAGGGTCTCCGACCCTTGTGCGCGAGAGGAGAGCGTTCATCCGATGAAAATCAGCGACGAATGACACTGAGGTTTCCACATTTTGGACAAGCAATTTGCGCTTGCTGGACACCGATGGGCATGTCCACTGCATATTGCTGACCACATTCATCACATGCGCCTCTAACTTCCGTAGACTGAGGCGTTGATTCAATCTCAACTGGAGCCGGTTCTGGCGTTGGGCTCGGTGCGGTTTGAACGACTGGGGCAGGTGTGGGTTCTGGTGATGGTTGATTGAGAACATTCGGCAACTCAATTCCACTCGTCAAGACACTGCTTTTCTCGGTCGAAGTTGGCGTGGTTGATTGAGGCTTGACTTCGGGTTTTGGTTCAGGTTGCGGCTCGGGTTGTACCGTGGGTTCATCCTCTTCTTCAAAGGCGGAAAGAAGAGCGGAATCACTGACCGATTGAATGGGGGTCTGAGCCATGGTTTGTTGAGTCCCATATCCGGCTCCAACTCCGGCAATTTCGGCCATCTCATTGCCCCCTCCACGAGCAAATCCACTGGATTCATTGCCACGGTTTTGGAACATTGAAAGTTGCTCTTCACGACCAACTTCTCGATTGGCTTCAGCTTCTTCCGCGGCTTTTCGAGCGGCTTCTGCTTCCATCATTTCTTGGTGGGCACGACGCTGGTTCAGGGATCTGTACAGGAATACACCGCCGGCGATGACGGCCAATGCCAACAAAATCGCGCCCCCACCGTATACGTAGGACATCGTCGAAGATTTCTCCACCGGTTTGGCTTCCACATAGACGTTGATTTCACGAGTTGAGGACAAGCCTTGGGCATTGGTGACCGTACATGTGATGGAGTAATCTCCACCTTCTGTGAAAGTCCAAGTGACGAGGTCTCCCGAGGCCTGTCGATCATCGGCAGTATTTCCATTTTCATCCAAGTCAACGGAGCGATCAAAATCCCAAAACCAGGTCAGCTGAGGAGAATTCGGGTCTGTGGCGTTGATTCTCCATGTATTCTCCTCGCCCGCCATGACTTCTTTCGGGCCTGTAATGGCTTCAAGCACAGGAGGGGTTCGGTCTTGGATGGTGATATTGACCGTAAGGTCGGTTGACCAGTTGGCCAAATCATAAGCACGCAGAGTCACAGAATGGTTGCCGGCTGAATCAAAACTGTAGGTGAAAGTATTCCCTGTGCCTGAATCTGATTGAATGAGGTTTCCGTCGGCCCACCACTCTTCACGGTCGATGCCAAAGTTATCCGTCGAAGAACTGGCCAATGTGAACGATTCACCAAAGCCTCGAACGATGTTGTTTCCACCGTTGATGACCGCAACCGGGTAGGATTGATCAGTAACCTGAATTGAGAGTGTGCTCGTGTGGGTTCGGCCATCGACTCCGTTCACACGCAATGAGATGGGGAAAGTCCCCTCGGTTTGCCAAAAAACATCTGTGGATGGCCCGGTCAATTCGTAAATTCCATCACCATCCAAGTCCCATTCATACGCATTTGTATCGACTTGATTGGAAAGATTAGGGGTATCGGTAGCTGAAATGGTCGCCAGCGCTCCGACATCCAAGGAGGTCGAGGTCGATGTGATGGTGGCATCGAGAATCGGCAACAATTCGACGATGACAGTGAAAATCGCTTCAGTCGAACCATCACCGCCGCCTGTCGGACCCACCTCATTGTCCGCATACAGCCAAAGTGGTTGATTTGCGTGTGCAGCATCAACGGTCCATGTGACGCTGCCTTCCGAGGTAATCTGCAAAAGGTCAGCACCAGGGACTCGGAATTCAGGAGCTGTTCCATCGAGATAACTGAGGCGTTGATTCTCTGTGAGAATAAACAGGTCTGGATTGCCCTGAAGTGGGATTGCACTGATGGTAACTTGGGTTCCTTCATCTAGTATCATTAGATTTTCATCAACCAATTTTGTGTGACTGTTGACGCCCAATTGAACCAAACTGTCGTGTATATTCCAGTAACTTGTGGTTGGGAAGGTCACATCAAATGACAGTTGCAAGGTGCTACCTCCTTGGGCCCCTTGATTGTCGTCACCAAGATGATCCAAGTTGTCAAGAATGACAAACCAATTCTTGGCTCCTTCATCGGTTGGAACCGTCCAGTGCCATCGTGCCGTACCGACCATGTCTTCGAAGACTGTGTCCTCTGCCCAGTAGGTTGCTGAACGATAGGATTGGTCATTTTGATAGGCAGGCAGTCCGGTGCTTCTGAACACCAAGAAGTCGAAATTGACATCTGCAGCGACATCAAACTCGACAATGGTTCCGGGCTGCAATTCACCGAGAGCTATTTGGACACATTCTTGATCATTGATGATGATGGGGTCGGGCATTGCCCCCATATCGACTGACGTACATGGTGTCGCTCGACCTTCGCTTGCAGATGCAAGAGGCAATGAAGATGTCACGAGCAGGGTGACGAGAAAAAGCACCACACGCATGTGCCGCATATCGACTCGCTTGATTCGTTCACCTTTGAAGGTCGCCCATGGCAGTGTATCAGATTTTCATCGTGTTCCAGCCGTCTTCGACTCGCACATGGTGGAAAATTTCGGACGGATGAACTTCGAACCAATCTCCATCCAGTGTCGCAGAAACGGAACCAGAGAATTGCTCTCGTGCCTCACTGACCAATGGAGAAAGACGCTCAATTCGACTTGAATAATGGGTCAATGCAAGCGCTGTGGCTTTGCATGCGCTCGCATGACGTGCAGCATCAGCTGCAGTGGAGTGGAAATACTCTGTGGCCTTGTCTTGTTTGTCGGCCAAAAAGGTCGCTTCATGAAGCAACAATTGAGGAGGGGATGGCAAGGCGTCTTCACTGAATCCCATCGGTCCAAAGGCGGTGTCCCCACTCACCATCAAACTACAACCGGGACGAGGTTTTCCGCGGAAACTATCAGCGGACAAATGCTCACCTTCATGGGTCACATCGCGGCCCTCCGCCAAATCTCCAATTTGACGCTTGGACAAACCCAAATTCTCAGCACGCAATTTGTCGAATTTGCCCTGCTTCGCATGGGTTTGGAAATGGTATCCGCAAGAAGGGACTCCATGATGGGTCGGTACGATCGTGACCGTCACACCTTCCAAAGGTTGAATCGGCGATTTGAATGGCTGATCGTCTTCAAGCGGCAAGAGGACCCAATCGATGGGATACGAAGAATCGTGATCTTTGGTTCCAATCATTTGCCATTGCGAAAACAAAATCGCGAGGTCTGTTGATGAAATCCCACTGTCTTCTGGTGGGGATTCACCCGGGTGTTGAGTGGCCCAATCAATCGCTTCCCGTGTCGAGGGGCCCATGACAACCAGGGGTGTGCGTCGGCCATCGAGATCCAAGGTTTGCAACAAAGGTAGCAAGCCCCACGTGTGGTCAAGGTGCCCATGCGTCAGGAATACGACGCGTGTTCTCGATAGACGAGTACGGTGCTGCGAACCACTGGATTTGAGAGCACGATTGTGATCGATGATTCGCTTTTGCATGCCCTCGCCACAGTCGATGAGCGCCATGCCTCCGGGTGTATTCAATACCGAACCGGAGACTGAACGACCGTGTGCAAAGCGAGCGCTGGACGTTCCCAAAACGTGTAACTCAAACACTGTTCTCCCTCGCGATTCAACTGAACGACGCCCGCTTTCGCAGGCGGCGCCCAAACAAAGCGGGCAAGTCCATCCCATTTCAAGGGTTCACTGGTTCTTTGGGAATGGGAGTCGGGGGGAACCAACGCAACAAAATGACATCCTCAATCGCACGAATCCATCGCCACGGAATGGCCACATGGATTCGATCTTCAACCAATTCTGCAGGGGGGTTGGTCACGAATAGATGAGTGCAAGCCCAAGTGTCCGAATCGACCACCATGTCGTGAACCGTTCCTAAGAAACGGCCATCCGGCAAGATGACCGGCATTCCGCGAATCTCTGCGGCAGTGGCTTCGCCCATCGAAGTACGGTGAAACGGGGCTGCCCATCAACCTTGGGCCTGAAATCAGGCTTACTTGCCACGGTTCAGGTTGGCCTTCAACGAGGGGCGGAGCTTC
>PBPV01000047.1 GCA_002724815.1 Methanobacteriota archaeon | reverse complement strand
AAGATCTTTTGAGAACTTTTCAAGTCCTTCCAATGACGCAGTCATCTGACCGAGAAGTGCTTCAATCTCTTTACGACGCGCCTCATGGTCCTTCTCAGCCTCTGCGTTGACTTTACCGAGTCGTTCTTCGGCCAGCTTGAGAAAATCTTCTGAATTCTGGCGGGAAACCTGTGTAGCAACACTTTCCATCTGTGCGGTCAATGTTTCACGTCCGTGCTCAACTGCTGCAAGACGCTCTTCGGCGCGGATTATGTCCGTTTTAGCCTTCTGTGAGGCTGCAAGCCATCCAATGATTAGGCCAAGGGCAACAAAGAGGATGCTCAATAGTTCGTTCATGCGCCGCACCTAGACGCGGTGGTTCTTGAACCCTACACTGCGGTTCGACTGAATAGTAAGTTCTGTTACGCACCCACATGCGCGTGCGCAAGGTGGCCATTCTCGGAGCCAGTGGCCTCGTCGCACAACGTTTCCAACAACGTCTCGCCAATCATCCATGGTTTGAGCTCGTCGCCGTCTATGGCTCACCCCGAACTACTGGTAAGACACTCGCGGAGTTGACATGGCACCTGCCTGAAAATCGACCGGATTTGCCCGAACTTGTGGTTCGAAGTCTAGATTCTGTACTCTCCGATGTTGATGATTTTGAAATTGTCTTCAGTGCATTGCCTTCGGATGTGGCTCGAGAGGGTGAGAAACCACTTGCTGCTTTAGGATGCTATGTGTTTAGCAATGCGAGTGCGCATAGGATGGATGATGACGTTCCATTGGTGATTGCAGATCTCAATCCACATCACCTCCTCTCCTTGCGCAATCGTGGTGAAGCCGGATTCGTCGCCTGTGGCACGAATTGTACCATCGTACCCGCAGCCTTACCGCTCAAACCGCTATGGGATTTCATCGGACTCGATCAGGTCAGCATCTCTACTGAACAATCACTCTCGGGGGGTGGAATCGAATTGTTGAATGCATATCGTGAGACCGGTTTACACCCCCTCGAAATCCCTGGTGAAGCCGAAAAGATGCATGAAGAATGTCTGAGTTTGTTGGGCAGAGCGCAACAGGATGGAGTTCGGCCGGCCAATTTACCGGTCGAAGTTTCCGTCAAACGTGTCAGTCGTGAGTATGGTCACATTGTCCATGTTTCAGCGACGTTGCATTTTGAGAAAGATCAGGACGAGGTCATCGAATGGATGCAGAATTATCGTTCGCGTGCCCAGGCATTGGACCTGCCTTCAGCACCACCAGAACCGTTCATTTTCGTCGATGATTTGATTCCTGAATCACTACCCAATCCAGCGACTGATCTCAAATCAGGGATGACTGTCAGAATCAACAACGTCCAAGTTTCTGGTACATCCATCGCATTCAGCGCTTGGTCGGAAAATACCCTTCGAGGTGCAGCCGGAGGAACCGTGCTATTGGCAGAGCTGGCTGTGGCTGAAGGACTGCTGGACGGATAAGGGCCATCCTCAAGTGCCCGATGCACAGAGGAGAAATCATGGGCGAGGTTGAAATTGTCGAATCTGGTTCACTGAATTCATTGACCACTGGATGGGAAAATTACGGTGAGAGAACGCGAATCATGCTATTGGGAGCAAGAGCCGATCGTCATGCATTGCGCAATCACGGCCGTACAGTGGCGATTGAAGAAACCGCAGTCTCTGTTTTCTATCGACCGCGTGAAGAGCGTGCTGAAATGGAAGCCTGTGGAATCAACCACTCGGCCGCATCCTTCCAGTTTGTCGACGTCGCAATGGCTGATTTGGGCCGCTGGATGCAACCACTCATCGGCCAAGGGTGGAGTCGTGGCGAAGTCGCAATCGTGGCCGCCGAGGGCGCATCATTTGAGTCGGAGAGTTGGGTGTGTTTCCACCACCCTGCGATGTCGATCCCGAGTGAAATCCCACTTTGCGAATCTCCTGCTTCAATCAGCCGGAAGGCATTTGTAACGCATCCAGGACCCATTTTGGACTCCGTTTCAGAATCCGACATGGATGCGATTGTGGCTTCAATGGCCAGTGAAATTGCAGCGGTTGTGGACGAAAATGTACACGATGAGATTGATTCGATTGATGTTGAACAAAGTGTGATTGAGCAAGTATCTGAACCCATCACTGAAAATCAAGAAGAAGAACTCCCTGTCATTGAGCCAAAGGAAGAATCCCCACTTGAAGCTGAACTCCGTCAAGTCATCTCATTGCTCGTCGCTGGAGGACAAGAAATGGGAGATATCATGGAACATCCCCAATTTATCGAAGTCAGTGAACGAGCATCTGCTGCTGGCGTTGATGTGTGGGGAATGTTTGTTCGCCTCTCTGATGATTCCTGACCCGGAATCAGAGCCACCTTCATAGGGGGCCTTTGCCACGGGTGTTTGTTCCCATGGTATTCTGCACCGCATGCGCTCAGCAACAGGATGATGCTCAGAAATTTTGCCGCTTTTGTGGTGAGCGCTTGCCTGGACCCGCACTGATGCAACAACTTCGGAATGAGGCATCCAACATCCAAGCCGCGAAAACGGGTCAAGTCACCCAAACACAGCAGGCAAATCTGGCAACACTGAAGGCCATTGAATTGGCCAGAAAGCAAGGATTCAACGGCCAGTCTTGATGGGCTGTAGGTCATCCCAGCGGTTCATGCGACTACGTCATCTTGCGATGGAGTTGTCGAAATTACCCCCTCATCCACAACACAGTGTGGAACTAGAGCAATACGCCACTGAGGGTGATTTTGCGGCCCGGTGGATCGCAGAAATCATCGAGATGGGGGATCTCGATGCGTCCACCCGTGTGGTCGATTTAGGAGCAGGAAATGGAATTCTCGGTATCGGATGTCATTTGGCAGGTTGCGCTTCGACATTGTTGGTTGAAGTTGACCCCCATTGCCACCACGAGTATGAAGGAGTCGAATGGTTCATTGGTGATGTTCAACAATGGGCTGGAGACAATGTCGATTTGATCATTATGAATCCACCATGGGGGGCACAAACACCGAAGGCTGACCGNCCCTTCTTGGAGNCNGCNTTCAACTCNAGTGCGACCGTCNTNNATTTGCTNCATTCTAAACATTCAACCCANCTCNTNCCTTTGGCNGAATCGCTNGATTGGGTTGGNGAAATNGTCCTCANTGGTGCTTTTCGCCTNCCTGCGACATATGCTCATCACCAATCNCANAATGATGTNACTGAAGTCTCNGTTTGGAGATTNAANCGATNGNAAANCATGCGGCGCCTTCAAATGGGTGGCGCCGGTCGCGAGGCTGTTCGAAGCGGTCCCCCCTAGGGGACCGGATTGGCGTAAGGAGCGTGAAGCGAAATGACCTCTCCCGCAAATGTGGGNTCNTTTGTCGTACCCGGTACGACTGTAGATGTGAATGATGATGATACTCTCGGCCGTGGTGTAATCCAGGCCAGCAACGGACCTGTTGCCACGGTGGTGGGCACCCTAAGTCGTGCAGATGGTGTCCTGTTTGTGGACCAAAAAACNGACCCGATTCGAGAAATTGAAATCGGGGATGTTGTCATTGGTGAAGTCAANCGAATCAACGCGAAGACCGCAGAAATTCGGATTTTACATGTTGAAGGNAAACCAGTCCGAACCCTACCTGCNACTCACTTGTTTGCTGATATCTTCGTCGCCAANATTGTTGACAAATTCATGCCNAGCCCNGGTGATGCCATGCGAAAGCGTGATTTGATNCGTGCCAAGATTGAGCAACTTGAACCGATGCTTCGAGCAGAATGTCGTTCACACGATGACCTNGGGATCATTCAAGCCATGTGTCCTGCCTGTGGAAACGAATTGGTCACCTCTTCTGACGTTGCAGACGTTAACGTGGTTTGCGAACGATGCGATTACGTNGGATTCCGAGCTTTGTCGAATGGGTTTGGACATGGATATCAAATCCCATCGGACAGTACCATCTCAACTCTGAATCGAGATGGAGAGCGGTGGTCTGATGCATCGATGGCGTTCATCTCAAAGGATGGTGAGCGACCTTATCTCTCACCCCTATCTGATCATCGCCGTGGCAGCGTTCACCCGACTCCTAAGGATGTTGAGAAGTTCTTGGGCTCCGTCCACCAAGGTGGTGGCCGGCGTGGCGGTGGAGGAGGACAANGNCCTCGNCGAGAAATGCATGATGCAAAGTGCACCATGTGTGGAANCGACACGAANTTGCCTTTNGAGCCNACTCCTGGCGTCCCTGCAAGATGCTCTCCCTGCAAAGAAAAGGTCGATGGTGGAAATGCGTCAAAGGAAGAGTTGGCTGCAGAACGAGAAGTTCTCAACAAGGCCCGTGCAAAGGCAAGAGAAACTCAAGGCATGAAATTGTTCATTGGTGGCATCCCATANTCAGCTACAGAAGAGCAAATCACCGAACTGTTCTCACCCCATGGTGAACTCAAAGATGTTCATTTGGCCATGGACAAAGAAACCGGTAAGAGCAAGGGTTTCGCCTTTGTCACCTTCAAGTCATACAAGCAGGGTGAAACCGCGATTCAAGCACTCAAGGGGACCAAGATGGATGGTCGTAAATTGACCATTCAAGAGTCGAAACCAAAGGGTGGCGGACGCCAAAACAATCGAGGACGAGGGCGCAGAGATCGCCGCTGAGGTGATTTTCTGGCCTGGTTGGTCATCGACGGATACGAGGATGAGCCGGCCGCGTTCGGTGTCCCCCCCTATGTCGGATTTCACGTTCGCTACATTTGTGGGGTGCTGGAAAAACGCANTGTAGACTACGACTACATCACCATTGATCAATGGAGATTGGGCAAGCGACCNGACCTGTCCAGCTTGGATGGGATTGTGCTTTTGGCAGGTGCTATTGTCCCAGGGAAGTATCTCAGAGGGACACCCATCAGCTTACGTGAAACCGATGAATTGGTGAAAACGCTGCCGCAAAATGTTCCGTTTTTTGCTGGAGGTTGGGCCATCCGTGGATGGAAGCAGCAAGGNTGGAATCCACTGAGGAAAGATTTGTTCTTGTGTGTACAGGATACAGATGCAACTCTTTCATGGTACCTCTCAACTGGAGAGATGAAACACAAGCGNCGAAGTGATGTTGAATGGACCGCTTGGGCACAAGCNGGAGCCATTTCCAAAGCGGTGACGGAACACCCGGATTTGGAGGGACCCCTCACCTATGAAGTCGAAGTGTATCAGGGATGTGTNCGTTACAAGCGAGGTTGTAAATTNTGTATCGAACCGAAAAAAGGTGTACCCATTTGGCGTNCACCCCACGACGTCATTACCGAAGTCACCCGTGCATTGGACAAGGGAGTCAAGCATGTTCGATTGGGNGGCATGACCGATGTTTACACCTACATGGCTGATGGAGTGGTNGAACTGGAATATCCNGTCCCCAATCCGGAGCCTCTTGCTCGATTGCTGCATGGTTTGAGAGAGGACGANCGATTGGAAACATTGCATGTTGACAATGGAAANCCCTCAATCATCGCTGAGAATCTGGAGCCGGCAACCGAGATTACCAAAACGTTGGTTGAAACACTNTCCGATGGATCGGTTCTCTCNTTCGGATTGGAATCAGCAGACCCCACTGTGCATGAAGCAAATTGGTTGAACTGTGATTCTGAGCAATTGAAAACCGCCATCCGGCATGTCAACCAATNTGGGCGTGAGCGNGGNGAANGAGGGTTGCCGAAATTGCTCCCCGGTTTGAATTTCATCGCAGGATTAAACGGTGAGACNACCGCNACATATCAGATGAACAAGGACTTGCTCCATTCNATTCGAAACGAAGGNCTGTGGCTAAGGAGAATCAATATCCGTCAAGTCGAGGGCGAAGGGTTTCAAGANATTCCAAGTGATNCCTTTGCAGATTTCAAAACTTGGACTCGNGACAATATCGATGGGCCACTACTGAAGGAACTNTTTCCACTTGGACAGAAACTTTCGGACGTCACTTGGGAGGCTCACGATGGCAGAATTCGTCTGCCAAATCACCTGAANGAGGAACATCGTGANCCNGNNNTCTACGGAAAGGCAGGCNTCACATTTGGGCGCCAAATTGGNGCCTATCCNATCCTNATCGGAGTCCCATATCAAATCCCACTCGAAACAAAAAGTGACATCATTGTGACCGGGCATGGAACCCGCTCAATTACAGGAATTGAAANCAACATGAACATGCAGACCATCAACCAAAAGCAATTGGTCGCCATCCCTGGAATAGGTGAAAAATCTGCTTGGAATTTNATTTCAGCCCGTGTGAAAGAGGCGCGNCAAGAACGAAGNTTTGACACGGTTCAATCATGGTTTGATGCNGCAGGTGTNGAATTGTTCGANTTGGCTNAACAAATCTTGGAGGCATGAACATGGTGCGAGAATTGATTCGTCTGGAAGGAGTTCATCGGGCCTTCGGTGCCGTNAGCGTACTCGATGGAATCAACTTGCGGATTGATGAAGGGGATCGAATTGGTGTGGTCGGCCACAATGGCTCAGGGAAAACCACACTCCTACGCACAATCTCCGACCAGAAACAGGATGTTGGAGACATCACTTTTGCACCCGGTCTTCGGATTGCTTACCTCACACAAATTCGTGATATTGATGAATCTGCGACGTTGGAAGAAGAATTGAATCGTCGTGGACATCAGTTCAAAGAATTGGAAGAAGAAATCACGGCCATTGAAACTCAAATGGCTGACCCCTCGTTCTACGAGGGTGATTGGCAACCCGTATTGGATCGGTATTCAGAACTGCAAGCTCTCTCAGCACGATCCGGTGGAACCGACGTAGCAGGTCATGCAAAGAACATTCTCGATTCACTTGATTTGGGACATCATCCGTTGGATATGCCTTTGTCGAAATTGTCTGGAGGTGAGCGGGCAAAAGTTGCGTTGGCTAGACAATTGGTCGGCATGGGTGAAATCGATGTGTTCTTCCTAGACGAACCCACCAATCATCTCGATTTACCGACCCTAGAGTGGCTTGAGAAATTCCTGGCCAAATTCCAAGGTTCTCAACTGATTGTGAGTCACGACCGATTTTTCTTGGACCGGATTTGTACACACATTTTGGAAATACACGATGGCCATACTCGCGGCTATGCTGGGAATTACACCGCATATTTACAGCAAAAGGAATTATTTTTGCAAACTTTGGCAGATCGAATCGACAAATGTGAGAAGGAAATCAAACGCTTGACTGGTGCCCTACAATCTATGAAACGAGCCAACAAATACGACAAATCCATTTCGCAAAAACACCAGATGCTATCGCGATCACAGCGTGAACTGAAATGGTTGAAGAGGCTCAAACCAAAGGAACGAAGAGGCTTACAGTTCAATCTCCAATCCACAGAAAAATCCAGCCTTGATGTCTTGGACTTCAAACAGGCCACGCTCAAGTTTGAGGGGTTGAATCGTCCCATTCTCAACAAGGTTGAGATTGGAGTTCGGCGCGGGCAAAAAATCGGTATTGTCGGTGCCAATGGTGCTGGAAAGACCACACTGCTCAGAATCATCAACAAAGAAATCCAACTGGATGACGGCGTTATTGACGTGCGACCTGGTGTTGAAATTGGTTACTTCCACCAAGATCATCGAACACTCGACTTTGATTTGACACCTGTGGAGCAAGTCCAGAAACTCAAGCCCAGAATGGACTATGGAGACATACGGGCAATGTTAGGTCAATTCCAATTTACCAAAGAAATGGTTTCGACACCACTCAAGAAATTGAGTGGAGGAGAGCGAGCTCGTATTGCCATGCTCAAATTGCTCCTTGAAGAAAACAACATGCTGTTGTTGGATGAACCTACCAATCATTTGGATACGGATGCCAAGGAAGCACTGGAAGAAACTCTGCAAAACTANGATGGTTGCATCATGACGGTCAGTCACGATCGTTGGTTCCTCGACCAAGTATGCGATACGATTTGGGAACTCCCCGGTGATGGGACGATTGTCGTGCATCCTGGTAATTACTCCGACTATCTACGGCGGAAAGGAAAGGCGTGAGAGAATGAAAGCAATTCTTGAAGCGGCTGAAATTTTGCGTGATTCAACCAATGATTTGACGGATGCTCTGCTCAAGGATTGCAAACAAATCGATTGGGTCTACAATCCCCTAGATTATGCTTGGAAACCTCACAAGGAATGGATCGAGCGATTTTCTGGGAATGGCGCGAAGATGCTGCTTGTGGGCATGAACCCAGGACATGGGATGGGCAATACCGGAGTTCCATTTGGTTGTCCCGAACAAGTTCGAGACTTTTTGTCGATTACCGGCCATGAAGTTAAGCAGCCGAACAGAATCCATCCGAAGAGAACCGTGTATGGCCTGGAATGTCCGAAGCCGGAAGTCAGTGGACGGAGAATTTGGTCATCATTGGCNGAACATTTTGCAACTCCAGAAGAGGTGAGTAAAGTACTCTACATTGTCAATCATTGTCCACTTTGGATGTTTAACGAAGCGGGGCAAAACATCACGCCAGACAAGTTGACGGGCAATGCATCCCGGGAGCTCAAGCGCCTGTGTGATCAACATCTCCAAACCGTGGTTTCTGCCATGGGCATTGAACGAGTCATCGGTGTGGGTCGTTACGCGCAAAAACAGGCGGCTGCATTGTTTGACGATATTGAGGTTGATTGGGTCCCTCACCCGAGTCCTGCATCGCCATTTGCAAACCGCAATGGTGGGGCTGATTGGCGGGCGGCATTCAAGCAAAAACTCGGAATTTGATGGCTCAGTCCGTAGGGGAGAATGTTAAGTGAGGCCTTTGGCCTAGGCGATTGCATGATAACACCCCAATACCTGTTTCAAAATGCAGAAAAGTACGGCAACATGCCAGCGATGTCCACCCGAAAAGGCGAGGCCGTCAGAGGAGAGGAATGGCAATGGAATACCGATACTTGGTCAGAGGTCTTAGAGAAAACTCTNGCCATCGCCAAGTCATTGCATGCGATGGGGTATGAGAAGCATGACAAGTTGAGCATATACTCATACAACCGGCCCGAATGGTTTCTCCTGTATGCGGCATCCCAGATGTTGAACGGAGTGGCCGTGGGTGTATACCACACTTGTTCACCCGAAGAAGTCGAGTGGGTCGTTGGAAACTCCGAATCCAAGTTTGTCTTCGTNGGAACCAACCCACAAGGTGGGAATGATCCGGAAAAAATGCCCAACACCCGCATGGACAAAATCATGNGTAACCTCCCNTTGATTCAGAATGCGGTCGTNCTCGAGGATTCCGGCTCCATGGAATCTGATCGGGCCATGTCTTGGTCTGATTTCTTGGCCAAAGGCGAAGGCGTNGAAACATCAGTCATCAAGGAGAGGATGAATGGAGTCGATCTACAAGACACCTGTGCNCTCATCTACACNTCGGGNACCACTGGAAATCCNAAAGGTGTCGAATTGACTTATGACAACTTCACATTTGAATTGGATTGTATCGAGAAGTTCATTCGATTTTCCCCCGGTGACGGATATGTTTCATGGTTGCCGCTAGCCCACGTTTTCGGACAGGTTGCNGACAACCATCTTTGGATTCGTGATGCAATGCATCTCCATGTGGTTGACAATGCATTGCACGCGGTAGATTACGCCAAGAAGGTGCAACCTGCGCTCTTCATCGGTGTCCCTCGAATTTACGAGAAGGTCTACTCGAACCTGAAGAGTACCTTGGATTCCAAGGCCATCATTCGAATTGGATTGAAGATTCCTGGTTTGAAGAAGGTCTTGCAAAAGGCTGTCAAGCGCAAGATTGGGATGGTCAACTGCAAGTANGCNATTACGGGTGCAGCACCCATCAATCCNGATATCCTGAAATTGTTCCATCACATTGGTGTACCATTGTACGAAGGATACGGAATGACCGAGACTACCGCGGGTGCCTCAATCAACTACAAGGGNAACATGAAAATCGGTTCGGTCGGCCGNACTTTGCCGGGTGGAACTGAACTCAAAACCGATACTGATGGTGAAATCATGTTCCGTGGGCGTCACGTGATGAAGGGATATTACAACAATCCTGAAGCCACGGCTGAAGTCATGGATGGCGATTGGCTTCGTTCCGGAGACATCGGGAAAATTGATTCCGATGGATACGTAACCATCACCGGACGAAAGAAGGAATTGTACGTCAGTTCTGGTGGCAAGAACATCGCACCTCTCGTCATTGAAGAAACNATGAAGGGAATNCCNCTGATTTCACAATTCTTCTTGGTTGGAGATGCACGNAAGTTCTGTAGTGGTTTAGTCACGTTGGATGTCTCCGCCATTTTGCGAGATAAGTTTGGCATGGACGGAGCCCATCTGCCCAAAGATCCTGCCCAGCAAATCGCCCTACTAAATGAACAAGGGCACCAACTTTCAGAGTACACAGGTAGCGCAGATATTCATGCTGAAATCGAAGCTCAAGTGATGGAATTGAACAAGCAATTCGCACCACCGGAGCAGGTCAAAAAGTTCACCATCTTGCCTCGAGATTTCACTGTCGATGATGGNGAGTTNACTCCAACACTCAAGATTCGNCGGATTCAAATTCGTGAAAACTGGTCGGATGAAATCGAACAGATGTACGCGTGAAACCAAACCTCTCGCGTATGCGCACGGTGGCCTACGGCCACCGCCGATGNACTCAAGCGTTGTANTNNACTCGNNANTGNATGGCGACTGGNGCNTCNGCACCNTCNACTGANGACCTCAGCAGNGCCTTTGATGCNTCNGGNATNCCNCTGCGTGTNGTNACTGCAGCCTCACTGTTTGATGGACACGATGCAGCAATCAACGTCATGCGTCGNTTGATCCAAGCTGCGGGCTGTGAAGTGATTCACCTCGGCCATGACCGCAGTGCACTCGATGTCGTCAAGGCGGCCATTGAGGAAGACGCTCATGCCGTGGCCCTGACCTCATATCAGGGTGGACATATGGAATATTTCACCTATATTCGAGAATTGCTCGATGCCGCAGGTCGCGAAGATATACGCATCTTCGGAGGCGGCGGTGGAACCATCACTCCTCCAGAAATACGGGATTTACATGCTGCTGGAATCACCCGAATCTATTCTCCAGATGATGGTCGCCAAATGGGACTACTTGGCATGATTGATGATTTGGTCAAGCAAGCGAGTGAATGCAACCTGATGGCTCACAACGATGCTCTAGACAAACCTGTGACTCCAGAGCAACGNCAGAAGGTTGCCCGCCTGATCTCCATGGCNGAAAATGCCGATCCTGTCTCATTCGCTCAAGCCCTGAAAAACTGTCGAAGCCGTCCAATCGAAACACGTGTTCCAGTCATTGGATTCACTGGGACTGGTGGCGCAGGGAAATCCAGTCTATTGGATGAATTAATGCGCAGAATCACCACTCAAAATCCACAACTGAACGTTGCTTTGCTGTGCACAGATCCAACTCGAAAGAGAACCGGAGGAGCACTTCTCGGCGATCGAATTCGGATGAACACATTGGTCAGTGACCGACTCTTCATGCGAAGTTTAGCCAGTCGAGCAAGCGGCAAGGAACTCTCCGAAAAAACCCGAGAAGCTATCGAAGTTTGCCAAGCGGTAGGGTACGACCTGATCTTTGTTGAAACCAGTGGAATCGGCCAAGGTAGCGATGCAATCACGGATGTCAGCGACATTAGTTTGTATGTGATGACCAGTGAATTTGGTGCCCACACACAGTTGGAGAAAATCGAGATGCTTGATGTGGCGGATCTAGTGGTACTCAACAAGTTTGAGAAACGGGGTGCTGAAGATGCGCTTAGGGCCATTCGAAAGCAAGTTAAGCGCAATCGGAATTTGTTTGAAATGGATGATTCTGCCCTCCCCGTGATTCCAACCATCGCCAACCAGTTTGCCGACCCAGGTGTTGATTTGCTTTGGGAAAGGCTTTCTCTGATTCTTTCCGAACGCCATGGAATGATTCTCGCAGCAAGACAGCCACAGTTGCCCGAGAGTGGGATGCCAGAGCCTCAGCACATCATCCCACCAGAGCGAATTCACTACCTCGCAGATATTTCTCGTACGGTTCGCAATTACCATTCTCGAACCGATGAAATGTCGCAGAAAGTTCGTTTAGTCCAGCAATTGGAAGCCACCGCACGACACATGTCCAGTTTGGCGGATGGAACAGGNAGNACACTTTCCACCGGAGCNGCNGCTGCGGTGGCCGACATCCGNATCCAGGCTGATGAGATTCGAAATACCATNCATCCNATGGTCTGGTCGATGATTGCTGGNTACGAAGAAAAAGCNNCNCANTATCGNAGNGGNACCTACACTTACCAAGTCAGAGGNNGNGANTTCTCNGTNGANACAACNACNNAATCTNTNGCCCACNCAAGCATNCCNANGGTGGCNTTNCCAAANTTTGCNGATGCNGGNGATTTGCTNGGNTGGCTACGNCGTGAAAATGTACCNGGNACNTTCCCNTACACCGCTGGAGTNTTNCCNTTCAANCGNGCCGATGAATTGCCCACCCGAATGTTTGCNGGNGAGGGACCNGCCTCTCGAACNAACAAGCGATTCCACTATCTNTCCAAGGGNGAGGATTACGCNCGATTGTCAACCGCTTTCGATAGCGTCACCTTGTATGGAAGAGACCCACACACTCGACCTGACATCTATGGGAAGGTCGGTGAATCGGGNGTCAGCATCTACACTGTAGACGAGATGAGTACGCTGTTCGATGGATTCGANNTNTGNGANCCAAACACCAGTGTCTCNATGACCATCAATGGACCTGCTGCGATTATCCTCGCGATGTTCTTCAATGCCGCCATTCGACANCAGGTNNCNAANTTTNNNGAAGANAANGNNCGNGANCCCAACNGAAGNAGAGNATGCAGNGNTTNCNNNGANGACNTTNCANACGGTTCGTGGAACGGTGCAAGCAGACATCCTCAAGGAGGACCAAGCNCAGAANACNTGCATNTTCTCNACTGAGTTTAGTCTCAANCTGATGGGNGATGTGCAGCAATACTACATNGACCAAGGAGTTCGAAACCACTACTCTGTCAGCATTTCNGGATATCACATCGCTGAGGCGGGCGCCAACCCGATTAGTCAACTCGCATTCACACTTGCAAATGGTTTCACCTACGTCGAATATTATCGAAGCCGAGGCATGGATATCGATGAATTTGCACCAAATTTGTCTTTCTTCTTCTCCAATGGGTTGGATCCGGAATATACCGTGATTGGTCGTGTTGCACGGCGAATTTGGTCGGTTGCCATGAGAGATTTGTACGGCGGCAATGAGCGCTCTCAGAAGTTGAAGTATCACATCCAGACTTCGGGCCGCTCACTTCACGCACAGGAAATCGACTTCAACGATATTCGGACAACTCTCCAAGCATTGCTCGCAGTCCAAGATCAAGCCAATAGTTTGCACACCAATGCCTATGATGAGGCCATCACTACACCTACAGAGGAAAGTGTTCGCAGAGCCTTGGCCGTCCAACTTATTGTCAACAAAGAGAGTGGCTGGACCAAGACCGAGAATCCACTCCAGGGTTCATTCATCGTCGACGAATTGACCGATCTTGTCGAAGAAGCGGTTCTTGCCGAATTTGAGCGAATCGCAGAGCGTGGAGGTGTTCTCGGCGCCATGGAGACCATGTACCAGCGCGGTAAAATCCAAGATGAGTCACTGTACTATGAGGAGCAAAAGCACTCTGGAGAATTGCCCATCACNGGTGTCAACTTCTTTGAGAATCCCAACGCAGCCGCGTTTGATGAATCCAGTGCAGACGATTTTGACATGGAATTGGCTCGTGCCACTCCTGAGGAAAAGCAGGGCTGTCTATCTCGCCTCGCACAATTCCACAAGACTCATGCCCATGCTACACCCGAAGCGTTGGCTCGTCTGCAAGAGGTTGCACGAACTGGAGGCAATGTCTTTGCCGAACTGATGGAGACCGTGAAGGTTGCCAGCTTGGGTCAAATCACAGACGCATTGTTCGAAGTCGGTGGCCAATATCGCCGTAACATGTGAGGGGAAACGGCATGCCACAAGGGAAAGGAACTCAAGATAAACCATTCAAAATTTCACCATCACAATTGGGTTCTTTTTGTGATTGTGCTTGCTGCTATTGGTTGGAACACAATGCAGGAATCAAAAAACCAACTGGTATCATGGCTGGACTGCCAATAGGTATCGATACAACATTCCGAACATACTATCGAAGACACGCAGATGCTGGTACAGTACCAACCGAAATATCTTCAGATCCTAGATTCAAAGGTTGGACAATGTCTTCAGATGTAGACTTGGTTAGCAAAAGAATACAATTAGATCCCAAAGATCACATTATTTCGAAGAAAGGATGTCATTACACATTATTCGGAACGATGGATGAAATGTTGGTCGATGACAATGGGCTAAACGTAATTGTCGATTTCAAGACCAAGGCTTCAAAGAAATCATCAGATAAAGGTCCGCATCCTTCCGCTATTCGCCAAATGGCAGCATATGCATGGATTATGGAATCAAATTCAATCCCTGTCAGGGATGAAGCATATCTCGCTCATTTGTATCCGGTAAATGCAACAGATGGGCCAATGGTTGAATTCTCAAGGGACTTCTTCGCAGTTGATGTATCCTCTACTGAACGAAAAGTAATCCAGAATCTCATGCAAGAAGTTGCTGAATGTCTTGAAGGACCTGAGCCCGGGAGAAATTCGGATTGTGAACACTGTCAATATCGAGCTTAGTCGCTAGACTCATCGGGCGTCATTTTGTCCCACAACATGACGCCCAGCAAGGCACCTAGGATGGGGCCTACGGTGTAAATGACGAGATCAATGTTGTTTGCCATGTCACCGAANACCCAGACACCGAACCAGCGTGCAGGATTCATTGCAGCACCCGTCAATGGACCACCCATGAGGATGTCTGCCATGACGACCAAACCGATTCCAAAACCGGCAATGCCTGCAGGTGCACGATTGTCAACTGCGGTGCCCATGATGACCGTCATCAGGATGAAGGTTAGAATCGCTTCAATCATGATGGCTTGTTGGGTATTCACCAACGCTCCATTTTCGCCCGGGAAGGTGCCTGGAGCGGGAGTCCCGAAGCCACCGCCTCCTATCGAGTATAGGATGCCACCGGCAAGAAGTGCACCTGCCAGTTGTGCAGCAATGTATTGGGCACCCAACTTTGAGTCAATACGCTTGGTGGCCATGAATCCAATCGTAATGGCTGGATTGATGTGGGCTCCTGAGATATTCATCGTCGCAGTCACCATGACTGAGAGAATGATACCATGTGCCACAGCAACGGTTAGGAGGTCACCTCCCATCCAAATTGCACCTGCACCGATGAAGGTCAGGGCAAACGTTGCGACTGCTTCTGCATACAATTTCGGCATTGGGTTGTCAGACATCAAAAGCACCTATTGCACAATGGCGAACCGAATTCGCCTATGAATAAAGCGGGACGAGCAATCTCTAGGAAGAGGTTTGGAACTCATAATCCTGCACTCAGCATCGTAATAACCGAGAAGAATCCAATGAAAGGATACAGTATCAAAGAAATCGTAGCACCAATG
>PBPV01000046.1 GCA_002724815.1 Methanobacteriota archaeon | reverse complement strand
TGAGAATCAATCATGGTCACCATTCCAGGCAAGAGTTCCGACCCGGGGTGGAATGGAAGTGGAGGCAGTTCTGTCTCTGAACCAGCCGTATCTTCTTCCTCTGGCATCCAAGCATCGAGTCGCTTCCATTGTCGTCGCTTACGTTGTCGGCGTGACCACCAAGCTTCGGCCTCAATGTCTTCGCCCCAAGGAAGCAAATCTCCATCTGCCATGTCAAGCATTGCAGTCGGATTCAGAGATTCAATTCGATCCAAATCGATTTCATGATGGCGAGTCAGTTGACTTCCTTCAAGAGAGGCTGCTTCTTGGAGTGCCCCCAAGGCTGAATGGCCGACCAATACGTTCCCTTCTGCATCTTCGTACAATGCCATAGAGGGTGTTCCTTGACGCACTGTGATTTGGCCTATTGCGCCACCCAGTGCACCCGCCTCACAACGAATGTACCCGGTATCTGAACGCTTCTGCATGTCGACCAAAAGGAGCTCCAGAACCCCGACGCCACCGCGTCGAGTTTCACTGACTTTACCCCTGGGAAGTTCAACCACGCTCTCACCGACGCTGTGCGTCGCCTCGGACGCCTCTTGAATCAACCGCCCCCCAAAGGGGGCGGGAACCCGATTCGATTGGTAGAGTGAAATCGCCGAGATGTTCAAACAATGGCAATGTTTCAGGGGGTTTGTGGAACTATCTTCGCAACAAATCGATTGGCTCAATGCCGGAGTGGAGCACTTCAACGCGGGACGTTTTTGGCATGCACATGAAGACTGGGAAGATCTTTGGAAATCTCTCAAAGGAGTGGCTGGACAAGAATTGGTCGACGGTGTCCAAGGATTGATCCAGATAGCTGCGATGTTGTTGAATCATGAGAGAAAGAAAGTGCGAGGCGTGACAAACTTATGGACAAAGGCCAGTGCGAAATTGGAGCCCGTTATTGATGGTCTCTTTGGCATTGATGTGTCCAGTCTATATTCAGAATCGGAACCCTTTCATTCCGATGTGGACCAATTCAAGTTGGTGGCAAATTCTGTAAAAATCAAACAGCAATCTTGACGAAGTTGACCTCATGCGAGATGTATGGTCGAGGCACCTGAAAATTCAGTGTTGCTCTCAAACACTGAAATTGGAACCTCTTGGGTCGATACGAAAAGAGAAGTGCAGATTGGACTATTTTTGTCAATTTCAGGTAGTTTATTTCTTTCAGTAATACTCCTGATTTTTGGATTTGGAATGGAGAATAGCTTTCTTCCAATCGCTGCATGGATACTAATCCTCACTGCATGGAGAGTTGGGATCGTAAAGAAGAAGAAAAGCGAACTTGATTTCATAGCCATCGGATCGGGCCACCCATGGCATCATTCAGACGATGTTGAAGACACCACTGTGTACGTTTTCGATCAAGAGAAAAAGTGGATTCCTCTACACACCGATGTTCGCATCGCTGTCACTGCAGACCCACTCTTGCAACGAGTCTTACTGAGGGACGGAGACAGTGAAGGTGAAGTTTTGGCACGATGTGAAAATGAGCCTTTTTCCGATGTTGATGTCATTAAAATCATCAATATGGCACAGGCCCTTGCGAGTGCTCAAACCCGAGAAGAGGGAGCAGATGATGAATTCGAAGCCGCACGAGAGAGGGAAAAAACCGCTGAAGGTGTTCTCGAACGAGAGTGGTTGGATACCGAAGAAGGTGGTCTCGATTTCGAACCTGGTGCACTTCTACGTGCGTTCAAACANTCGAAAAGTGGCGNAGACAAAGGNAAGCCAGAATCGTGAATCGNTGGCTTNCNTTGACCCGTAAGACAATATGCGTACCAATTCGCAAACCGCGTATGGGTTGGAGAGAGGACATCNAAGACCTCCCNNCTGAACAACGTCAACTCATTGANGGCGGNGAGTTGTCNCAACGNTTTGCCAAGCNANCTCTAGCCANNACACANCCNGCANTCATNGGNGGATTCTATGGTTTCTTGGTNGCCATNTCNCTNNTGTTGCCCATCGGCTACTCGAATGGATGGAATCANGATACATTGCGNGATTGGGCATTTCTTGGNTTGCTGNTGATGCTNATNATTGCAATTGTTGGNCACNTTTCGCTCTTCTTTGCGACAATATTNCACCGGCCACCCNTCTCCTTNCGACGNGCATGGGTNTTCCCCATGCCCTTCCTTGGCTTGTCAATCATCAGCATCTTCTTTGTCACTGGAATCGAATCAGAAATCTCAGAAGCCTTGGCAAATGGGCTCGTATACCTTGGCTGGTTCTTACTCTTGGCACCGGGTCCAGCCTACATTCACCTCTCATGGGCACCCCGATGGAGAATTCTCTGCCGACTTGAAGAAGGATTGGATCCGTTTGAAGGACACCTCCCTGAGCCCGAAACCGAAGTCCAGATGGATGAAACTGACACCGACATGGAAGTCGTCATCGATTCGATTGAGGAAGACCCACCGGTTCTGTACCAATCCGATTCTGAAGAATAATCAGATGAGGCCAACCTTTCGCCCCGCCAGCTCGTAACCACGTAGAACACTGTCCAATTGGACATCAGTCAAACCTGCAGACAATTGATTTCGTACGCGAGCCGCATCTCGTGCCACCATGGGGAAAACAATGGCTCCGGCAACGATGCCTTGGTCACGCAAAGCGACGACCAAGTCTTTGGCAACACGACTTTCCCCACACATGACCGGGATAATGGGAGTGGTTGAAACTCCCAAGTCAAATCCAAGAGAAGCCATTTCGGTTCGGAATTTTCGAGTGTTTTCCCAAAGACGCTGATGGTGTTGTGGTTCATCCATCAATACCTCTACAGCGGCTTTCTGAGCTGCTGCAACACCGGGTGGTTGACTACCCGAAAGCAGCCAAGAACGGGAATGATTCAACGCATGCAAGCGCATTTGAGCACTGCCGGCTAAGATGCCTCCTTGGACTCCCAGGGCTTTGGAAAATGACCCCACTTCAAAATCAACACGACCTTGGAGAGAAAAATGGTCGACAATACCTGCGCCCCGACTACCCATGACCCCTTCTCCATGACAGTCGTCAACCATCACCATGGCATCATGGGCTTCAGCCAATTCAGTAATCTCATCCAAGGGGCAGATGTCACCATCCATCGAAAATACTCCATCGGTAATGATGAGTTTTCGATCTGCATCTGAGTGATTTTTCAAAGCCTGCTCAAGGCCGTCCATGTCATTGTGTGGGTAGACCTCGCGTTGGGCCTTCGTCAAGCGGACCCCATCGATGATTGAACCGTGATTCAATTCATCGGATATGATGACATCCTGCTTTCCCTGAACCAACGTTGGAATGAGTCCGACATTGGCTGTGTACCCTGCACTATAGATTAAACTAGCCTCCACGCCCTTGAATTTGGCCACGGCTTCTTCAGCTTGCAAATGAATGTCCATGGTTCCGGAAATCGCCCGGACGGAACCACTACCGGCACCGTATTTTTGAGTCGCTTCAATCATGGCTGCGACCACTTTTGGGTGAGTTGTCAGATTGAGATAATTGTTGGCTGAGAGCATAATCATCTGTTGACCATCAACCGTGCATTCAGGTACACTTGCGCTTTCCAGAGTCGGTGGATCCCAATTCAGACCTCCAGCGACCAACTCTTCGTAGCGCTCTGCCATCCACTGATGTTCCCGTGCCATGCTTGGGCCACTCCGCTATGCCTGTTGATGCTTACGCCAAGAGATTATGACCGCAACATGGCACGACCCCATGTGGGCGAAGTCCGTGTGACCGTGCTTGGAACGGCTCAAGATGGGGGTTTTCCTCAGCCGGGTTGCCAAAGAGATTGTTGTGTCAGTAACATTGCTCAAACAAACCCTAGGACCCCTGTCGCCCTCGGCATTACAGGTCTAGACGGCAGTCACCATTTAATCGAGGCCAGTCGAATGATGTACACGCAGTTCCAGATTTGGAAGCAAGATTTAGGACATCATCCCTCAATCCCAAAATCGATCAGTCTTACTCATGCACACTTGGGTCACATCGATGGATTGGGGTTACTCGGTAAGGAAGTGATGGGGGCACGTGGCATCAAGATCCATTGCAGTCAATCGGTGGCACAGCATATCGAAAGAACACCTGCATACGCTGCATTGATTGAACAGGGGTCGATTACGCTCAATGTTTGGCAGAGCAATGTAGCATTTCGACCTGCAACTGAATGTGGATTCACCATTGAACCGATTCCCGTCCCCCATCGTTCAGAATTTAGCGACTGCCACGCCTTAGTAATCGATTCAGGCCGAGAGCGCTTGCTCTTTTTGCCCGATCATGATTCGTGGAAAGAGACTCTAAATCAACGAGACATTCGAGAGTGGTTGGCACAATTGCGAGTCGATGTAGCGCTGCTAGATGGAACGTTTTGGAGCGCAGATGAACTGCAGAATCGTGACATGCAAGAAATTCCTCACCCAACCATAGAAGAATCCTTGCAACGTTTGGGGGTAAAACAATCTGAAGACCCAGACATTCGATTTTTCCACCTCAACCACACCAATCCACTGTGTAACCCTCAATCTGAACAGAGTCAGATTGTGAGAGGCATGGGATGGTCCATCGCCAATGATGGGGATTCCTTCACGCTTGAATCGTTATAGGGTAAAGTCTGCGCGCCCCCCTCATGGAGCTCAGAGGAAGCGTCAGCAGTGGCCTCGGGCGCGCTCAGGTTTTCATGGCTCAAGAGCACTACCAATCTCAATTCCAGGAACTCTTAGGTCGAGAGGTTTGGCCGGGNACCCTAAACGTACAAGTCAGTGGTGAACACTTCTCCAAATATGTTGCACTGCGTAACTGTTCAGGCATCGATACACTCGATATCGANTCGGATGTCAAGGCGCAGTCTGAATCCATTGATGTCTCCACAATCAATGCGCATCGAATTCGCGGATTCCTTAGAGAAGGAAGATCATTTGGTGGAGCGACTGCTTTCCTAGCNACATTNAGGAAATCCGATTCAAACGAGGAAATAGAATGCGCGATTTTGATTCCTGATNTGACCCGCCACATCGATGTTGTCGAAGTGATTTCCGTGGATTATCTNCGAGAAAAGTTGGGACTCNCAGATGGGGATGAAGTCACTCTCACCGCGCACTGAGGTGTGCCAGCCAAGCAGATTGGTGCAATTGATCCTGCTCACCCCTCGCCTTGCTTGCCCACAAACGAAACGCGCGCCCGGTTGCAGGTGGTTCGGCCACCAGTGGCAACTCAAAGGCATCCTTTGCTTTCTCAACGAGATGTGGGGCGGAGGGGTGATCGATGAGCCACAAGGTCAGCCACTCTGGACTTGATCGCCCAAAATCTGCCGGTACATCTGGACAGGTCAAGGCTGATTTGAGGTCTTCAATGGTCCAGCGGTTTCTTGCCAAACCCAGCAACGCTGACGCAATCCGACGGACTTGGTTCCAAACAAACCCTTCCGCCTCAATCGAAAATCCTAGAATATTACCAGATGTATCGAGCCAAGGCTCACAATGCAAGACTCGTTTGATAGTCGTACGTCCCTCCTGGGGTCGACAAAAATTGCGGAAATCATGTTCGCCGATGAATACCTTGCACCAAGAATCCAATTCCTCAACCGTTGCATTAGGCCAACCTTCCAGGGCTTGTAACCGGTACAGATACGTCCTTGAGGATGCATTTCGGGTCTGGAAATCCAATGCGACTTGCTGTGCTGCCCAGACTCGGATATCGGTTGGCAATAGATCGTTCAAGGCCGTAATCATCGCTCGCTCACCCCCACTCTCCCAAATCTCTGGTGAGATGTCAAAACTGGCGATGTTCATTCTGGCATCAACGCCACCATCGGTTCGACTCGAGAGGGTTACTGGATGTGTGCCACGCTTAGCCCAATTGAGATGGAAGAGTGCAGCTTCCAATTCACCCTGAACGGTGGGGACATCAGGTTGAACTTGAGAACCTGAATATCCACGACCCAGGTATCCAACAGCAACGGCGATTCGCACCGCCTCAGCCATGGTGGCCCCTCACTCGCTCGATAGGGTGGCGATGGCATCTTCGGCACTATAGCCGAGGCCACCGACTGCCCAAACAAGGGCTTGTTTCAACCATGGCTGGATCATCGGTTCATCTCTGCCTTGCCCAACACGCTCAATGGCGTCAACAATCAGGCGACTCGCATCGAAGAGTGTGTCTTCGACTGGGATTTCAGCCAAATCTGCCATTTTCTCCAAACGCTGGTATTCCTTGATGGCCATTGGAATACGACCACAATCTAAGCAGAAGTTCGCGAAGCTGGCAACATACTCGAGATTATCCTCATCAAGCGCCATTGCTTTCTTGTATACTTGCATGATTTTACCTGCTGGGACATCTTCTTCCATATCGATGGATAGGCGCATGAATGCGGCTTCAGCCCATCCATAGTGACCAATGGGGTTTTCCGGTTCTGAATCAATGAGTCCCTGGAATACATCCATGGCTCCTTTGAAATCTCCAGCGGACATCGCTTGCGCGGCTTTGACCATAATCTCGTCTGACATTAACCCGTGCGGGCTCGAATCTCCCTATGAATGAAGCGGCGATAGACATTCACTCAAATGTCACCGAGTAGATCGTCAATCTCTTCGCCTTCAGCCGCCTCAGGGTTGTTGCTCAACATGTCCTTCATCTGCATCAAAACCTCAAGTTGTTGATCCTGCTTGGTTGCCATGGAATTCTCATGCTGCAACTTGTTGATGAGGTCAAATGCCTCTTCCCATTGACGAATTCCGTAGAAGGATTGGTCGGGTGTGAAGCGCTCGGTCTTGATGGTACGTTGGAATGTTGCGAAGAAAATCATCTTGCGCAACATGCTGAACACGCTCCAACCCTTCTTGACTTCACCCTCTGCATTGGTTGTCGTTGTTGTACCACCACCAGGGATGGCTACACCCCCTCCGACCGATTCGGTGCTCAAATGAGACCCGTCTCCAATGTCACAGTAAATCGTATTGTAGCCGAAAACCGCTCCCATTGGAGTACGCTTGGTGTGAACCTTGACGATGTCTTCGTGCAATACCCGATGTGCATCTCTTTCGTAAAGGAACCATTGGTAGTGGATGATTCTCTCCGAAGTCACAGCATACAAGAAACTCTTCTGATACAGGAAAGTCAGTAGCATGAAGATGGCGGAATAGACAATTCCTGCGGTCGCGATATCGTATCCGAACGGAATGAATTCTTGCTCGGTCCCCAAGCCAAAGGGCAGGTTGGACAACAAGGTGTCAAAGTTGATGACCAAGGGTGTAATTGAGACGATGATCAGATACAGAGTCACCCAACGACCACTGGCCGGATGGTTGATGACGCGGTTGATCCATGTGAAAAACAACATCACGAAGGCAAAGCCAAGGCCATTCAACCAACCACTGGCTTCAACGAGGAAAAAGAACACCGATTCGTACCACGTTGCGTCATCTGGAGCCGATGCCCAATCGAAGAAAAGGTGAATGCCAAGAATCATGAATCCGATAATGTACATCGGCATGAATGCAAAAATCGAACAACGGCGAGTTAGAAGAATATCTTCGCCATCGCCCACACGCAGCTTTTTCTGCAGGCGTGCTTGTGTTTTTGCAGCCACTTCCTCATCGGTCATTGGAGCGGATTCTTCTTCATCTTCTGCGGGAGCCATCGATGGCATCATCGAAGGAATGGTCTCTTCTTCAGTCATGGGAATGCCTCTGTGTATACGTGAATTAGACAGCGCAGTATTTCATGCTATGGTAGATTCTCTTCAAGTTCGCTCAATGCAGCAATCCCCAAGCATGCTCCGCGTTGCCATGTACCCATTCGAAGTCATCTAGGGTCCGCACACCCTTCTCATCGAGAATGGTCAGGGATTCAACCTCTAATGGATACTCGTTGTAAGTCAAGTGGCTCACAAGGCCGGCCCTTGTCGGTTGATCAAAGGTCCAATGGGCTCGGTTCGCCGCCTTTACTTTGAGACCAACCTGAGTTCGACCGTTCCAAACTCGAATGGAAAATCGTGGAAGCAACTCACCGTGGGCATCGCAATCCGAATCCGATTCAGGAGGGAGCAATTCAACTTCGCAGCGCTCAAATCGTTCACTTCGACCTCGTTTCTCGTCGTGAAGTAAACCTGCAGTCCGGAGCGGAAATTGCGCTACATCGCGTAATTTCCATGCCCTGGAATCTCTAGCAGTCATCGAAAAAGATGCATGCGGAATAAACCAATCAAGATAGGTGCCATCGCTGAAATGTAAGAACCCCCAAAACCACGGAATCGAAGGAGCCTGTACGGTAACTTTCTGGAAGTAAGCTGATCCTTGCACAGAGTCTTTCCCGACCATTCCGTGGCATTTACAGGCATGCAAACGAATGATATCGTAACCCATTGAGTTGCCAAACACGTTGTTCGAATATGCTGCCGAGGAAGCGGCTTTGGTCCAAGGAGTGATTTTCAAATCGAATTGTTCTGGTGCTCCGTTTTCAACTGCGGATGAATCGCCTTTGCATTTCAACCAGAAATAGCTGCCATCGTCTGAGAGACCCATGGACAAATCCTCGGTCGCGACTGGCACGACTGCCCCCGAACCCGGGAATTCACCCGTGCCTGGCCAGTCGGGATGTTGGCCATCCATCGCCACAATTCGTGCCTCATGCATTAGATAGGGCTCATGCATATCCTCGCCATCATACCACCATGCACAAACCATGCCCGGCAAAGTGTGTCGACCATTCTCATCAATGTGAAAGCGCCCCTCAGGTTTCCATTCGTGCTCATTGACGCGAACATGAGGGGCATCTTTGGTTGACCACAATACCATCAGTTGCCGGCTTCGCTTTGGGTTCTTGGCATCGGGTAGGACGATCAACCACCACCACCACCACCAAGAAAGACGGCGCAATGGAGGCAATGTATCCAATCTCCATAATGAGGACAAATCGCCTCCAAAGGTCTCAGGGGGTTGTGGTTGGATTTAATCACCTCAATGCAATTCACGCTTTTTGAACATCGATTGTCCAATCAAAATACCCACACCGGTAATCATCAGAAGAACAACAATTGACAGGGCCATGTTCAGAAGAGGATTTGAAGTCGGGAAGGGCGTACCCCAGATCCCCCAAAGTGCGAGTTCCAACGGATTGAAATCNCCCTGTGACCAAGCCGGTAATTTTGTGAGNCCGTTCCAATAGTTCCAATCGCCCCAGACCAGCCAAGCTGTAGAATTGATGATTTCCGTACACCAAAATGAGACCGACATCGACGTCAATGCCTTCATTCGTACTGAAGAACCACTACTCGCTGTCCCCAAGAGTAACATGAAGAATTCAAACGTCGCATAGAAGAACACTGCAATGTATCCAAACTTTCGTCCAATCAAACCGAACGTGACGAAAATCACAGAATAAACCAACACGGCCAACAATACGGCCAACATGATTCCAAACCAGATGCCTAAATCTGAAAATCGGAATATTGAGTCACCGGGACCGAAGAANCCGGTGACCAGTGCACAGAGCAAAATGAGACCGATGAAGTAAGGCCAAGCAATCCCTAAGAATCCAAGGACCCTATACATCAAAATTTCAGCCCTTGCAATTGGCTTGCCGACGAGGTAATGCAGCGTCCCTGCCTCCTGCTCATTTCGAATAAGACCCGTGGCNAAGAACATTGGAAGGAAGAGACCTAGGACGAAAATAAACCCAAACTTCGCGAACCCAACAAGGAATGAACGATGGACAGTCTCCTCCAAAAATACGGCTTCACTGGGATCTTCATCGACATTGGGGTCAGCATCAATCGAAACCAAAACCCCATTGCTATCGTAATTGTAAATCACGTTACAATCAATCCCATCTCCATTCCAATCTCGATCAAACGGTTCTCGGGCCCAACAATCCCCATCATTGTCAACATCGCCAACACTCTTCAATTGAGANCCATCCCACTCAGATGGGTCCTCATCAATCAGTCCGTCTCCATCGTTATCAGAAATCCATTCGGGTAGATTCGGCCCTTCAGACATGGCGTCGATATAGAAAAGTAAGACGATGCTTACTAGAATCATTCCGATGGAACCCAACACCCACGTCGAGCGTTTCTTCCGATATTGTCGCATGGTAAATTCGGCAACTGCCGTCGCCTTACGATCTAGCTTTGTCCAGACGGTTTCAGAGAGATTGCGCTTGGGGGGACCCGGAGTCATTTGGGGAGGTGGCTGCATTACGAACGACCTCCAATTAAGTAGCCCAGCAAGGATTCCAAATTGTCATCTGGATTTTCAATGGCAGTGACTTGGACCCCTGATTCAANGATGAGAGCAGGCAATCCTTGATGCACATCGGATAGGTTGTTGGTTTCGATTATCAGTTCCTGAGGATTGGGGAATCTTACACCGTAAACGGAGGGNTGGTGCAATACCGTTCGCCCCAACTCACGTGGATTCGGTGTCCTCAACAGGATTCGATGTGGAATGTGATCAAGCAACTCTCGAATCGCATGGAGGTTGCCTAGAGCCAGCAATCGACCATTGTGGAGAATCACGATTTGCTCGGTGATGCGCTCAATTTCTGAAAGGATATGACTGGTGACGATGATTGTTTTACCCATGGCGCCCAATTCACGAATGACATTCATGATCGTGGTCCGAGCGAGAGGGTCACAGCCCTGAAGTGGTTCATCTAGAACAATCAAATCGGGATCATTGACCAATGCATGAGCAATCTTCACGCGTTGGCGCATCCCTTTGCTGTACTTGCCAATCTCCTTGTTGGCCACATCGGTTAGGCCCACGAAATCCAATACATGCAAGGCCTTCTCTTTGGCCTCGTCACGCGTATTTCCATGAAGGCGGGCGAGGGTGGTGACGAAATCCAATCCCGTCATCCAATCATACAACTTCTCTGACTCACTGACGTAGCCCAGGCGGTGGTATGGAGCGGGATTCTTGAAGGGGTCCGTGCCAAACAACCGAATCTGTCCTTGACTGGGTTGAATGCGACCTACAATCATCTTCAGCAAGGTCGACTTGCCAGCACCATTCATCCCAAGAACGCCGGTAACACCTCCGCTGATGGCCAAACTCACATCATTCAATCCAATGACTTGACCGTACCATTTGGAGACGTGGTCAACCATGATTGCNGGAGCCTCTGGAATCTTCTGCCATTCCTGGTTGGGCTGCCCTTCACCCACTTGTTGCATGTCAGGCATCATTCACGCGTCACCTCCAGAGAATTCACACGACTGATGAGTACATACAGAGAGACGGCATTCATCACTAGCAGAACCACAAATGACCATGCGACGGGGAAATCATAGGTCGGATTCAGGCCCATCATCCATTGCCCAGTATGGGCTAGGTTGTCGTATGGGCTGATCAAGTACAGCGTATCTCGCTCAAATAGGAGTTTGATGAGGAAGGCCAANATTCGGGTTCCGAAAATGACTCCNAGGAAAGATGCTGCTGGGAAGAATCGCCCCGTACTNAGGCTAGAGAGGGCCAACCCGATNCTGGTGAAGGTGAACACCAGCATGATGGCNACCACCAATCCACCGATGAAGTAGGTCGTTGTATCCAGAAGGAAGGCCCAGCCTTCATTGTTGAGAACAATTCCTGCTGCAAAGTATGCGCAGTAAGAAATGACAATCACCAATGACAAAATGGAGGCTGCAGAGAGGAATTTCATCAGAGTGTAATCCGTTCTTGTAACCGGTCTTGAGAAATAAATTGCAGAAGTGCCGTGCTGACGGTCCTCTGAAATCAAGCCNCCCACGACCACTGCAGTCAACAGGGGCCAACAACAGGTGTTGTGGAAAGTCCCTAGCACATGCCCCCACAGATTGGCTCGATTAATCCCATAGAATTCCATCAGGAATTCAATATTCGTGAGGACGGCCAAGAGGAGCGAAAAAATGGGTAGAAATGAACCGAATAAAATCAACACGATGAGCAGCTTTGTNGATAAGGGCCAGGGGCGGTGTCCCTTGGTGAACAAACCGTAGACGTGGTGGCGTAGAATGGACCAATTTCGAACCCATCGAGGATTGAGAACTCCACGCCATGGCCGGTAGATTTGATGGAAGATTGTTCCCGCCTCGACCGAAGCACTCTGGGCGACAATCGCGACGTTTTGNCCTTCNCCCTCATCTGTGCCATAGGCCGCTTCCATGCGCGCTTTTCCAGTCACAGCAAGACCCGATTCGCCCATAAATTCAGCTTCTTTTTCAGAGACAGGAGGCGTGTCGGGCGCCTGAGGTAGAAGATCGCCTAAGTCGAAAGATTCGTCCTCAGTCATGCGATTTGCCTCCCCTGATTGGCAGCATTGTCCATTGCAGGAGTTGAGCTTTCCAGCAAATCACTACTTGATTTGACCGTGTATCCCAAACGATCCATGATGACAATGAAGAGATCTTCCAAACTGGGCTCGTAATCCTGCATTTTTCGAATCTGAACACCGGTTTTCGCCGCGGCTTCAATAATCGTACCGTAAGTGGAATCNTCNACACGAGTAATTCGCATGACCCTTCCAGTTCGACGTACAGATTGGCCCATGTCGTTCAATTTCTCTTCGAGTTTACTGGCTCCACCCCAAACGAAAATTTCGATTTCACGATCAATGGCCTTGAGATCTTCAATTCGACCCTGAGCGATTACCTGTCCTTTGTGAATCATCAACATTCGGTCGCAAATCCGCTCGACATCATCCATGAGGTGACTGCTCATGATGATTGAACGGCCGCCTTGTTTGACCACTTGAAACAGAGTATCCAACATGAATGTTCGAGATCGAGCATCCAAGCCATTGGTTGGTTCGTCGCAGATGAGAAGGTCAGGGTCATGAATCAAGGCACAAGCCAACTTTGCGGACTGTTCCATTCCCGTGCTATATGTCGAAATTTGTCGGTATCGCTGATCCTTGAGGCCCACATACTCCAATACTTCGTGAGCACGCTGGGTAGCAGCAAATGGATTCATTCCAAGCAATTCTCCGGAGTAGCGCACTTGGTCAATGGCCGGCATATCAGGGGTCAGACAATCGTATTCGGGCATGTACCCAATTCGTTGTCGGATTTTAGCCCCCTCTGTTGCGATATCATGGCCCAAAACTTTGCCTCCACCGCTTGTCAATGCAATCAGACCAAGAATCGTCTTCAGAAGCGTTGATTTTCCAGCCCCATTGGGCCCCAGTAATCCAGTTGCACCGGCTTTCACAGAGATGTTTACACTGTCGAGTGCAACGTGTTCACCGTACTTCTTGACGAGGTCATTGGTTTGAATAATCCAATCCTCTGTCAACTGACTCCCCCCGCCGATTCTATGAATCGTCGGGGGTACTGACCTGAAGATGCTCTATGAACCATGCCCCAGCATGGGTGACTAATCCCCGATACCATCGCGAATCTTGATGGCGATGCCTTTGGTGAAGCAGGCGACCTCATCGGCCGTACACAAGGACACACCATGACCAATGAATTCACCATGCGGATCCTCGACAAGGCAAGGCAATCCTGGTGTGAGCTCACCCTTCACTTCAACAATGAATCCATGCATGACATTTCGTCCTTTGCGAGTGAATGGAACTGAATCTTCATTGACAACTACGGTTGGAATTGCCGTCCCATGGAGGCGTCTTGCCCCTTCCAAAGTCAAACTCAAACCTCCATCTCGCATTCTTGGCGACAGCAAATGCTCTCCGTCTGAAGCATGCACGTTTCTGACCCGATGTGTTTTACTATAGACAAAAGTACTGTTCGAAATCAAGTCTTCTGAAGTGGGTTCATCGACATCAAGGAAATAGCGGACTTTATCAGCAATCATCTTTCGGTCAAGTTCGACTCTTTCAACCTCTTGATCCACGCTAGAACCCAGGGCTGACTCAATCAGTTCCAAGTTCATCTGTTTTCCATTATCGATTGAAATCCTCACGGTCTTTTCGACATCACCCAACATGGCTTCAAGATCGAATTCAATGTCCTCTTCAGATAACGAACTCCAGATTGATTTAGGACCCATCAAATGCGTCCAAGGACTAACATCTTCTAGGCTGTAGGGGAGTAGACCCATGGGCGTCTCTATGAAGACCTCCGCATCCGGCCACCTTCGGGCAATGGTGTGAACCAATCCTCCGATTTTGTCCCTCCAAGGACCGGGCGAACCTGAGACGAGAATGGCCTGCTTGGCACCGGACACATAGGATGTGAGGAGGCGCCCCAATGCGGCCACAGTAGGTGGTGTAGTTGGTAAATCCTGACTTGTCCGCACACCCCCATCCCGAAGTGGATTGGTGGCGGACACCAAACCCGCGGGCATGTGCTCATAGAGATACTCTGTCGCCTCCCGCAAAGCGGCATTTGTGTGGCTTCGTTCTTCGACCAATTTCCAAATGGTACCATCACGAATGGCTTGACGACAGCGAGCCAGTTCCGAGGCAGTGACTTCCAAGTTGTGTCGGGCCAACAGTTCGCAGCGTGCGTCGTCGGCAAGCGCCATGACACTCGCTGGAGTGTGTCCTGCCAACGCTTCTGTCGCAATTGGGAACTCTGCTAAATCACCAAGCTTGACAGTCCCCCAAGGCATCAACATCCGATCATCTCTTGCAAACAAAGCGTATGCAGCAGAGTCGAACAAATCAGCACCCAGTGCGACGCAAATCGGGAAGAGATGTGGATGGCCACAGCCAAAGATGTGTACGGGGCGATTCCAAGGAATATGCTCCCGGCAGGCAAGAATGATTTCGACGAGTTCGCGATATCGTTGACGCTCCATCAAAGGAACAATACCACCAATCGGGTGTACACCGAATCCATGCTCAGCCATCCCAACTGCGCTTTTGGCCCTCAAATCAGCATGAACTCCACCCTGAATTGGTCCATTCAGCAAGGTTCCTTCGGCTGCATCGATGGAAACTTCGGCACGAGCAATTGTTTCCCGAACGGCCTCCTCCACCTCTTCTTTGGTCATGTCAGGTGTTCCGAATACATCGAGCATGGTTGCAATGTCCACACC
>PBPV01000045.1 GCA_002724815.1 Methanobacteriota archaeon | reverse complement strand
GCTTACCGAGATTTCACGGCATACGCCCTTTCAGAAGTTGAAAGAGGTGAACTCGATGACTGGTTCAAAACCGATGGAGAAGAAGATCGTAAGCGTCCCAGCTTCTTTGGAGAAGCCATGGGTGATGATATCGAGAACATCGATACAAATTATCTTGAACATCCGGAACGGGCTGCATGGCTGTCCACTCTGATTGCACCAAGGCCGGTGATGTTGCTCTCAACGGTTGGAGAGAATGGGGTTCCGAATTTGTGTCCGGTTTCCAGTGTCGCATCGCTGTCAAACACCCCACCATTGATCGGTGTATCCCTAAGCCAAGACCGAGCTGGACGACCGCGTGACACCCTAGTCAACCTGCGCAATGGCTCGAAAATCAGTGCCATGGTATTGCCAGGGACCTGGGATGCAGCTCAATTGGTCAATGAAACCGCCGAGGCACATCCGCCTGAACGCAGCGAATGGGATGGTCTGAGTGAAGCCGTTCCATCGCCCAACGATTACCCNCCATACCATCCTCTTTCGGCAGCAGTNTTGGAATGCGAANTCGCAGAACTTCACCCACTNCCNGGGGCGGTGGCAACCTTGGCGATCTTGAAGGTAAACCACATCTTGAGACCGGATGAAGGCACCAAAAGAGGCATGCCACCGGATGCAGAAACCTGGCGCCCTCTACTCACACAATATGGCTGGGATCGATTGACAAGTGGCCCTGATGGTTCGGCTTGGTCATTTGATGTNCGAAGTTATCGAGATTAATCGATAATTGAATTTCCACCCAACTCATGGGTTTCCGTNTCGATTCGAGAACCTCGACCCGGAATGAGNAACAGGCGATTGGAATCGTCCAATGCAAANACTGGNAGGCCNCCGTAATTGGCCATNTCTTGCACTTGTCGAGANAGGGCACTTCGTTGACTGTCCATGTGNGCTAGACTACTCAAATCGACAANNCAAACATCGCCTTGATGGAGGCGNGNGGAGATNGCNTCCAAGGGCAANCGGTGCATGTCATCNGGTCGAATGTATCGNAAGCCNCGGCGTGGCANNCCCTGNTGAGCGGAAGCCCATTCAATCCAACGCTTGGAACCCAAATCATGGAATCGCAANTCTTTNACTGGTTTTCGCTCNANCTTNCGAACCGGTTTTGGGATNTGGATGGGNNCGGGTGAGACCTCAANNGGCAANGCCTCATTGANNNCCTCAGCCGGTTCAGAATCCGGCANTTGAGGCAGACCGAAAAAGTCGTACAANCGACGGCGCATGANACNGNNTCAGAAGTCAAGGTCNAAGTCATCTTCGGCTGNAAATGNCGGGAGAGANGTNGTTTCTGCAACCGTTGGNGTNGGCGCGGGCGTNGGTGTAGGCTGAGGTTGTGCTGCAGCCTGCTGAGCCAACCATTGCGCCCCNTAGTGGTCCCATTGCTCCATTGTCCAGCCGGGTGGCAACCCTTCGGCTGGAACAGGTGGTGGGCCTGAACTTGCAAGTGGATCTAGAGTGGGTTCAGCTGCGGGAGGCTGCGCCACTGGTTCTGCAAACATTGCAGANGGTGGNGCGGCCATGGGTGCCTCTTGTTCCAAGCCAAAGCCCATTCCAGCCACATCNTCCCANGCTTCAGTAGCCCCTTTTCCACGTAGAGANGTCCAGGCCAAGATNCCGAGCAAACCGGCCAAGATGAGCATCATGATGATGACAATGGTTGTCACNAAACTACCTCCGCCTCCAAAACTGAAGAAGCCGCTGTCATCTTCCAGGACGGCAACGGTGTAGTCCTTGGTGGAAGTTTCAAGCTCATCAGAAACCATCAATCGGATTCCGCGCTCACCGGGTTTGTCGAACTTGACCCAAATTTCCATCCCAATTTCATCGATGTCATTGGTGGGGTCGGAATCACCATCTGAATCGACGGAGGTGTCCAAATCCCATANATACACTAGATTTTCTTGATCACTTGGTGTATCGGTTGAAAGATTGCCTGAAAGGCCAAACATTTCGCCGGCCTTAGGAGCTAGTTCACTCACCCAGATGTCTGCAACCGGTTGCCGGTTTCGCACTGTGAAATTGACCATCTGTGATGTTCGCTCTCCATCGTCATCGGTGACATGGAATATTGCAGGATAAGTCCCGGCTTCAGACCACTTGTAATTGATGGTAGCGCCCGTGATGTCACAGTCATCATCTGAACTGCCTTCTTGGTCCAGATTGATGTATGGATCCAAATCCCAACAGGCGACAAGAGAATCCATGTCACTGGCACTATCGCTGTACTCCAAAGTGAACAGGGTTCGAGCATCCTCCCACAATGGAAGTGGCTCATCAAATTCGGAGATGGTTGGTGCAACGTTGTGGACCATGACCCAACCACTGACGGTGCCGCTGGTCTCGCCGTCGTCGTCAAAGGCCTGCATCACAATCACATGCGGCCCATTCTCTGACCAGCTGACGGGGACCACCGAGGTGGGTCCGTTCGTGGTCTCAAACCAACTTGGGTCAATTTGTGAATCCGGTTGCCATTCCCATCGAATCGAGGGCATGTCATTTGGCGAATCTTCGACAAATCCAAGCAACTCAAGTGGCTGGTCCTCATCGACGTGCCAAACCTGCATGTTGTTGGATTCAAGGATCGTGTTGGTCTCAACGTCTCGCAATTGAATTGACCCGTTGTAGGGGGCGATGTTGGTCACNGTGATACTGATTGATTCAGTGGTGACTGCAAAATCATCGTCAACCGCGCGGAAGGACATGGTGAATGTACCCTCCACTTCTGGAGTGACCGTGCAAGCTTGTGTAATCAGCCCCTGGGTACAGGTATACGGTTGACCACTGGGCGCATCCGGTGGCATCCACAGCATGTCGATGGGAGCTTCCGGTGTTGTGGTGTCAATGTCGCTGTTGTCTTGCGCATTGAATGTCACCGGTTCTCCAACCTTTACCGAGGTTTCACTAACGGCCAAATTGACAACTGCGGGCCGGTTGTTGATTACGACCAGAACTGAACTTCGATCTACATCGCCTTCATCATCAAGCACACTTAGATTGACCAAATACTCACCATCGTTCTCCCAGTGTCGCTCTAGTAGACAGTTGGTTGAGACCGTGGATTCAACGGTACCNTTCTCCAATTCATAATCAAACAAACATGTAACACTGCCCCCGTCGGGGTCGGTTGACATTGAGGCATCGACGACCATCATATCGAAGGTTAGTTTCGGAATCACATTGGCAATATCTGCGGTTGGTAATCTTCCAACAAACATTGAGAATGTACCCTGATTGTTTGAGCGATCCGCATCGGCTGTAACAGTCTGAGAGGGGTCGACGACGAATTGAATCAAGACATCNCCGATGTTCTGATTCGCTGGAACGGTCCAAGCAACATCTGCAGTGAATACGCCAAGCGCACCCAACGAGGGAACGTTGACTTGGCTGGTCGAGCCATCAGGCGCCTGAATTTCCAGCGTTGTGGCTGGAGACGAAAGAATACCCTGATTCTGTACGGGAACGCTGAACGTCAATTGGTCACCAGGTATGGAGTTGAATCCAGTAATTGCGTTGAGTTGTTGGGATACACCATCACGCATTCGAGTGACTGATACGCCACTGCTGACTGCAACCAAATCAATCTCAACCAAATTTTCATCCAAAGTNATTGTAGTGACGCCGATTTCTTCGGTTGAAGGAATCCACGCGATTACACCATGGCTGGCATAATCATCACCNGTCGGAGATGGATCAAGGCTGTTACCCGTATCAAATTCAACATAGGCGCTACCATTTGCAGCAGTGGTCACTGTTCGAATGTCTTGATCTACTTCATATCTAAACTCAACATCTTGATTGGCTACAGGTTGACCATTGCTATTTGTGACNTTGATCCAGACACCCAAATCTGCATCCAATGGCCAAGCGGGGAATGCCAAATCAACATCAATTTCATGAACTCGCGCGACTGGATTGTATTGATTGAGTCTGAAGTCGATGGTTGCACCGACATCGATGGTCTGATGCCACCAGGCGTCATTTCGTGCATTGTCACACCACCAACGGTATCCATTGATGGCGCCGGAGGTTGCGTTGTAAGCAGTGACGTTGTAGGAATTCGAACAACCAGAGTATGTAACACCAGGATTACCTGAACCGACGATTCCAAAACTCTCAACTGATGATTCTGAAGTATCCTCGGGTAAGTCGAAGAGATTGTCATAAACTTCTCCAGACCAAGATACCGAAGTTGTGGTTTCAGCATCCCAGGTTTCACCGACATTCATTGGGAAATCGTAAATCTCCTTTGGTGGAGCATAATCTGTATCGATACTCAAAGTTGCTAAATCAAGACTGCTCCCGACCACAAGGCTAGCAGGGAAGCCAATGTTGTCAAAATCAACATCCAGGTTCATGTTGTAGGTAATTTGACTGAGGTCTGAGGCACGGATTACTTCTTCCATCTCTAGGTCGACCTCAAGGTCACCACCGACATTGAATCCAGAGGCAACAATGGTGGCACCGTTGTAATTGAACGTGCCAGATGATTCAAGTTCGTAGACGATGGTCGAGACATTGTCGATGGTGTCGGTACGAATGTCAACCACTTCACGAGTTAATAGCCCAGTCAATACTCCAACTTGAGAGCCCGGAGCGCCACCTGCAATGAGATCCTCAACATCGAATTCAGCATCGTAAATCCATTCATCTCCGATTCGCCAATCGACGACATCAATCAGCGTACTGCTCCTTGATGAGACATGCTCTAATGACGATTTTTCTTCCAATTCAGTCGAGTGGTTTGGCAGTGTAAACGGTACCAAAATTGACATCAACATTAGCAAAACGAGGCTGTACGACAGGCGGTGCGAATGGTCACCCATAGGGTGACCAGAGAGCAGACCCCTATTCAATTGAGCGCAATACGGAGTATCGAGATTCCCGCAGTTGTCCAACTCCAGTACATCATCAGAGAGCGAGTGAATTTAGTCGAAGGGCGTCGACCGGTGAGAGATTCTGCAATTTCCTTGATGAACCAACCTTCCTCATGCTCTTCGGTTTGTTCGTTCTGCAACAACTGTTGCTCCCAACTGGTCAGAATACAGGTGCGATTATTGAAGCGCCAGTGCACACGAGTGACGATGGTGAGAATGACATGCAACCACCAAGCAATCGGCCAAGGCAAAGCCCAACCAAAGGCAAGGAATATCACGATCAGGAGATGAAAAACACGGACACATTTTGCAGCGACCCACCTCCACATGGACTCACCATGGGAAGTGGTTTCCGAGTTGCAATCTCAATGCGCACAATGCAAGACCCATGTATGACAGTCCCCAGCCCATTCTTGCCGCGGTTTCATCGGTCATCTGCCAACCGACCAAAGCACCCATTCTCTGAATGAATCCACCTTGTTCACGGGTTCCCGCTTTTGGATGTCCACGCAATTTCATTTCAATGGTTGAAAGAATGCAGACATCTGCTGTTTTCCAATGAATCAACATGGTTGGGATGAAGAACAGGCCAAACCACCAAGCTTCTGGCCAAGGCAGGAGCCAACCCCATGGGACGAAAAACGTCACACCGACGTGGACGATGTAGACGAATTTGGCTAGCGCTAATCGAATNGGACCGACGTCGTCGGTCATTCGATGACCTCAGAGTAGGTCAGCAAGTTCGTCTTGGATGATTTCAACCGCTTCAAGAATCTCGTCCTTGTGGCGTGCGCCGGTAATCACCATCTTACCGCTGCCGAAAATCAGACAAACTACCTTGGGATAATCCAATCGATAAATGAGACCCGGGAACTGCTCGGGCTCGTACTCGACCTTGTCGAAAGGCAAGTGGAAAGTCAAGTGGTTTAGATTCAACTTTCGAGGTTCACCTGCCAAAGGTTCGTCGGTCCACTTGTCGCGACCGTCATAATCTTCAGGATAGTGCAGAGCATAGGTTGCAACCATGTTTTGAACTTCGATTTGAACATCATCAAGTTCCCAGGTTTCGATTCCTGCATTGCGAAGATCGCCAATCATGCGCTCGATACCGGTGTGGATGTTGTCCTCATTCTTTCCACCAGTACATACTGCACGACCGGAGCGGAACATGAGGATGGCCAACTTCGGGTCAACCACACGATAAACCACACCCGGGAACTGCTCGGGTTCGTATTCACAGTTCAATTGGATTGCGATATCGGGCAGATTCAATTCCTCTGCCACGCGGGTCGATGCTACGACATTCACTACGGTTAGACGGTCTTCATCACTGGTTGCCATGACTCTCCGTGAGTCAACCCCTATTTAAATGAACAGTTTTGCCCATTTATAATGAGGAGATGCCACACAGGCCCTCAGTCAATCGTTTCGATACGGACTCCAGGGGCACCCAATTGTGAGACCATTGTTCGACCCCCAGCCAACTCGATGGCTTCGGCGGTTCGCCGAGGTTCCATCGTGAGTGCAATCATGCAACCTCCCCCTCCCGCACCCGTCAGTTTAGCGCCAAGGCTTGTGGGGAGAGCGGCTTCGACCATGCGATCAAGATCAGCATCAGAGACGCCGATGCCCTGTAAAAGACGGTGACATTCATTCATTGCAATACCAACGGCTTGGAGATTGCCTAGAGACAAGGCGGTGACCCCAGCGCGGGTGACGTTGCCAATTCGCTCAATGTCTTCCATCCGCTCGGGCTCTGCTGCGAGTAGGTTGGCCACCTTGGCAACCATCTGAGCGGTCGGACCGGGGCGACCCGAGAAACCAATGACAAGACTGGCTTCTGACAAGGATTCGGGTAGTGTGATTCGGTGAACTTCCCAAGTCCGACGAACGCCATCAATTCGGAGATCGCGAGTATACATCCAATCTGCTGAAGATTCTTTTTTGTCGGAAACCAAAATCGCTCCTCCAAGCGTAGCTGTGCTGGTATCAATCGGACTGGCTCGCCCACCTTGAGCCTCTGCCTCAGCGAGGTGTGCGGTGGTGGCGATGCCGGCAAGTGGGAGTTGATCAGCAGATGTACCCCTCATATTGAGTAGGCCTGCGGCAACAGCAGAACAAATCGCAGCGCTTGAACCCAAGCCCGCAGCGCCGAATAGTTCACTCTCGACGCTAATGGACAGTGGCTGACCCCCACTGTCGGTCCACATTTTCTTCAGCATGGCATCCATGTGTGGGTGTTTCCCCTTGTCAAANCGCATCCCATCAATCAACCAACCCGTGTCTGATTTTTCGATCGAAACACGAACCCTGCCATCGATTGCAACNGCAACNGCAGGTTGTCCGTANACCACCGCATGNTCTCCGAAGAGNATGCACTTCCCGGGGGCGCTTGCAAGCACCATGTCGTTGCGTAAAGGTGGCACCTCATATCGCTATCTCTCGCGGGCGCGCGAGAACAACTCTCAAGGCCAAGTGGATGTTGGCATTGGTACCGGAGGTAGAATCTTGGACGAGGAGACAGATTTTGATGTCATCATTATCGGTGCTGGTTTTGCTGGAGCGTCTACGGCTTTTCAATTGCTAAAAGAAGGGATTGAGGGCGACAGAATTCTCGTTGTCGACCGTGGAGAACCCATCGGAAGCAAGAACCTCACTGGCGGAATTCTNTGGGGNCGCGAGTTGGATGACTTTGAGGAATACTTGGGCAACTGGGAAATGGATTGCCCAGGCATTGAGCGAAGTATCAACCACAAGAAGGTCGGTTTCCTAAGCAACGATGATGCGTTGTTCGTCGAAGGCCGTTTTGCCTCTTGGGATGGTACTGGAGGTACCGAAGAGCCCAGCATGCGCTCGTCTTGGTCGGTTCTTCGAGCNAAAGCNGATGCTTGGATGGCAGAGAAAATGGAAGAAGCGGGNATCTTTGTCATGCCCGGAATCAAAATCGATCAATTGCACATTGAGGGATTGGATCATCAATCCTACAGTGCCAGAGATTTGACNGATCCTGCGGAAGACAGTGGAACTGGAGCAGCACAGAAGTGGAAAGTCGACAATCTCCCGAAGGATTTAGTCGACAAGATTCGCAATGGTCAAGTTCGCGGAATTGTCCAAGATGGCGAAGTGATGACCAGTAAAGTTGTGGTGATTGCTGAAGGCAGCAACTCAGTGTTGACCCGTGGATACCACTTTGATTCCATGCTCCACGCTCAATCGAAAGATGACATGCTACTGGGTGTCAAGGAAGTGATCCATCTTGGCAAGGAAAGAATCGACGAACGATTCAATTGCTTTGCCGGCGATGATGAGCGACCACCGAGTGGGATGGCCATGGAATTGGCCCTTTCTTTGTACCGAGATATGGCTCATGATGCATGGGAAAAGTATCCCAACACCAAGGGCTTGTATCCGCGATGTGGTGGATTTTTCTACACCAATCGCGAGACTGTTTCCTGCGGAATCATTGTTCAACTCAAATCATTGCCTGAAGGATTGCATACTTACGATTTGTATCAGGCATTCAAATCCCAACCCGCGATTGCAGCCCTAATCGAAGGAGGAGAGGCCATTGAGTATGGTGGACACCTCTGCCCTGAATATGGGTTGCACAGAATGCCACACCGATTTACTCGTGATGGGGCCGTGGTCGTCGGTGATGCAGCTGGTTTGGTCTTCGCCAACGGAATGCAAATCCAAGGGATGAACAATGCACTTCATTCGGGCAAGTTGGCAGGGAAAGCCATCGCCGCCTGCATCGCCAAGGACGATGTCAGTTCCAAAGCCTTGGATGAAACATACACGAAATCCCTCAAGTCGAGTTACATCTATCGAGATCTAAAGCGGTTTGAACCTGCGACCAAGTTCCTCAACAACCCTGCGAACTTCACATGGGTTCCGGAAATGGTCGGCAAAACAGCCAACAGGGTCTTCCGTGAAATTGGAGAAGAAAAAGTGCCGGCGGAGAAGGTTTTGCGCCAAGTTCGAAAGGAAATGCGTGCAGAAAGCAAAGCAAACAAGAAGGGAATGGGTCTCTTCAGTATGCTGAAGTTGGCTTTGATGGGGAGAAAACTCTGAGGTGGAATCATGACTGAAACAACGAAACTCGGATTGTTTACTTACGATGTTAAGAATGGACTCGGTTTGATTGGATACAACGTTGACGAGCACGAGCATGCGCACATCATTGTTGAAACCAGCAAGTGCAACGACTGTACCCACATGATGTGTGTTTGGGGTTGCCCCGCGCAATGCTACAATTTCCGCGACCAAGGCCTTGAGGAGATGAAATTCCAGTATGAAGACTGTGTCGAATGTGGGACCTGCTACATCATGTGTGACCAAGGTGCGGTGAGTTGGAATCATCCACGAGGTGGCTTCGGAATCACATACAGTCAAGGTTGAGGTCAAGCATGGCACTACACGTCTATGACACACGAACACGCGAGAAGCGTTTGTTTGAAACCGCACGAACCGGTGAGGTTGACATGTATGTTTGTGGCATCACACCGTATTCCCCTTCACATTTAGGACACGCCCGATGTTACATCGCCTTTGATTTGGTTCACCGTTGGTTGGAAGCGAGTGGGTGGACGGTGAATTACGTTCAAAATTTCACCGACATTGATGATAAAATCATCAAGGTAGCTACGGAGGAAGGCATTGACTTTCTTGAAGTCGCCAATCGCAATATTGCAGACTACTACGAAGTCATGGATGAACTCAATGTGCTAAGAGCGGATCACTATCCACGCGTCACAGAAGTGATTCCTGAAATCATCGTTATGGTACAGAAACTCATCGACAAAGAGCATGCATATGTGGCAGAGGATGGTGTTTGGTTTAGCATCGCATCTGCACCCGAAAAGTACGGTATGCTAACCGGGCAATCGATTGATGCAGTGAAAGCCGGAGCAGGAGGTCGTGTCGAAGAATCGGGCAAGCGCGATCACAAAGATTTCGCTCTTTGGAAAGTCGCCAAGCCAGGCGAGCCATCATGGCCCTCACCTTGGGGCGATGGTCGACCTGGATGGCACATTGAATGCAGTGCGATGTCACTCAAGCACTTTGGTGAACAATTCGACATTCATGGGGGTGGGCACGACCTACGCTTCCCCCATCATGAAGCAGAAATCTTCCAATCTGAGTGCTGTACAGGAAAGGAACCACTNGTGCAGTATTGGATGCACAACGGATTTGTCAACATCGATGGCGAAAAGATGAGCAAGTCATTGGGCAACTTCTGGACGGTTCGTGAGGCTCTGGAAAATTATGACCCATTGGTGCTTCGACATGCCTTGCTCAACGCTCACTATCGTTCTCCCATCGATCTGACAGAACAATTGTTGGAGGATGCCAAGGGACACCACGCCAAATTGGTCGAAGCCTATGGTCACGCACTGGTGATTACTGAGCAAGCAAAGAAAGCGGGAATGCAAGAAGCACCCCGTCTACCACAGGCCGATGTCGCCTCACCAGATTTCTTGTCCAGTAAACTCGGACTACTGGAAAAACTCCTGCAAGAAGCAGCGATTGCAATGGATGATGATTTCAACAGTCGCCAAGCATTGGCCAAAGTCAGCAATGGAGCCCGCTTGATNCCACANATTCTGAACANNGAAGAAATTGACGANAGAGATACNGCGGCATTCGCCATGTATGCGATTGATTGGNTGGAAGAATTTGCAGGCCGTGTACTGGGNTTACTNCCNNCNGAAGAGGTCGCCATGGCCGTTCACGANCCAAGCCTAGACCCTGCACGTCAAGCAATCAAGGACCAAGTCGAGCAATTGTTGGCTCGGCGTGCAATCGCGCGTGCTGCCAAGGANTGGGATAGTGCTGACGAGATTCGAGACGCTCTGGCTGAAATGGGCGTCTCGGTCAAAGACACACCCGATGGTGTGGTTTGGACACTGGACTAATCGTCGATTTCGTCTTCTTCAACGGCTTCTTCAAACAGCGATTCAGATTCATCGTTGATTGCAGGAGANTCAAGTGGATTCGCACCCTTGGGATTTCGCAGCATTGAGAGGATGGCCATCCCGCTGAGGATGATGACCATGATCGCAGCGATGATGCCCAAATTGATGAGGAGGTCCGAATTGGATGAATCGGATTCCAAATCCGTATTGCCTTCAGACAATCCATCTTGCAGAACCGTGAGTGTGAATGCGTCACCATTCCAATCCACACCNGTGTANGTGAANGNNGATTNNTNGTANGTTTGGAGACNNATNGNGGTNNCNTCNGTTGTCATGTATCGATTGTCNGNATACATGTGAGTATANCGTNTNNATTCNACACGNTTCTCGTANATGATGANNTGATTGGCNGTGGCTTTGGCNGTNANNTTCTNCNTNCCATCAAANCCNCCNGCNATTTCGTAATCNCCNANNNTGACCTTNATGTTGTCTGGCTCAGGCTCGGGCTCGGTGACTTCAGGAGGACAGGAACAATCACTTGGGTCTCGAGTTGAGCCGTCCCAACAGAGGTCGGTCGGGCATACAACTCCACCGTCACCGGGGTTGAAATCATCGTCTTCGATGAACGGTCGATCTGAATTCTCATCATAGACCACATCATAGTAATCATACAACTTTGACATGTCAATGTGGAAATTCGCATGACTCGAACGGTTGATGACGTCGAAATAGCGATCGTCATCCATGGTGAAAATTGGATCCAATGTCAGGTTCTTCAGATGAGAGACACCATC
>PBPV01000044.1 GCA_002724815.1 Methanobacteriota archaeon | reverse complement strand
AGCGTCCACGCGCTTTTCGCCAAACTTTCAGCTTCAGGAAGGTATCCGAGCATATTCAATTCATGACTTTCAAGTAGAGTTTGATCGGACATCGCATTCGCCTTTTGACTCATCATTTGCATTTGTTTTCCAGAGGGCCAGAGTGGAGGGAAATCGGGTGTACAGGCCACAAGATGTAGTATTGCCCACGGGGAAATAGAGCGATCTTCGATGATTCGACACAAAATTTTGCGCGCTTTGCGCAAGCCATCCCGAAGGATCAGTCCTGACAGAGGGTCAAGGTACAATCGACTGACACGTTCACCGAATGGAGTCGCAACATACGTCATCGCCAGGGAATCTGGAATGATTTCATCCGATAGTGTAGTTGACAGTTCCCCAGCGGTTTGAAATCCAATCACTGCAGGTCTCTTGGGTCGAGGTTTCGTTTCGACAATTTCTTGCAAACCCACTCCATCTATCGATTCTGCACTTTGAGCCCAGAGCGGCTTCTCATCGTCCCAGTCTTCGTCGATTTCAACAGCCTCATTTTCAGCCAATCGCTTCGCAACGGTTGGGTCTTCTCCCGTTCTCTCGATAAATCGATGTTCGGCCAACCAAGCGATGATTCCATCGATTCGCCCTTGCAACCAATCGTTTTCCACTCCATGGCCAAGGAAAGTTTGTTGGAAAAATCGACCGAGTGAATCTCTGTTTCTTTGACCTCCAGTGGCGATGGCCGCAAGTACATGAACTCGCAAGGCAGGATCCGCTGCAAGTTTTGACTCCACATCCTCGGGTTTGTTGTTGAAGTATAATTCTGCAATTTCATCGGCATGTTCCAGGTGCCGGGCGATTAACCATGCATCACCGAGGGGGTCATAGCGAGGCCGACCCGCACGTCCCAACATCTGGTGAACTTCCATTCTAGGAAGCGGCCGATTGAGTCCATCATCCCAACGTGTCAAATCACGTACAACCACACGACGTGCAGGTAAGTTGACGCCTGCGGCCAATGTAGGTGTTGCACAAATGGCGAATAGAATCCGATTTCGAAAAGCCTCCTCAACCAGACGCCGTTGTTTGCCTGTCAATCCCGCATGATGGAAGGCCACCCCCCCTCGCAAAGATTCAGCCAGTCGTTCCCCCATCAATGTCGATTCTTCGCTCGCCTCAACTTCTCTTGCGAGTTCGGCCAATGCCTGTATTCTCGCCTCGACATCCAGCCCGGATGGTGCTGAATGGGTTTCTTTTTGCCAACCTTGCATACGCTTAGAGAACCACTTTCCGAGTTTGGTTGCGCTTCCTTCAGCATAACGCCGTGTAGCACGAAAAATCAGAACCTGTCCACCGTCGATAACTGTTGAACTCAGAACATTTCGCAAATTGTCACCTTCATCTTCTAGGGTAAATGGTGGGGGCAGTTCCATNTCCNCAACATTGGGGCCCACTTGGAGTCGAGGCTCAACCAATCCTTCGCAAACGGTACCATAGCGCAGAACAACCGGTCTCCAATCGGATTGAATTTTTGTCGCATTCAACCAGTTAGCAATTTCATCGGCATTCCCCACAGTGGCCGAGAGTGCTAGAATTTGTGCTTCAGGCCGCTCATGTTTGACCCTTGCGAGGTTGACCTCCATGGTTGGTCCTCGGCTTTGATCATGAATCAGGTGTACTTCATCAGCAACGACGATGCTAACCTGATTCAGAAACCCTTCTCGGTTTCGCATTAGAGAATCGAATTTTTCGCTTGTTGCAACGATCACATCCGCTTGGTCCAAAGAAACGGTTTCGCCCGCNCTGTCCCCGACGGCCATCCCCACAGTGAATCCAAGAACGTCTCCTGCTTCTCGCAATTCTTCGACCTTTTCAGATGCCAGAGCTTTGAGTGGAACCAGATAGAATGCCCGGCTCCCCGGCTTGTCGACCATGATCCGCTGAATAATGGCCAAGTAAGCGACGAGACTCTTCCCACTTGCAGTGGGTATAGCCAACAACAAATTTTCACCAGAGAGGGCGACTGGTAGTGCCTCTGCTTGAGGAGGATGAAGCTTGGTAATGTTCCATTGATTGACCAGCAAATCGATGACATTGGGCGGTAGGCCGAGTTCGCTAACCTCGTCGACCATGGCATGTGAACCGCGACCATCGTCCAAAAGGATACGGGTTGGGAGCCGCGGAAGCCTGAAGTGCCCTACGATGCTAAGGCGCCTCGATGGCAAGAGGCGAAGGCACTGAAGAAGAGTTGGCATCCCGCCTTTCTCTCTTCGATGATGAACCCGATATCAACGATTGGTTCGAGGTCGCTTTGGGTGCTGCAATGATTACCATGGGCTTGCATCAGTTGTTCAATCCAGGTGGTCTTTTCGAGGTGGGTGTAATGCAGTGGCTCGGGGCCGCAGTTGTCGCCTCTGGATTCATTTTGCTTGGCCACGGAATCAAAGACATGTTACTCAAAGAAGTTCGTTCATCCATCATTCGACTTGACATGGACGACGATGCAAGTAGCATTGATTACGGCCTGATTCGTGATGTTCTTCTACATCCTGACAAATACCAACAACTACTCTATGACGCCTATGAAATGGCCTATGCCGACGGAATTNTGACCGAGGCAGAAAGGAATGAGNTGAGTGCNCTTGCAAGGGTATTGCAAGTTCCAGAGCGAAGTGCNGCTCGNATGGCGACTCGCGCNGCCATTGAGTCCGCGTTNGAAGACAATCATGTCTCTGAAGCAGAGATGGACTTGATCGTTGGNGCCGCACGCCCATTGGGTCTATCCGATNCACAACTGGAACGCATTGTGGAAGCGTTGCAAGACCATGATTTGGACCCCGAGGAGCGCGCCATGTTGGACGAGATGTTGGCAACAATCCCCGATGAAGAAGAAGAGTAGTCAATTCAAGATTTGACTCGCTAAGGACATGCCCTTGTCTCGCCGCTCTTTCTCAACAACAGCGGCTGCAATCAAGACTGCAAAACCCAATACAGCGACCCAAAAGTCGTTCGGAATCAATCCGTTAGAAGTTTCAATTCCCTTAGGTGTGATGAGGTCATTGGCTGAAGGAGAATTTGAGCGAATCGAGAGCTCCATTGCGTCGATACCACAGTCACAGAAAGAAACCGANAACAAATCCGGNTTGACCGCNGTNGTCACTCTNCTCCAATCCTCTGANGATACTGAATCTGGGCGACTGGTCCAGGCAGGGGAGCTGAGTGAACTCATCCCCNGNTCCGAAACCATGTCCCATTGAATGTGGAGGACATCCCCTCTNGGCTGCTCATCCACAATGAGTAATGCCTCAAGCAACAACAAATCCAAAGCGAGCAATCGCCCTGAACGAAGGATGAATCGNACCTCATTTTCATCCGACAAAGGNCCATCGTTTAATTTCCCAAAGACGAGNCGATCCAAATCGATGTCNTCTAGTTCTTCGGNTTGAATCTGCCATCGNCCGTCTCCAATAGGATGAAANGATTTGATTGANAGCATGAGGTTGAGTTGCTCACCGTCATTTAACCCCATGAANCCACCATACCAATGGGGTCCGAACTCGCCCTGATCATCATTGATTACACCCTGATAGACGCGNTTCAATCGNTTGTCAAGCAATTCATCCAAGGTCATTTCACCNGGATTNGGCGATTCATTGGAAATGGANACAGCAGGAGAGATGATNCCNCCAAAGAGCAACAGAAGGATGGAGANTGGAAGCATGAANCGAGGCAACCATGGTGATGACAGTTTCATCATNTACCCNGTTAATGCAACCAGAATTGAGACACTGGCGGCGACCATCGTCAACACCCCTGCACCGTTGGATTGACTGGCAAATTCAGTTTGTCCCACTTGGGAACTACCGGTGTACCACGTTGCATCTCCGGTGAATTCCTCAGGGGTTGTGCTTCCCACTCCCATGATGGTCTTGGAGCCAGTGAAACTGTAGGTTTGGTATCGATCGCTCATCCCGGTCCAACACAGGGTATGTTCGCCTTCATTGGGTTCCATCCACCGAATATCATTGACCACGAGATCTCCTTCGTATTTGGTACGGATTTCGGGTTCGCTTTCCGCCCGACCTTCAGAATCCCAGAACTCAGGAATCACATTGGATTGTTCAACTTCAAGCGGTGCGGAATCCCAAGAGATCGTTACGGTTAGAGAGCTTAATTGAGCCTCAACATCAAAGCGAAAACAATCTACATCTGCGCCCATCAATCCACCTTGGGTGGTGCTACCGATCAGCGTAATTGCTCGCGGTTCAGAAAAACTCGATGGCTCATCAAAATTGGACGCCTCAGCATCAATACTCCATTCAATGGGCAATGCAATTGTCGATTCACCTGCAAGATGCAATTCCCATGTGACAGGCTGACTAATATCGAATGATAATCGAACATAAACTTCGTCTCCACTTTCCAAGATGCGCCCATTTGAGTGGTCCAAATCAACATTTTCCAGAATATAGGGTTCCTGGTTCCCTAATTCGGGCGGTTCAATGGTCCATGCATTGGAGGAGGGTCCAAGAATCAATTCAACATACAAGTCGGGCCTTGTCATACCCAAGTTGTCCTCGGAAATTCGTAAATCGAACACCATTGATTCGACAGTTGCAGGTAGTAAACTGACCGTCATTTGGCTGGGACTCATCGGGAACTCAAGCACAATCGTGGCCGGTTGAGCTGGATTTGCTTGTCGCTCCTCCCCTGTTAGTGCCATGTCTCCCACCGCTTTAGTTGACAACGAACATACATCGTTGGAACAAACCAAATTCAACGACTGATTTTCCACCGACAAATCTGCGCTTGCAATCGGTGTGGAAAATAGGGAAAACATGACCAGCAAAACTGCCCAACGCCCCCATCGCATGTACCGAGGAATCGGACATGGGGCTTAGCCCTTCGTCCGTTATGATTCAGCGGGAACATCCTGCAAAATGACGCGACACTCACGACAACGATAGCGACCGTTCCCTCTTCGATTTCGAGGGTGCTCTTTGCCACACTGAGGGCATTTCCATAGCCATTTAGAGCGCTTTCTTCGCAGATGTTGACCAAATGCAGCCCCCATCTTGGTCGCAGTCGTATTGGGCCAGAGTGCCTCAAGCCTTCGAAAGGTCCGATCATGACCGGTATATCCCAGTGCATGCAAGAATTCATGGTAAATCAAGAAAGCNGCATACAACCGCCATTCGACCTGCATNGCAACNGGATGGANATCGACACAACGAACATCAGATGGGCCNGANATTTGNGCTTTGGAAATNCCNCTTCTATACCGNCAAACAGCATGCAATCTTGTGGCNTCNCGNCGAAGAAANCCAAGTGGNATTTCATGTAAATCATTGANGGAAAGNTGCTGNAANTCGGGNATTTGNTGCATGGTCNCNATNACCGAGTTTGCGATTTTNCGCAAGACCTCGTTATCGTCCATGTNACATNCTTAACGACACCGTTCTTAATCTGANCGAAAAATTGGGCCTTACAGGCCCACCACAACATATAGGTNCAACAACCGTTACGGNGAGTGACCATGGTCTCTCGGGCAACCTCGATTCGATTCGCCGTAATTTTGGCACTNTTTTCGATGCTGCTGGCCTTGGCTNCGTCCCCCNATNTTGAGCANTTAAGCTCGAANANTGATNCAATGGATACTGNAGGNCGNAGTGGTCCTGATCTTACTGTNGACTATCTTTCGGCATCTTGGACANCGGCNGANGCCGGTGANAGCAANAGNATCAGTACCCGAATCAAGAATGACGGAGATTCNTCNTCNGGNTCATTCCGNTGGGGGCTCTANCTGTCNACNGATACAACGATTACAACCAGTGACATACAGNTGGACACTTGGTCGCAATCGAGCATTTCTTCNGGAAGCACTCGCTCCTCAACCAAGTCNGTNACCATNCCATCCTCNATTACAGGNGGCTANTANTACATNGGAATGATTGTTGACATCAACGGNCAAGTCAGTGANTCGGATGAAAACAACAATGACGACTACGATTCGGGNCGGGCTCGAATCTACGAATTGGCAGACCTCATCCCTCGAACATCTTCAACATCATGTTCAACTCCTTCAACAGGAACCATCGGCGATTATCTCGATTCCTCAATCTCCATTCAGTATGAAAACGACGCCTCTTCAAGTTACGGTCAATCGACGGGCTCGTTCGATTGGGCCATGTATCTGTCCACCGATTCCACCATCACAACAAGCGATACTCAAGTGGGGAGTGACCAGTATTCGACCAGCTTATCTTCTGGAAATTATCGTACCGACTCACTTTCGAGTAGCAATCGAATTCCTTCAAGCCTCAATGCGGGCACATACTATTGGGGATACATCTTGGATGTGAATTCCGATGTTGACGAATCCAGTGAGTCAAACAATGTTCGAACATGTGGTCAAATCACATTACAGGAGGATTTGCCAGATCTTGAGGCGACTTCGGTCAGTACGTCTTCATCTTCAGTCGTCATGGGAGACACCATCACGGTCCAGTATCGAATTGACAATACTGGGACGGATTATTCTGGCTCGTTTTATTGGAAGTTGTATCTTTCAACCGATTCTTCAATTTCCACATCGGATGTCTTTGTCGATGAATTCAGTGTGAGTTCAATCAGTGGGGGGTCTTATCGTTCAGGTTACGAATACAGCGTAACCATTCCAACGGGTATGAATTCGGGTTACTACTATCTTGGGATGATCGCAGACAACCGCGGTACGGTCAATGAGTTGGATGAAACCAACAATGTTGTATCCTCCAGTTCAAGAATTGATATTGAAGAGCCGGCTGACCTGATTCCAGACAGCCCATCAGGGCCAAGCACGGGGCAAGCCGGACAACAGGTCAGCCTCTCTTGGCGAATCGATAACGCTGGGGATGACACCTCGGGCTGGTTTTATTGGGAGATGTACATCTCTACAGATTCGACCATTACAACCAGTGATACAAAATTGGGTTCTACACAACAGGCAAGCAGTATTTCTGGAGGTTCGTACCGAAGCGGAACATTCAGTGCGTCCCTACCCAGTAACTTGGCTCAAGGAACCTACTATTTCGGAATCATCGTCGATTCCACCAGTCGGATTTCAGAAGGTGATGAAACCAACAATATTGAGGTTGGAAATTCGATTTACATCTCCGTTCCAGATTATGATCTCCAAGCCACCTCAATCTCTGTTGATTCAGGCTATCGTCAAGTCTGCGAAGGTTCGGACATTTACATCACTTTGAGTGTGACGAATTTGGGCTCGGATAATGCTGGTTCTCACTATTATGAAGCATTGGTTTCAACTGGAAATTCAGTCTCTGCAATCTACACTGGAACTTCACTTGGTTATGCGAGTGGAACCGCAAATGTTCCCTCATACACTCACACGAGCATGCTGGCGACATTGCCAACCAGTATCGCACCTGGAACCTACTATGTCGGACTCTACGTCGATTATGGCGACTACATTTCCGAGTCCAATGAAAACAACAACATTGTTGCATCAAACAGTGCTCAATTGACCGTAATGGATTGTGGNCCCGATCTTGAGCCAACATCCGTATCGGGACCAACCTCGGGTGTCCGAGGAGGCACGGCCCAAGTTTCCGTTCAAATCTCAAACACAGGGATGGAAGATGCCAACAGTGTGGATTACAGCATTTACCTATCCAGTGACACTTCAATCAGCGGAACAGGCAACGATGTATTGGTTGGCTCAGATGTGACTGGAACGATTGCACAGGGCGGCGCTTGGACAGGGACTGTCAATCTGGGCATCCCCTCCAATTTAGGAGACGGTTGCTGGTTTTGGGGAATCGTTGTCGACCCCAATGACTCAATTGTTGAGATGGACGAAAGCAACAATGCCATGCCATCCAGTGTTCAGTTCTGTGTCGAACAAGCGGACATTGTCATCGATTCAATCGGCCATTCCGACAACGCAGTCAGTGGCCAATCCGCGTCAGTGTACATCAATCTCAGCAACGCTGGTGGTTCCGACGCTCCTTCGTTCGACGTCCGCCTCGTGTTGTCTCTTGACGCCCAAGCTGGGACAGATGATACTCAAGTCGACAGTTTCCGGGTCAACCCGTTGAGCCACGGTTCTTCAACTGAAATTGTTCGAGAAGTTGTGATTCCGGGGCAGCATATTGGCACATTCCACTGGGTTGTCATCGTTGACACTTCATCTGAGGTTGCCGAAGAGGACGAATCGAACAATATCGCGGCCAGTCCATCTTTCACGATTTCAGCACCCGCACGCGATCTTCTAGCCGCATGGGTTGAATCACCCGTTTCGGCCGAACCCGGTCAAACTGTGTCGATTCATTGGGGTGCTGAGAATCTGGGTCAAGAAGCACTCGGGTTTGACGTAGAGATTTGGCTTTCTGAAGACCGCTCGTTGGGGAGTGGCGACATTCGACTTTCACAATCGCGTGTCCCATCTTTGATGAGTGGTTCAACCATCATTGATTCACAAGTGGTCAACTTGGTTGGAGACATCAACGGAGTATGGTGGGTGATTCTTGTGATCGATTCCGCCGAAGAGCATTATGAGGATGATGAATCGAACAATATCAGACTCTCCAATGCGACGTTTACGATTGATTCCAACAGTCCTCCACCTGCTGGCGACACATTACCCGGTTGTGAAGACCCTCAAACCGATGGTGAATTTGAATCGGACGCTGCCTCCACTCGCTCATCTGCGCACCACCTAGGTGCAAATGCAAACCTCACCTTGGACGGTTGCCTAATGGGCTTGGATGTCGTCGATTGGTATGCGATTGTCATCGATCCAGGAAACCAAACATCGATTGGTTTGAGTGCAGAAGGGGCCCATTTGGAAGTGNCTGTNCTGAATGGTTCTGCTGCCCTTGGTCAGGGACTTGTAGACGANGAGGTTCGCTGGGTAACCGTTTCNGCATTGAANGATGATTCCGANGGNATTGGACTGTTGTATCACATTCGAGTCACTTGGGATCCAGCGACGCCGGGTGGTCCCTATCAACTGAGATTCGTGACCGCAAATGCCAGTATAGAGACGGATTTAACCCCCCCTCCTTCACCTCAAATCACTCCGGTCGATGAGTGGAATCACGTTGATGAACTGATGATTCATTGGCCTCCTGTTGTGGATGAATTGTCAGGCTTATCTCACTATGAAGTTCGATGGGCAGGAGGCCTTTGGGCTCCTGTATCAGAAAATGAATCGATGGTGAACCTCACAATGCTCATGGATGGCCGGTATTCATTTGAGGTTCGAGCCGTGGATCAAGCTGGAAATATTGGCCCGGCCAATGCNACATGGATCAGAGTTGATCGAAACGCTCCCCTACTTTCAGTAGAGCAACTCAATGCTTCACGTTCNCCTGTATCCAAATTACTGGTCGAAGTGATGGTGGATGATGGNCAGGGCAGTGGCCCCTCAGTCATTGAATGGTCAAGCGATAATCTAACTTGGAATTCATTCCGAGAAGACGGGTTGATNTTATGGNCAGATTGGAACAACACAGAACTGTACGTACGGGTGACTGACGGTGCAAATCTGAATACAATTTCATTNCTTGAAATCGAAACTCCTCCATTGGATACAACTGATGATGTATTGGATTCAGATAAAGAAAATTCTGCGGCAGAAGGAGGGGGTGCGGTCAGTACATTGCTGGCGTTGATNGTCGCACTTGCCATCGTTGTCNTGTCGGTATTTACCGTCATGCTCGCGATTCGGTTGCGCGCNCAAATCGAAGAAGAGGAAGAAGCTGAAGAGGCNCCAGAGGAAGCTGTGGNCTCGNAACCNNCCGAAGAGNNNANGATTNAATCCGAATCCTTCCATGTGCCGGACTACAGCCATCTTGCTGGTGGTGGCGTGTATGACCAATCCACCGGCCATATGGCTTACATTGACCCCGACGGACGTTGGTGGTGGCAACAGGAAGATGGTTCGTTCTTCCATGACCCAGCATTCAATGCCAACGATGCCACGCAGGATGGCCTTCCTTGACCGCAACAAACAGCCCATCACCTTGGGCACAAAGTTCACCATTGGCAGTTAATTTCATACTGATTTCAGCGCGGTCACCATCCAATGATTCGACTTGACTGGTAATTTCAAGAGGAACTCCATGTGGAGTCGGTCTTCTCAACTTGACCGAATATTTTGCAGTCACAGTACAGGGGGGTTCGGTTTCATTTCGAGACTCCATGATGGCTATCGCTGCAGTCCAATTCCCATGGCAATCCAACAAGGTCCCAATGATTCCTCCATTGATCATCCCAGGGAATGCCTGGTGTGCATCATCAGTTTCAAAGGTCATCTTCAGTCCATTTTCAATCGGATATGATTTGATTTGCAAACCTTCCGAATTGGCCGGTCCGCATCCGAAACAAATACTGTTCGGCGCATGTTTCATCTGTACGCAGTCATCGTCCATGAGGTCCGCTGGAAATCGACCGTCTTTGAGGATTCACTGTTGAACTAACTCCTTCGGAGTCCATCTAACGGTTTCATTCAAAGAGGAGGGGATTATCGAGATTTCACCCGTGATACGGGGAGGGATGATTCGGTGCCTGAAAACGGCAAGAAGACTCAGAAAACTGGAAAACCTAAGCGCAAAAAAACGCTCAAGGTTAGCAACCAGATTCCTCCCAAACGGCGCCGTGAAATCAAGAAGGCCTTGGATGCACATGAGCCTGCACGACCCGAATGGGATCGTTTGGCAGGAGCCAAGCAGCACCGTTTTTTCGGTAAGCGCATCAAACCGGGAACCATACGTCAAGTCGAATTGCCCTTACTCGACGTCAAATTAGGTGATTCTTGGCCCACTCCGGTGACCATCATCCATGGGATCCGACCCGGCCCTACCATCACAATCACCGGGGGTGTTCATGGCGATGAAATGGTGGGGCAAGTTGCGACGAGTCTTCTTTCTCAAAACGTGTTTACGGACCCTGGTCGTCCACTCGACCCCGAGATGATGGCCGGAACCATTCGTTTGGCTCCAGTGCTGAACCCACCAGGTTTGACCCGACAGCGTCGGTACTTCCCCGATGGACGTGACCTCAATCGAGAGTTCCCCGGTTCGGAGACTGGCTCGACCACTGGTCGTGTGGCAAATCGTGTTCTGAAAGAACTGATTACGGGGTCGGACTATCTCTTGGATTTACACACCGCAGCACGAGGTCGCGACAACCTACCCCAAGTCCGTGCAGATCTTGCCCACCCGCCCAGCAACCGAATTGCTCGAGCATTTGGCATTGAAGTCATCTTGGATTCCAAGGGGCCAAAGGGATCGATGCGGCGCTCCGCTGTAGATTTCGGTATTGGTTCACTGACTTATGAGGGCGGAGGTGCCAATCTTGCCGACCACGAAGCGGTGCAAATTGCCATCCATGGGATATTGAATGTCCTTCGCAGTTTGCATGTCATTCCTGGCAATCCTTCTCGACCCAAGTTCCGATTGCTTGCCAGTGGTTCCACGTGGGTTCGCGCCGATGAAGGTGGCCTACTGGATTTGTTTGTCAGCCGGGGTTCCTTCGTCCAAGAGGGCGAAGTTATCGGTCGAATCGTAGATCCACAACGCCCTTCCGATTCCGCCGATATTATCGCTCCGGCTCGAGGGATTTTCATCTGCACCGCAAACAATCCGATTGTGACTCCCGGCACACCTGTCGGCCATCTACTTCCAGTCACACGTGGTATCAATTTGATACGCAAGGGCTTGGATAAGAAAACGAACAAATTGATTGTATCCGGTTCAAAGGGAGAACCCATTTGGCGCGAGGACTTTGAGGTCGAGGAAATCATGATCGAAGGCGAATGGTCAGGTGGGGGCGTCGATGCGGAATGGCAGCGAGACTGGCCTACTGCATCTGAGAAAGAGCACGTTGAAGCATCCGAAGAAGAAGATGCGGACTGATCCGGTGGTGATGATTCGTGGAAGAATATTCGAAGTGGTGGAGATTGCATCACCTCCCCTTTGTGCTGTTTCTGATTACCATGGTCGCAGTCGTTCTGGGTGGCAGCATCCGGATTTATGACGCCGGAGAATCCTGTCCGGACTGGCCACAATGTTTCGGCACATGGGGATTCGATGTTTCCGAATCTGAGCAAGAAGCCTGGTGGGAAGAAAATCCCGATGAAATCGATTCACGAGGTGCAGATTATCGGTATACTGTTTGGGAAATATTTCTCGAATGGTTCCACCGATTTGTGACGGGGCTTATCTTAGGGCCGCTGTGCATCTTGCAGTGCTATTTGGCCTTCAAGCGTAGACGTGAAATGCCCACTGTATTCAGGGCTGCAAACTTAGCTCTTGTATTGGTCATTATCCAAGGTACGATTGGGATGATCACGGTGATGTATGACAATGTTCCATGGTCCGTGGCTGTTCATCTGGCTGGTTCGATGTTCTTGGCCATCTCACTCTTGTGGGCGTGGGTTCGATGGATGGATGCGGAAGATGCTTTACCTGAATGGATGCAACTGGATCAGACCCAGAGTGCTCGAATTTTACCCCGCATGTATGATCTGAGTTTGTCGACCTTGGCGGTTCTCATCTTCGGGGCATTTGTCTCTACCACTTCAGGTCAAAATCTGGCTTGCAACGTCGGGTCGTTTGAGGCTTGGCCCTTATGCAACGGGAGTTTACTCGTCACGAACGCCTCCAATCTTGCTTACGGACACCGAGTTTTCGTCATCATTGTCGGTGCTTGGTTGCTGTGGAATATACGTGGCATGGAATCGGGTACCATCCGTAGGGTTCTACACGGGGGTTTTGGTTTCTACATCCTGAACATACTACTCGGTGCAGCATACGTCCTCACCTTCGATGATTATGAGCGATTTTTGTCATTGATGCATCTCATGTTTGCAACCTTTGCATTCCTATGCATTGGTTTTGCAGGCGTCTTGACTCGAAACGCTGTTTCCAGTACCAATACAACCGAGGAGGAGTGAAATCAGCCCCTACGGGGCTCCCGATGGACTTATGACACCCGGGCAGTTCGCGGAGTCGCAGCGAACTGCTGATGGTGAATCACATGGTTGAACCCGCCCGTCCACACACACGCTTTGAAAAGGCCCGAATCATTGGTGCGAGAGCGCTCCAAATCAGCATGGGAGCNCCACTCTATGTCAGCGAGCAGAAGTTGCGAGAAGAGTTCCGCGAAGAATTGGTTTCTCTGTACGGTGTCGACGAAGCCAATGTACGATTCGTCCTTGACCCACTCAAGATTGCGCTTCTCGAATATGAGCGACAGTTGATTCCTATCGACGTAGATCCTCACGAGGATTAATCCCAACTTGACGACGCCCTGTAAGGGCGTCATTGATAGATAGGATACATCCGCCTAGTTTCATGGGCGAATCTGAGGTGGCCGCTAAAGCCACGCTTTCCGATTGGTTCCAGCTAATGAAGCCAGGGGTTCTTTCGCTCCTCCAGGTTACTGCAATGTGCGCGATTCTTGTGCATGATTTGATTCAATGGAACATTGCTGGACGCGTTGACTTTGATTATGCTCAAACTCTTGAAACCATGGCCGTTGTCTTTGTGGGTGGATACCTCACCGCTGGAGGGGCGCACACGTTCAACAACGTGATTGATCGAGACATTGACCCGACCATGCAGCGTACCGCCGCTCGAGCCATCGCTCGAGGTGCCATCACGCCTTCTGCGGGCTTATTGTGGGCTCTCACATTGTCGATTTCGGGTGCTGTTTGGCTGATTCATTTCGCGAATGAAGTCGCCGCATTTTGGGCAGTCTTCAGCATCCTGTTTTACGTGTTCATTTACACACTTTGGCTGAAGCGAACCAGTGTCCAAAACATTGTGATCGGGGGNGCGGCTGGAGCAACGCCACCCTTGGTTGGTTGGGCGGCAGCCATGGGAGATGCAGTTTCAATCGCCAATCCATTCGATTTGGGCAGCCCTCTACCCTGGCTGATGTTCTCACTGATTTTCTTGTGGACTCCTCCACATTTCTGGGCCCTCGCTCTCTACCGCAGCGATCAATACAAGGCCGCAGGAATTCCCATGATGCCCTGGGTACACGGTCCTCGGCGAACCCTGACGGAGATGCGAGTCTATGCGCTGATTTTGATTGGCATCGCAGCAATGCCATGGCTGAATCCTGCAGAAGTCGGTGAATTGTCTGCATACTTGTATACGCTGATTGTATTGCTGTTGGGAATTTGGTACAATCAATCGGTCATTTCCATCGACATTAACGAACCTCTGGATGAAAAAGGCAGAATCCCTTCAGCAGCCCGGTCGTTTTACATTTCACTGTCCTATTTGGCACTGATTTTCATTTCGCTCGTCAGTGTGTTGTTCAGTCCAGAATTGACCATCATGTTCCTTGTCTTGGCGATGATTAACATCCTGTCCAAAATCTCTCGAAGGAAATCAGGTGCCGAGCCGTCATCAGCGTCGGATTGATACACCCCACCACCCCTTCGGGTGGTGCCCGTCATGTGGAGGTGGCGATAAATGCAAGAAAGTGACCTGATTTTTGACTGGAATACCGTCGATTATGAATTCAAGCGAAACCCCTCTAATCATCCCCATGAAATCTGGTTTGATGATGAAACTCTACGCGATGGTTTGCAAAGTCCTAGCGCTCGAAATCCGACCATTGAAGAGAAAATTGAGTTGTTGACTTACATGGAGCGTTTGGGTGTCCAAAAGGTCGACCTGGGTTTGCCAGGAGCAGGCCCATTCCACGTCAATCACATCGACGCAATGCTTTCGCACATCTCGGATAATGATTACCAGATTAGACCCGGATGTGCGGTTCGCACCGTGGTCTCAGACATTGAACCTCTTGTCGATTTACAAGCAAAGCACGAGATGAAAATTCAAGCCAGTGCGTTCTTGGGCACCAGTCCGATTCGGCAGTTTGCAGAGAATTGGACCATGGAAAGAATCCTCAGCACAGCCGAAAAGGCAGTGACCTTCGCCGTGGATAACGATATCCCAGTCATGTTCGTTACAGAGGACACGACTCGATCCAAGCCGGAAGAAATCAAGGAAGTGTACACTCGTGCCATTGAATTGGGTGCCGATCGAATTTGTGTTTGCGATACCTGTGGTCACGTAACACCCAATGGTGTGACTCAACTCCTGAAATTCATCCAAGAAGAGGTCATTCCAGACGCCGGTGTGAAGCGAAGAGATATCGAAGTGAACTGGCATGGTCATCAAGATCGAGGCCTCGGTGTCGCCAACAATCTGGCCGCAGCAGAAGCGGGAGCCGACGTCATTCATGGAACGGCTTTGGGTGTGGGAGAAAGGGCCGGAAATGCTCCCTTGGACCAAACCTTGGTCAACCTCAGTTTGATGGGCGTCATCAACAACGATCTGACTCTTCTCAATGAATACATGCAAAAAGCCCATGATTACGTTGAGGTGGCCCTGCCACGCAACTATCCGGTCTTTGGAGAAGATGCCTTTGAAACCGGAACCGGTGTCCATGCAAGTGCAGTCATTAAAGCGATGAAGAAGGGCGACCATTGGTTGGCAGATCGTGTTTATTCAGGTGTTCCGGCACAGGATTATGGATTGCAACAAATCATCCGAATCGGTCACATGAGCGGTCGTTCAAACATCATTTGGTGGTTAGAGCAACACGGTCACGAAGCGAGTGACGAATTGGTTGCACATCTGTTCGAGGTGGCCAAGAGTCAACGGAGATTGATGCCCGATTCAGAGGTTGAAGCTGCCGTTCAAGCCTTCTTAAACAATTGAACGGCCCATACACAGTTTCAATAACCAAATCATGGCCTTTAGGGCCATGAAGTGGCTAGGCATCTCTTTGCTGATGGTCATTTCATCACTTTCTCCACTGGTTTCAGCCACGGAAACCTACCCCGAAACAGATTATGTTTCAGAGTATTCCAAGGCCGTTCAATCCGCATTTGAGCGATGCACAGAATGGCCTGCTCACGATGGTACTTGGCTGGTGGTTTCTGAGCATCCCATGGGTACAGAGGCTCCACTCCTGTCGAATGCTTGGCTGGTTGAAGCGGATGCCAAAGAGATTCAGCATTGGCTTGAGATTGATCGAATTGAAGTCGCTTGCCCCCAAATTGATCGACAACATGAACCGAGATGGACACCAAATGATCCAAAGTTTGGCGACCAATGGCATTTGGAAAACACAGGCCAAACCAGTGGTGGTGTATCCGGTGAAGATGCAAATCTAACCGGAGCATGGCAATCGTACCAAGGTTCAGGTGTCACCATCGGAATTGTTGATGATGGTGTGGATACCGATCACCCTGACCTCAGTACCAACTATGATTCAAGCAACGATTACGACTATTGTGGGAATGATGGAAATCCAAATCCATCGAACTGGAATGCCCACGGAACTGCAGCCGCAGGTGTCGCCGCGGCCACCGGAAACAANAGCGTTGGTGTGTCGGGAGCCGCTCCNGATGCCAACTTGCTGGGATTGCTTCTAATCGCTTGCAGTACACCCGATTCAAAAGAGGCGGATGCTCTCTCCCATGAAAATCAGATTGTCGATATCTACAGCAATTCATGGGGGCCCAGTGACGATGGTAGCACACTCGAGGCCCCCGGGCCACTGATGATTGCTGCTTTCGAAGATGATGTGGCCAATGGGAGGGGTGGTCTTGGAAATATCATCACTTGGGCTGCCGGAAATGGATTGGATTCGGATGATGACTCAAACAAAGACGGATATGCCAACGCCCGTCAAACCATTGCGGTTACCGCCATCACACACCAAGGTGAGCAATCTTGGTATGCTGAACCCGGTGCGAACATTCTCGTTGCCGCTCATAGTGATGGCAGCGGTGAAGGCATTACAACAACCGATATTGAAGGTTCAACAGGATACACCAATACCGATTACACCGACAACTTCGGTGGCACATCATCGGCCACGCCTTTGGCAAGCGGNGTGATTGCCNTGATGCTNGAGGCNAACGCCAACTTGACTTGGAGAGATGTACAACATATTCTGGTCCACAGTTCTCGTGTCAACGATGCCAATGACAACTCATGGGGCCTGAACGGTGCCGGACACGATGTCTCNCACAAGTATGGGTTTGGAGCGGTGGATGCCGGTCGAGCTGTGGCTTTGGCAGAGAATTGGACCAACGTCGATCCTGCAATGAATATCACAAGTGGAACACGNACGATGAANTCTGCAATTCCCGACAACTCGTCTCCAGGGGTAAACGACACGGTCACCATCAATGATGGNCTGCGTGTAGAACATGTCGAAGTCTATGTCGACATTGATCACACCTATCGTGGCGATCTAATCATCACCCTCACATCTCCATCTGGAACCGAAAGTACGCTTGCACAGAAACAAAGCGATTCAAACAACAATTATCGNAATTGGATGTTTTCCACCGTACACAATTGGGATGAAATGTCAAATGGCAATTGGACCTTGAATGTGGAAGATGATGGCAANGGAGANACGGGCACTTGGAACGANTGGGAGTTGGTCATTCATGGCGTNCCTGCCATTCTAGATTCAGATGGAGATGGNCTAACCAATGAGAATGAAACCGATNTCTATGGGACTGATCCGAATGACATCGATACTGATGATGATGACTTGACCGACTATGAAGAAGTCATGGTCACCAATACCGACCCCTTGGATTCAGATAGCGATAACGATACCCTACTGGATGGTCAAGAGGTCAGTCTCTACGGAACCAACCCTCTATCCAATGACACCGACGGCGACGGTTTGACCGATGCTCAAGAGATTCTGTTCTTTGGCAGCGACCCGTTGGTTTTCGATTCCGATTCAGATGCCGATACATGGTACTGGTTCCAAGATTGCAATGATAGCAATGCTCAGATTCACCCTGGAATGTTTGAGATACTCAATGGCATCGATGACAATTGCAATGATTTGTGGGATGAAGGGTTCAACGTCACCGATTCGGACAATGACAACTTGTCAGATTTCTCTGAATATCACAATTACGGGACCAATTGGAGCCATGCCGATACCGATGGTGACAACTTGACGGATGGAGATGAAATTCTCATTTACGGTACAGACCCACTCGTTCCGGATGAAGATGCGGACGAAGACGGTTGGTACTGGTTCCAAGATTGCAACGATACCAACGCTTGGATTCACCCCTCGATGCCTGAAAGTTTGGATGGCATTGACAATGATTGTGATCAGTCGATTGACGAAGATTTTGAGGGATTGGATACCGATCAGGACAATCTACTAGATCTAAACGAATTCAATATCTGGCAGACGGATCCCTTCGACAATGACACCGATGATGATGGGCTTGATGACGGCTATGAAATCAATGTGACATTGACCAACCCATTGATTCCTGACCTCGACGAAGATGGAGATGGATTCCGATGGTTTGAGGACTGCGATGACAATGATTCCACTGTACACCCTGATGCTGCAGAAATTTGGGACGGATACGACCAAAATTGCAACAACCTGATTGATGAATTGGTGAATCGAGCTGGACAAATTTCTGTGATTCCCACCGAGATCGAAGTCTCACTGAATGCCACCTCTGAATCATTGTACTTGCAATCCTTTGTCAACATCTCAGAAGATGCGAATTTGGAAATCGAAACAACATGGAAACTTGCCTTGAATGATAATTGGACCGTGGTAGTGTCCACGGATTCTTGGTTAAGCTTGGGTCCGTTTGAATGCGAAGGTCCCCTATTGGGCTATCTTGCAGAAATTTGCATACACAATGGAAGTACCCCCGTGTATGAAGTCACTGTATTCATTTCAGATGGCTATGAAATCATCACTCATACATGGTCCGTACAGTACACCGTTTGGCACCCTCCCGAACCCGAACCTGAGCCCCAACCCACGCCCACTCCAACGCCAGAGCCGGAACCCGAGGAGAAGGAAGGAGACGGTAACAGNAGCACCAGTGGAGATTCAGCCATGGGCATGGACACACGTGTCATCATCGGATTGACAGCGATCGTCATTGTTCTCGCAATCATCGTACTCATTACCGGTCGCAAGCAGGCGCCCCCGCCCCCCATGCGACCTCCACCAACAGGTATTCCACAGATGGTGGGTCAGAATTTCCGTCGCTGAATCAGGCTTCTACGAGCATGGCTACAGCATTGCCTCCACCGAGGCACAAGGTCACGATTCCCTTGCCGCCACCCGAGCGCCGTAGGGCATTGATTAGCGTCATCAGACACCGGGCTCCAGTGGCTCCAAGAGGGTGACCAATGGCCACCGCTCCACCGTGTGGGTTGAATTTTTCATCAGAAATTTCGCAGGCCTTGGCCACGGCACATGAAGCGGCAGCGAAGGCTTCGTTGTGTTCGACATAGGTCAAATCATCCATGGTAAGTTGATTGCGCTCCAGCAAGCACTCAATGGCTGGGATGGGTGCCGCCATCACCCGTGCAGGTTCGACACCAGATGTACAGTAATCCAGTACGGTGCCCAAGACTGGCCATCCTTGTTCTTCCGCAATTTGGCGACTGGCAACCAAGACGGCTGCGGCTCCATCAGACAACTGTGAAGCATTGCCAGCAGTAACCTTGCCTCCTTCCTTGAATACCGCTCGCATTTCACTCAAATCCCCTCCAGGCCGAATGCCCTCATCGCGATCCAATCCGGGTGTGTCTACGACTTCAAAATCCATCCAACCTTGATCCCATGCGGCTTGAGCCAAGTCATGTGAACGAGAAGAAAATGCGTCTGCAGTCTCTCGACCAATGTCAAATTCATCAGAGACGGTTTCTCCGGTGTTCCCCATGTGTTCATTGTTGTAAACGTCCCACAATCCATCGTGAATCATGGTGGGTTTCATTTCACCGTACTCCGTCTTGGAGATTTTTTTCCCAAAATAAGGTGCATTCGTCATGGATTCCATGCCCCCGGCGACGATGACATTGTATTCTCCTGCACGAATACTGTTAGCGGCCAACATCACCGCTTTCAGTGAAGAACCGCAGACCTTGTTGATTGTAGTCGCGGGAGTGCTGTGAGGCATTCCTGCACCGAGAGCAACTTGGCGAGCGGGGGCTTGTCCTGCTCCGGCTTGGAGGACTTGACCAAACAAGACCTCGTCAATGATTCCACTCGCTGGATCGATTCCGGCCCTGGCTAGCAATCCCTTGACGGCATGGATGCCGAGTTCGACAGCGGAGCGGTCCGCGAGTGCGCCTCTGTACCGACCAACGGGTGTTCGCGCCACTGCACAAATCACAACGTCGGACATCATCAACACCCTCGCTTACTGTGTCCCGTCTCCAGCAAACCCATAGATTTCGCCATTGAGCAATGTGGGTCGCAATTCTGGCTTCAACAGAATCGTACGGACTCCCCATAAATCCCCAAAGATACGGTACTTTGTGGTGGCATCAAGATAGTCGACACCGGATGACCCACCGGTGCCTACTCGACGACCAATGATTCGTTCCACCATTCGTGCGTGATGTGTTCGGAACAGTACCATGCTTTCCTCCAGTTCAACCACAGCATCAATCAAGACACGAGGCCAGGCGAGAAGAGGAAGTTCTCGATAAGATTCGATGAACAGAAGCCCTGCCCGAGCTCGGTTCACCACACCATCGGGTTTGAGGAAATCATTGGCTCCTTGACTGGCTGCCGCAAATCGAGCCTTGACCGCATCAATATTGTCCACGCCTTGGGCTTCCATTCGAGAACAAGTCTCGACACCAATATTGGCATATGCTGTAAGGTGGGCNCTAACATAGGCTTCCACAGCAGCAGNATCTCCATCTGATCCATAGAATGAGCCCATGATTGGTGTTCGCTCCAACCATGTTGTTAGAGCAGATACGAGTGTAGTCTCTTCTAGTGCGGCTTCCAAACGAGCCAATGCGGCCGCATCGGCTTCACTTCGTTTTGCAAGCTTACGGAAATGACCCAACGGGTCCATCTCTGAGACACGGCCGANCGGCTCCAATCCGAGAATAATTTCCATCTCACGCATTTGATATGACTCAAATCCACTGGCAGTTCCCAACCCATCTCGGAATGCAAGGAAGCCTTGTGGCGTGAGCGTTTCCATGACCTTCCATTGGCTGGCCAATAGGCGGAAGATTTCCGTCACGCGCCCGAGGTGTTCGACCGCTTTCGGCACTTGAGATTCTGGAACATGCTCAGAATCCAAGATNTCNCGAATTTCACGCAGTTCGCGAATGACCTGCTTGAACCAAAGTTCGAAGGTCTGATGAGTGACAATGAAGTGCATTTCATCGTTGCTTACGCCTTCTTCTTCTCGTTGTAAAGAGAGCAACTCATGTAGGCCAAGGTAGCCTCCATAGGTTCGATTGGAACCGTCTCCNGCACCTGAATATCCTCCGCCCATGTTATTTCGCATCGGACTGACGCTTGAATGTCTTACCCTACTCACAGTTCAGTTTTCTAGTAGGTTGCTGCGTACAGACAGATCCCAATTAGTGAGGGGAAAATTACCAACGGAGGTACAGGTATATGCTCCAAAAAACCTCTAAATTTAGCCCCTATAATAGTCGACAAAATTACCACAAGTGCAATCACATTCCCTATGAGGATGAAGTCTCCTTCGACTGCGCTATTGTCAATCATAAAACTACAGTAAAGATTCAGTCCACCAATTCCGGCAAAACCACCTCCGATGAGCATCCTCATCGATGCGGCAGGACCTCCCTCTATGCCTTCACCCTCTCCGAAAATGCTCTTGTTTAAGCCAACAGGATCCCAATTTTTCATGATTCCAACGAGAATCATGACGACTCCGAAGATTTGCATTGCCAGTGTGTGTTCCATGATTGTGCTTGTAACAAGGCAGCACTTCAATGTCTTGCCCGCTCAGCCATTCAGGTTTCTACATCATTTTTTACTCGATTCGCGAAGGGAACAATCGAGTCGTATTGTGTGAATTCATTAGATGCTGGGTGTGAAAAACCGAGAGTGGTGGCATGCAAACAAATCCGATTGAGAGGGTTTGTTTTGGCTCCATGAATGGTATCACCGACAATTGGACACCCGATCAACTGCATCGCCATTCGAATTTGATGCCGCCTGCCCGTTTCAATGATGACCTCAATCAATGAAACAAATTCATCTTGATCTTCAAGTCGCCAATGTGTAATCGATTGCTTGGCTCCTTTGAAAGTGGATTTGACACGCTTAACATGTAGATGCTTATCTTCAATCAGCCAGGAAGAATCCGTCCCATCATTTTGTTCAGGCCGCCCCTCAACCAGCGCATGGTATAGGCGCTTTACATCCCGCTCTGCAAATTGTGTTTGCAGATGTTCTTTGGTTTCACGATTCTTTGCAAAAACCATCACGCCGGATGTGTCTCGATCTAATCGGTGTACAATGTGGCACCAAGCACGTTCAGATTGCCGTTTTACATGATCGACGCAACGACTGTGCAGGGTATCCTTCTCCAGCTTTTCAGTGGCAACAGAGAGTAATCCTGCAGGCTTATCAACAACCAAAATATACTCGTCTTCGAAAATAATTTTCAATTTTGAAAATTGCTTTCTTGCTTCAGGTGGGGGTGATTTTATCATCGCCTCTGAACGATTGATGACCGAGACTAAATTTCCCTTAGCGAGTAGTTTCTTGGCTTTGTAAACCGGCTCCCCATCGACCAAAACTCGCCCTTCAGTCAGCATTTTTCTCAATTTGGTTTTCGTTGATTGTGGGTAAATCAATTCCAGTGCGGCAAGAAGAATGAGNTCGTCTTCTACACAATAATTCATTTTAGCACCTTACTGCAATCACTTGCCTGAGTGTTGGGCTGAAGGGGTGCTTGAATGTCTTGTCCCCTCAGCCATTGAGCATCACAGGGNTTTTGACATTCTCAAACATGCTCATATCTGAATTCCCAATCGAAATGTTCCTNACCGTAATTCAATTCGTCGTTCTCGTATTCCCACTCTTNNATTTCTTTTCTCAGTCGGTCTTCTTCATTTTCAAATNTCAATCTTGTAATCCAAAGTTGTATCAGTTGAATGACCATGTTCTGAATTTCTCTATCTTGCTCCGTGTTCTTGTTATCTCTTGTAATATCCATCTAGCGCTTTCGCTCCTTCGACCTATTNGGTGCAGATCAGGTNCGCTAAGACAACAGAATCACGAGTTATTTGGTTGCATCTNCACCTATATCAACCATGTGGCTAAGTCCCCATTATACTCCCAAAGCGAACACTAGGTTTCCGTAACGGATAATTACCTAGCACCGGAGCCGTCCCTAATGGCGAACACCCATCCGCACCTGCCAGATTGGCTCGCGGCGTACAATCCTGCCGAGATTACGATTGGAGTTATCGCTTCGCACTCGTCTCTTCAAATTCTTCACGGTGCCCGCGAAGAAGGTTTCAGAACCATGGGGATTTGTGTTGGAAAGAGTCGACAAAAGATGTACAAGGCCTTCCCCGGTGCCGAGCCGGACGAATGGATGGTGCTCGATCATTACCACGATTTGTTGGATCGTGCCGAAGAATTGCGTTCAAAGAATGTCATCATTATTACTCATGGATCATTGGTCGAATATCTCGGGCCTGACAATTTCATCGCACTTGAGGTGCCAACTTTCGGAAATCGTCAGATCTTGAAATGGGAAGGCAGTCGTGAATTGCAGCGACAATGGTTGGAATCCGGTGGATGTACCATGCCCAAGGTCATCGAGAACCCCAAGGAAATCGATGGTCCTGTGATTGTCAAGTATGCTGGCGCCAAGGGGGGCCGGGGCTACTTCATCGCTCGAAACTTCCGTGACTTCCGTCGGAACGTCGATTTGGAGGAGGAATTTACCATTCAGGAATACGTTCTTGGAACTCGATATTACTTCCAGTTCTTCTTCGACCCCATTGCTGAGGATGGGTATCAGGTCGAGGGAATGGGTAGTCGAGAGGGGACCGAAGTGGGTCGCCTTGAGTTGATGAGTATCGATCGTCGAGACGAAGCAAATGTCGACGAGTTCTACAAATTGGGCAGCTTGCGAGACATCCGTGACATGGGATTGGAACCTTCCTTTGTAGTGACGGGGAATACACCTGCGGTCTTGCGCGAGTCGCTGTTGCCCGAAGCCTTCCGCATGGGGGAGGGAGCTGTAGCCTCTTCACTGGAGTTGGAGGAAGGGGCTCGCGGTATGATTGGCCCCTTCTGCCTGGAAACCATCGTCACCGACAAGCTTGAATTCCGTGTCTTTGAGGTCAGTGCCCGTATTGTTGCAGGATCCAATGTCGCGATTGGAGGTTCACCCTATTCGGATATCAACGAACCAGGTCTATCTACAGGTCAGCGTGTTGCACGTTGCATCCGCAAGGCGATTGAGAAAGATCGCTTGAGTGACATCTTGTCTTGAGCAGTGGGTATCCTTTGCTTGGAAAAGTGAAAGTGTTACTCACTTATTCCGTTTGAACTGAACGATTAACATCACCCAGGCCGATAATAAAATCCCTGCAAGAACTTGATCTAAAGTGGAAATAAACCACAAACCTGTGTAAAAAATTGCAATAAAGCTAGCAAGGCCGATTACTAGAAATGGTGCGGTTTTGGGCTTTGGATGTATGAAACTGTATGCGAGATAACCTCCGCCAAAGTAAGCAAAAAAATAGGCAAATACAACATATATAATCCCCAAAAATAATCCAAAGACTGCAAACTCTGGGATTATTTTCGGTCTTAGTATGATTAATTCAATCGCTAAAAATATCGCTGCAAAATTATGCATTACTTGTTCATGGAAAAGGAACATGTGGTCATATTTCCTGCCTAGTTTCGCTTCATCAGGTAAGATGATGTGACGAACTATAGTTGCTGTTAGAAAGGCAATTGCGATACCGGTACAAAACGCAAATACCTGGATTTGCGAAAGGATGTGTGGGCTTGAAATTTCAAGATAATCGAGAGTTTGAACTAGACCAGCACTGGCGAAATAAATTACGTTTACCAGTAATGTCCAACTACTGAAAGTTATGAATTTTTCAATCCCATCCGGGTGATATATCACTTCTTCAGAATTTTTTAGCATCTGTACTCGCATATTCCCAGGTCCGCATTTGAACATGTAGATAATAGCACAAATACCAACTGATAAGCAGATTAAGCGCCATGAAAATACCAATGATGAAGTTGAATAGAAACTATTGACTGATTGATTGACGAGACTCAGCAAATCGATATTGATGGCATAAAGTAAGACGCCCATTCCTACAAAGAAGATTGTCAAAATTGTATAACGGGTAAAGTCTGCATCTATGTTTTCATCGCTCATGGCTTATCTCCAGCATTGTATTCTATTCTTGGGAAGATTGCCTGGTAGATTATTCAAACGGCACCCTAATGCTGATGCAGAGGGTGTCACCATAACACCCTCGCGCTCAAGATTGCTGAACGCATGGGCTCGCAGTGGGCTTCCTGCCTCGCTACCCTTTGAATCAGTGACCTAATTCGGCTTGATGGCGACAATGGTGGCAATGTTTGACAACATCCAGCATGATGCTGCGCCCAATTGTAACCAATCGCCATTACCCTCAATTCCGTACACGAAGACACTGATGATCCAGCATAGGCTTGCCAGGGTTTGCCCAAGCCATTCTAGACTCAGCACTTTACCGATACGAGTTTGATTATTGTTCAACATGTCAAACACTCCTGGCCACAGCAAGAAAGGTCATCCAAATACATCCCCCAGCTTCTGTATGCCGCAACGAATTCTTCCGTTTCAACCCCCAGAGATGATGCGATTGCATTGGCCACAATGGCAAATCGTTGTCGATACTTGTATATGAAGCAAAACACATGCCCATCATGGCGAACAGAGGGTCCACAAAGATACATTCCAGGGGTAGTGGTAGATTCATCATCCTCGCTGATGGAAGGAAAACCATCCTCACGCTGTTCAAACAAGTGTGAGACAAATTTGTGACTGCCATCAAATCCTACAGCCAATAAAGGCTGAACCTTTGATTGGAAGGTCTGCCCATCCTCAGTGTTGACTTCGTAGATTCCATCTGTCAAAGTAACTGAATCGACAATC
>PBPV01000043.1 GCA_002724815.1 Methanobacteriota archaeon | reverse complement strand
ATCTTCGCCGTGGCACCATTCCGGATTCCCCCTCCAACACAGAGGATTAGTTTGTCACTGGCGGCTCGAGCGGCGCGGATTAAATCGGGGTGAACGGGTGTTTGGGCGCCACTTCCCGCTTCAAGATAAAGAATTGAAAATCCATAGGATTCAGCGCACATTGCGTAGGCAGCAATGAGTTCGGTTTCATTGGCCTCAATCAATTTGGCTTGACCGACTTCGCCGGCCTTACCACCGGGTGCGCAGATGACGTAGCCCATTCCCATGGGTTCAACCCCTGCTTTGCGAATGTAGGGGGCACCCCGAACTTGCTCACCAACCAGGAATTCTGGATTGGTACTGTTCATGAGCATCATGAATGTGATGGCATCTGCAGATGGGGAAAGTGCTGATGCACCCTGGGGAAATAAGACCACAGGAACTTCCCAAAATGACTCATCTAAATCAGCATCTTGACTAGAGTTCCATTTGCATAGTTCGAGTGCTTCCTGAATGGCGACCACTGTGGGGTGAACGTTGTCTTCGTCTGTGCCTGATGATCCGCCAACAAAAATCATCCTCGTTCCCGCGGAAACTGCTGCAACGCATCGCTGTGCTGCAACGTCTGGACTGGCATCATCAGGATCGATTAGGATGATGTGGGAAGCTCCTGATTGAGACCGGACATAGGAAATGATGTCTGGTGTAGAGGAGGGTCGCATATCTAGGTCGAGGGGAACTACGCCTTTTGCTCTGACGCCAGTTGTATGCCAAGAAGTATTGATGCGTCGACACTTGCCATATCTTTACTAAAGATCCCGTCAAACCTTTCCAACCATCCACCTTCAACTTCCGGTAGAGGGTTTCGAGTCCAACATTCAACAGTCCCATCTGCTCTGTTGGCGATGATTTCTGTTTGGGGTTCTCGACCTTGTAAAGTAACACCTCCGAACCACTGATCCCCATCTGGTTTAGAACGGGTATCAATGGTTAAATCGAATTCTTCAGATAGATTCGCCAAATCAGCACGTAGGAGATAATTGATTGGAAGCTTTTGAGCCATGGATTTCTCCAACCATGGACGACGACATCCAGTCTCTGTGAGATGGATTTGGGGTGCGTATGTCGATAAGTCGACAACACCAGAATGCAATCCAGGTAGCTCTTGTGGATGTCCGATTTCTGCTCGACTATCAGCGATTGTAACTTGGTGGTCGTCTTCAAATAATTTCTTGGCGCAACTCAAACCCACTAGATCGGCGCCGATGACTAGGATCTTCAAGCTGAATCCGCCTCCTTAATTTCAAGTGCAAAAACAGGACAGGCAGGAATGCAGTGCTCACAATGAGTGCAAGTCGGTTCATCGACAATGGCCAACAATGAATCAAGTGTTAATGCATCTACAGGGCATAGAGCAATACAAGCCCCACAGCCATAACAAAGATCGTCATCAACCACGAAAACATGGTTGGGAATCCTTGCCATGTTTGATTCGAAGTGTCATACACACATCAAACCCACCCACCCCTTCATTTCCACTGGAAGTGTTTGTTGAGTGGGTGAAAGATATCATGAATGCTATCTTTTCACTGATCAGATATGACTGTTCAAGGAAGGAGTGTCTGTAGTGTATAGTCATTGACACATCATTTTGAATTCAATTCAGATCACCTCCTCAAATTTATTGAGTTCCACTGGAAATCTACCCCCCCTCATCCCGAACCTTCTTGGCCCATGTCGAATTGGTCGATTCATGGTCCTCTATACACCCGGTCGGACCAGTTCATATCCAGACACTCCTGTTGATTCAGGAATCCGCATTCACTTCTTAGGTGGTGGAGATGAAGTTGGTAATGTAGGAGTCGTTCTTGAGGATCGAACACAAACTCGCCTACTCATCGATTACGGTCTGGCACCGACCTCACCACCCAGATATCCATCCGAATCACCATACATATCAGATGCAATCTTCACACATGCACATATCGATCACATTGGAATGGCACCCTGGTTGGTTGGGAATCATCAGACAAAATTACACTCAACCTCACTCACTGCAGCCCTTTCTCGAATCATGTGGAAAGACACCTACAAAGTCAGCTCAATCGAAGGCTATCCACTTCCATGGGATCGACGAGATGAAGATGAAGCAAACCAAGCCTGGGAAACCCACCCCTTCCACCAATGGGTACAACATGATTCATGGCAATGGCAACTTCATCCTGCAGGTCATATCCCTGGGGCATCAATGATTGAAATCCAAACACCCAATCACAAAATCCTCCACACAGGAGATATGGATACCCGTACAAGTCCCAATACGATCGGAGCAAAACCCGTTGATTGTGACATTCTCTTACTCGAATCCACTTATTCTGGTAAAGAACATCCAAATCGAATCGAGGAAGAAGCACGATTCGTTGCGAAAGTGATTGAAGTTGTTGAGAGAGGAGGTGTTGCCATCATACCCGCCTTTGCGAGCGGTCGAGGCCAAGACATCATCCGAATTTTACACAATTCAGGTTACGATCTCAATGTGCATTATGACGGGATGGGCAAAGCCGTATCACAAATTTGGCTCGAACATCCAGAACATCTTCAAGATCCAAGCTCATTTGAACAGGCGTTCAAATGGACACGAAGAGTTCGATCTAAATCCGACCGAAAACGCGCACTTGAAGCCGATGTAATCGTCACAACAAGCGGCATGCTGGATGGTGGACCTGCTCTATGGTACCTCAACCGCCTACGAAACGACAGTCGAAGCGCCGTTTTGTTCACTGGATATCAGGCAGAAGGGAGTGGGGGGAGACAACTGATTGAGAAGGGCTCTCTCCCTATTTACGGCCACAACGTTGAGATCCATTGTGAAATCGATCGATTCCAACTTTCAAATCATGCAGGCCATTCAGAACTGGTCGAGTTTGCAGAAGCGTGTAAACCAAAACATGTCATCCTCTTCCACGGAGATCCAGAAACCAGGCCTGAATTGGCAGAAGCCTTAGAACAAAAAGGGATGAAAGTACATTGTCCGACGAACGGGGAAAGCATTCACATCAATTGATTTTCTCACCCGTTTGAACGGCCCATAACCGAGCATAGACACCATCCAATTGGACCAATGTTTCGTGCTGTCCGTCTTCAACAACCTTCCCATCCTCTAAGACGATGATTCGATCTGCATTTCGGATTGTAGACAAACGATGAGCGATGATGATTGCCGTCCTCCCACGTGTTACCTGTTCAATCGAGCGTTGAAGTGCAGCCTCCGTTTCATTGTCAACCGCAGAAGTCGCCTCATCCAATAACAACAGCGGCGCATCTTTCAACACAGCTCTGGCAATGGCAATCCTCTGTCTTTGTCCACCTGACAATCGGTGTCCACCCTCTCCAACCAACGTGTCCCATTGTTGCGGTAAAGCTTCGATAAATCCAGTTGCTTCAGCAATGTTCGCAGCCTCTTTCACAAAACGGTCTTCTGCATTCTCCATACCATACCGGATGTTCTCAAGAATCGTGGTTGGGAAAAGTGTGATATGTTGATCAACCAATGAAATGGATTCTCTTAATGACTTTAATTTCCAATCCGAGAGACCCACCCCACCCCACTGAATTTCTCCTGAATCCGGCTCAACAAATCGCAATAACATCCGCACCAAGGTGGTTTTTCCCGACCCCGTTGAACCCACAACACCCGTAACTTGGCCCCCTTCGATTGTCAGATTCAAATCCGAAAAAACATCATCGCGCCCAGGATATGCAAAGGTCACTGAATTGAATGCAAGATCTGCATTTACAATCTCACCATCTTCTGGAACAAAATCACCCTCACTCAGTGAATGGGGTGTATTCAACACGTCAAGTACTCTAGTCGACGATGCCATTGCTCTTTGATACAAGTCAAACGTCTCTCCCAAACGAGTCAACGGCCACAACAATCGTTGTGTCATGAAGACCAAAACCGAGTATGCACCTACCGCCAAACCCCCTTCCAAAGTAATCCACCCACCGAGCAACAGTGTCGCCGTAAATCCACACAAAATTGCCATCCGAATCAAGGGCGTAAACGCAGCAGACAAGCGAATTGCTTCCCGATTCGCTTCCCGATACACTGTACTCAATTCCTCCACCCGTCGATATTCTCTTTCTTCAGCGGTAAAGGATTGAATGGTCGACATCCCCGAAAGATCGTTTTCGAGTAAAGCGTTCATCGCCCCTGCTGCACGACGCACCTCAGTATATCGAGGTTCCAAACTTCGCTGATATCGGAATGAACCCCAGATGATAATTGGAATCGGTAAAACGGCGAACAATGCCACCTCCCACGAGATGATGAGAAAGACCGCACCCACCACGATGACGGTTGTTGAAACTTGCAAGAGATCGTTCGCACCCTTGTCAAGAAACCGTTCCAACTGATTGATATCATCATTTAGAATAGCCAAAATATCTCCTTTTTGTCTTTCATCAAACCACCCCATACCTTGTTGCTGAACATGACTGAATGTATTCAATCTCAATTCATGTTGCACAGTTTGTGCAAGATTCCTCCACAAAACCCCATAGAAATATTCGAACAAAGATTCCATTCCCCATATGACAAACGTGAGAACAGATAACAGGACCAATTGATGCCAAGGATCCACCAATCCATACGAAGCGATGAACGAGTCCTGTTGCATGACGACAACATCCACAGCCAATCCAATGAGCAACGGTGGCGCCAGATCCCAGATTTTATTGGTCACCGAACAAAATGCCGCCAACCGCAACGCCCCTCTATGGGAACTCATGTGTTGGAGCAACCTTCTGAACGGCCCCCCTTCACCCATGAACATTCGACCACCAAGACACCTAATATCATACGGCCCAACGGTCTAATAGTCCACCCTCATTGGGGGTGTTGATAGCATGGCACGGAAGGCAGCAGCTCCCGGTGGTGGCAAGAAGCGAAAACGCCGAAAGATGCGCTTAACACTCAAGTCTCGCAGCCTCAAGAAGGACCAGGGTTACACAGATCGTGTCGGTTGGTCCCAAGTTGCGAGCGATTCCCCGAAAGATACCGGCCCCGTTGAGCCACAAGTGATCCGCCATCAGTGTACCATGTGTGGTGCCATGAACCAAATTCCAAAACCCAAGCGTTCCCGATACAAGGTTCAATGTGCAAACCCTGATTGTGGCCACGTCGATGAAGCCGGCGTCGTTTAATCCGGGCGGGCCAATCATTATCGCCATCACCTAAGGGCGACTACCATGACAAGCAACGACTTGGCCGAGCGAACCACACCACACGAGTCGCCCACCTTAGAGGAGCAACGAGCCGCCCATGAAGCGCAAAAAAAAGCACTCAAAGTCATTCCATACTTCCTTGGATTGGGATGGCTTTTGATGGTACCAATAAGTTACTTTATCATCGCACCCGCAATTGTCGAGGGGTTTGAATGGCAATTGTTGGTTGCTGCAGGCGTTACAATCGCCACAGGCGTTGCCGATTTCGCATTTTACAAATTATTTGCAAACACCGTCGAGGCGCAAGCCCAACACTTAGAACAACAATCAAGTGAAGTCGAACAGGCACCAACTGAATTCGCCAAGATTCTGAGTTAGAACAATTCGAACACTCTTCTCGCCGCGGCCACAACAAGCACAACCACAAGCAACTTGCGAACCATTTGGTGTGGAGCGATCTCTGCACCATACCTTGAGCCGATGAACCCACCCACCAATACCGCTGCCACAAATGGGAACAGAACACCCCATTCTAGTGNCAACTGACCTGAGAGGGTTGCACCCCCCAACCCNGCTAGTGAATTGACCCAAATGAAGAGTGCAGATGTTGCAGCAGCNCCTTTGGGGGNCGCCCACTTTTTCAATAGAAGAACAGGTGAGAGAAAGANCCCACCNCCCACACCAATAATCCCACTCGCGAATCCAATGGTTCCACCTACAGGCGCAGCAATGCCCCATGAAGGTTCAGAATTCACCTCAACATCTGATACATTGGTGGTGAANAATCTNCAGGCAGCGGCCAACAAACAAATCGAGAGCAATAAGTCATAGACGGCNCCATCCACAGCAAGGTAACCACCCACCATTGCCATTGGAATACTTGCGACAATGAATGGNACNGTCANTTTNGGNACATGGTGCCCNGCCCGATGAAAGTGATAGAAGGCGATTGCAGCCACNANCAGGTTTAGNCACCAAGCGTGCTGTTTCAACCAAGCAGATTCCATGGAACCNTATGTCGTTAATGAGAGAACAGCAAGGTAGCCNGAAGCNCCCCCNTGCCCAACACTGGAATACAATGCAGCNACAGTCATGAGNGCCAGGCAAATTGCGACCAGCACCCACTCCATGCGGACCCCTTGCCAGCGTTGCCCTCAAACCCTTTGCCANTCTCCCCTCATCATGGAGAAATTTGTCACCATCGAGCGAGCGATCGAAATCGCTCGTCAAACAACTCTCCAATTCAATGTAGAATTCATNCCCATTCAGGAATGCTTCCATCGAATNCTCGCTGAAGATTTACCTTCAAAAGTAGATGATCCTGCATTTGANAATTCAGCCATGGATGGTTGGGCGGTTNGCNGTGAAGACACAANCCGCANAGAANTTGGACAGACCAGTGCGGGCGATAAAGCCGGCCGTATTGGTCCCGGAGAAGCGATTAGAATCATGACAGGAGCNCCCATTCCNGAAGGAGCAGATGCCATTGTGATGGTCGAAGACGGCCTTCAAGGCGAAGCCCGCCCCCATTTCATCCGTCGCCAAGGCGAAAATCTCCGTTCAGGAGAAGTCGCTTTGTCCAAGGGTCAATTGATGACGCCCGCAGCCATTTCTCTAGCTGCAACGATGGGATACGACACCCTCCCCGTACGAACGAAATTACGAGNCGCAGTCATCAGTACAGGTGATGAGCTNGTCCAACCTGGAGTCGAATTGAACCCCGGCGAAATCTACGAATCCAATTCCTATGGCTTGTGTGCCTTGTTGGANAAGATTGGTTGCGAACCCATTCTNCATGACATTGTCCAAGATTCACTTGATGGGTTACGGGAGACACTCAATGGATGCGATTGTGATTTGATTNTCACCAGTGGNGGAGTCAGCATGGGTGANCGNGATTTCGTTCGNAAACTCATGGAAGATGAAGGCCAACTTCACTTTTGGAAAGTNGCGATGCGNCCNGGCGGCCCNCCCTTGTTTGGTACATGGAAAGGCACACCACTGTTCGGACTTCCNGGAAANCCTGTCAGCAGCCACCTCGTATTCCAATTAATCGTNGCACCCTGGATCGCGCCCGAAATCAACCTATTCAAGACGGTACAAGTCAGGATGCTAGACCCCGTCAAAGGCGCNCCCANCAAAGTCTGTTTNAGACGGATCCAAATCTCCAATGAAAACGGCCAACTGGTCGCNCGAACAAACACCCATCAAGGNAGTGGCAACATCCATTCCATGGTTGCACACAACGGACTCACAATCCTTCCCCCNNATACGNATGCNAANGTCGGAGACCACATCGAGGCCCTCTGGCTCATGTAGCAACAAAGCAATGCTTGAAGAACAATGTCTGCAACGTTCGAAACATGTCGAAGGACGAAGGTTGGATTGTCGTGCGGGGTGCACGAACACACAACCTACAGAACATCGACGTGGAAATCCCTCGTGGAAAATTCGTGGTCGTTTCAGGAGTATCGGGTTCAGGNAAATCCAGTCTAGCCTTCGACACNCTCTATGCAGAAGGCCAGCGTAGGTACGTGGAGAGCCTCAGCTCGTATGCGCGGCAATTTCTCGGTCAAATGAAAAAACCAGACTGCGATAGCATCGAAGGCCTCTCACCATCGATTAGCATCGANCAAAAACANGGCAGCCACAACCCNCGCTCNACGGTNTCNACNGTGACTGAAATCATGGATTACCTTCGACTTTTATGGGCAAGAATCGGTATACCACATTGTCCTGAATGTGGNGTAGAGGTGGCACGTCGNACNGTGCAAGAAATCGTCGACGACATCATTTGGCATTACGAAGGACACGGAATTTTCGTCTGGTCNCCCGTGATTCGAGACCGAAAAGGAACNCATGCGGATTTATTCTCATCCTTGGTNGAGCAAGGGTATCTCCACGGCCGCATCAACGGNCGTGAAGCTGAATTCGAAAACCCACCGACTTTAGAGAAAAACCTNCGACACAACATCGACGTTCGCATCGATCGAATGAGACTCAACCGCGCCAATCGACAACGTCTGACAGAATCGGTGGAGTCCGCTTTGCAATTGGGAGGGGGNAGCCTTGCCATTGAATCATTTGAATCCGCCAAGTCTGATTTCACTTTCACCGAGGGCTCAAAGGCNNTGCAAACAAAAAAGGGAACGANGACACCCTATTCGGAAGAATTTGCTTGNCCCACTCACGGNGCNTTCCTTCCTGAGATGAGCNCNCGAATATTTTCATTCAACAACCCATTGGGTGCTTGCCCNGATTGTCAAGGACTCGGTGTCCANCGNCGTTTCAGNCACGATCTCTGNATTGATGAATATGCAACGGTGGACGAAGGCTGTGTGTACCCATTCCGGAAATCAATGATGTCCGGTTGGTACAAATCATTGATGCGCCAAACATTCGAGCATTATGGGTTGGACATCCATACNCCCATCCGAGAACTCGATGATGATGCCAGAGACATCTTGCTTTGGGGNAGNGGCTCNACATCGATTCAGTACGAATTCACAAGCAAGAAAGGATCCTCCTACCAGATGTACAGACCNTGGGANGGTGTATTCGGNCGTTTGGAGCGAACCTTNACNGAAACCACCAGNGAGAGAACCCGCACACGCTTACTNTCNTACATGACCGATGAGCCCTGCCTCTCCTGCAACGGCGCTAAATTGAATCCCGCNGTTCGAGGTGTTTTCGTCGGCGGTACAAACCTCCCACACTTCAATGGCTCAAGCATNCTAGAAGCACTTGCCATCACACAAATTTGGACGACAGGCGAGTTGGACACCTCTTTTTGGNAAGAGATTGGTCGNCCCACCCCCGACATCTCAAACATTCGGATGTTGAANGAGAGAGAACAATTCATCGGTCGTGAAATCATCAAAGAAATCGCGAANAGACTTCGCTTCCTTGCANTGGTAGGGCTCGATTATCTCACACTCGACCGCCGGGCAAACACCCTGTCGGGNGGAGANAGCCAACGGATTCGCTTGGCCACTCAAATTGGNACACGCCTCACAGGAGTCATGTATGTCCTTGATGAGCCCAGTATCGGACTACACAGTCGTGACAATGATCGACTACTCGCCACCCTCCGTGAACTGTGTGATTTAGGCAACACCCTGATTGTTGTTGAACACGATGAGGCTACCCTACGCCATGCGGATTGGTTGGTGGACATCGGTCCCGGTGCAGGCAAAGCTGGAGGACGCATCGTGGCAAACGGACCCCTCAAGCAATTGCTAAAATCAAAAGACAGCATTACAGGCGCTTACCTTTCTGGAAAGACATCGATTTCCGTACCCGAAGCAAGAGTTGAACCCAATGGACAATCCATTCAATTGCACGGTGCTCGATTGAACAATCTCCAACACATTGACGTTGAAATCCCCATCGGTTGCATGGTCGCAGTCACCGGCGTATCTGGTAGCGGGAAGAGCAGCTTAGTGACCGGGACATTGGCACCCGCACTGCAACGAGATCTGAACGGTGCAGACACGGCTCCAGGGCCGATGGAAGGCATCACAGGCCACCAAGAATTAGACAAAACCATCGTCATTGATCAAGCACCCATCGGGCGCACTCCACGTTCAAATCCAGCAACATACACAGGAGTCTTCACACCCATCCGTGAATTGTTTGCTGAGACCCAACTTTCTCGTGAACGCGGATACATGCCGGGCCACTTCTCCTTTAACGTCAAAGGCGGCCGTTGTGAAGCTTGCAAAGGCGGGGGTTCCAACAAACTGGAGATGAATTTCCTTCCTGATGTATGGGTGACTTGTGATGTGTGTAAGGGGGCCAGATATACTCGCGAAACACTCGAGGTGACTTGGAAGGGCAGAACAATCTCAGATGTCTTGGGCATGAGTGTTTCAGAGGCCGTATCTTTCTTTGCGAATCAGCGCAAAATCCATCGAATTTTGAAAACATTGGACGATGTAGGTCTGGGTTACATCCGACTCGGACAGCCTGCTACAACACTGTCTGGAGGGGAGGCACAACGCGTCAAATTGGCGACCGAACTACACCGTCCTGCCACACGCCCCACAGTCTACATTCTCGATGAACCCACCACGGGACTTTCAATGGCGGACGTTGACCAATTGATTCAGGTTCTCTTGCGGATCCGAGAAAATGGCCACACAGTCGTCATCATTGAACACAATCTAGACGTTGCAAAATGTGCAGACTGGATTATTGATCTAGGCCCCGAAGGAGGCGAAGGGGGCGGAGAAATCGTTGCAGTGGGCACACCAGAGCAAGTTGCGAACAACCCCCGCAGCTACACAGGCCAATTCCTTGCAACCCATCTCCAAACTGAGTAGTTCTCCGCTTTGTTCAAGGACTCCTCCCAAAACCCGGAAATGATTAGCAATGGTACGTGACGAGTATAACGACGGCCTGAGCGCCGAAGATCGTGTACTATTGGAAGGAACATTCACCCGGATTTTGGATTATTTAGTCAGCAAAAACGATCGTGAAGTGCCCCTCGCCACCATCCATTCCGCCAAAGATCTCTATGATGTGATGGACCTTTCAGTCTCCGATAGCGGGGTCGACGTTGAGACCCTATTGGCTGACATCGATGCCTATCTACAACATTCAGTCAAAACCAGTCACCCCCATTTCATGAATCCATTTTGGGGAGGGCCACCTGCATCCTCTCTGGCCGGAGAGTTCATTTCTGCACTCACAAACACCTCGATGTATACATTTGAGATTGCCCCTGTTGCTACAATGATTGAACAAGAAATGGTCAACTTAATGGCTAAATTTGCAGGATACCAGAACGGAGAAGGAACATTCACATCCGGGGGTTCGAATGGCAATCTCATGGGTCTTCTATGTGCTCGAGATCACAAGTTCCCTAATGCTAAATTTTCGGGATTCACCAAGACCCCCGTCGCATTCGTTTCTTCCGAATCACACTATTCGGTCGAAATCGCTGCCAATACATTGGGGATGGGCACAGACAATCTAATCGCCGTCGAAAGCGATCACCAAGGCAAGATGAGCATCAATTCACTTAAACGGAAAATAGCAGAACAGAAAGATGCGGGAAAAATCCCATTTTGTGTGATTGCTACATCGGGCACAACCGTCAAGGGAGCATTTGACCCCCTTCCTGAGATTGCAGAAATTTGTGCGGAGGAAAACATCTGGCTACACGTCGACGCTGCCTGGGGTGGGGCCGCACTTCTATCCCCCGAAACACGGAATTTGATGCAAGGCATCGAACATTCCAACTCATTCTGTTGGGACCCACACAAGATGATGGGGATGCCCATCAGCTGCTCGACATTCTTGGTCAACCAGCAAAATGTACTCCGGGAAGTCTGCTCTCATAGCAACTCAGCACACTATCTCTTGCACAAGAAGAATGCAGAATTGGATATGGGCCGCATGAGCCTACAATGTGCCCGCAGAGTAGACGCTCTGAAACTGTGGTTGACTTGGAGATCAATCGGGAATCAGGGCTGGTCCGAGAAGATTGAAAATTACATGAATCTCACCAAGTATTTGTCAAATCGAGTCAAGGATGAACCCACACTAGAACTCGTTCTGGAGCCCGAATTCACAAATGTATGTGTGCGATATGTTGGACACAATCTTTCACCTAAGTTCCAAGATATGATTACTGATCAAATCCGAACGGAGATGTTTGAGCAAGGAAAATTCATGGTGACAAAAGCACTGATTGACCACAGACCCATCCTGAGGCCGGTAATTGCAAACCCAACAGTCGATCAGAAATCACTTGACAAATTCATCGCTGAAATTACAGTGATTGGCGCACGGATGGCTGCCGAGTTACCTCCAAAATAAGCAGAGGGCCACAGCCGGTTTATTCAAGGACGGTCTTCGAAAACCGCCTCCCCGTAGGGGGAGGCGTATGGACACAACACCTGTGCATCTAATCGAGGTCACCCCCCGCGAACTTCCCGGGCTGCAAGACACGCGTGGCGAAAGTATTCGCAGCATGTTATCGGCAGACCACAACCTCACCATTGAAACCGTCCGCTCGATTACAGGCTATCAAGTGAAGGCGAAACTATCTGCGGAGCAACTACTGCAAAGCCTNCAAGATTTGTTCACCGACCCNATCATNGAACAAGGNACGGTGAACAATAGCCTACTGGANGTATCCGAAATATTCCCAGAAAAGCCGGATTTGGCCATAATGATTGGATTCAAGCCNGGNGTGACAGACAANGCAGCCCAAGCTGCACTCGACGGCCTCCTCACCCTCTTCCCCGAACAAGAAGATGCACAGATTTCCACAACGATGACCTATCTGTTCTGGGGGCTCCCCGAAGANTTNGACACNCATTGGCTCGCCAATACATTACACAATCCGATGATTGAGCGNGCGGCNATGGCCAAACCCGAACAGTGCGCAGAATCCATCTGGCCACAATTGTCCTTCCCTGACCGTCCACCTGCAACATTCACTTCACCCGCCACCATTGATTTGGAGGTGGACGACGAAACCTTGATCCAAATTTCAGAAGAAGGCCTCCTTGCTCTGAATTTAGAAGAAATGCAAGCGGTTCAAGGACACTATCGAAACCCCGACATACAGGCTCAACGCGAACAACTAGGCCTTCCACCCAATGCCCCCACGGATGTTGAATTGGAGTGTTTGGCGCAAACTTGGTCTGAGCACTGTAGCCACAAAATTTTCGCTGCAAAAATCCATCACGTTGACACCGTAACAGGTGAAGATGCTGAAATCAACTCATTGTTCAAAACCCACATCATGCAACCGACTTTGGATATGCAACAACAAGTCGATTGGTTGCTGAGTATTTTCCATGACAATTCAGGCGTCATTGAATGGACCAAGGATTGGAGTCTGTGCATCAAGGCGGAAACTCACAATTCACCTAGCGCCCTCGATCCATTTGGTGGGGCAATGACTGGAATCGTGGGCGTCAATCGCGACATCCTCGGGACCGGTTTGGGCGCGAGACCGATTGCCAACATGGACGTATTCTGCTTCGGCCCGCCCGACTTTAGCGGACACCTTCCTGGTGGCCTTTTCCACCCCTCACGAGTTCTCCGTGGGGTGCATGCCGGCATTCGAGCCGGTGGGAATGAATCGGGAATCCCCACCGTCAACGGAGCNATCGTCTTCGATGACAGATTCATCGGCAAACCACTGGTCTATGCGGGCACNGTGGGAATCATGCCCCGCCACCTTCCAGATGGGCGCGAGAGCCACGACAAAACCCCAGAGCCGGGTGATATCGTGTACATGCTCGGCGGCCGGGTAGGAAGTGACGGGATACATGGAGCTACATTCTCAAGTCTAGAGTTGACCGAAGAAAGCCCCAGTAGCGCAGTCCAAATCGGGGACCCAATNACTCAGAAGAAAATGCTTGACATGGTATTGGAAGCGAGAGATGCGGGTCTCATTCAAGTCATCACAGACAACGGTGCAGGCGGACTGTCNAGCAGTGTCGGAGAGATGGCCGAACTCACAGGTGGGGCCGAACTCGATCTCGCTGTGGTCCCACTCAAGCAACCCGGCCTCTCCCCTTGGGAAATCTTGGTCTCTGAAAGCCAAGAGCGCATGACGGTCGGTGTACGACAAAACGATGTGGAGGCGTTTGAAGCATTGGCCGAACTCCACGAGGTTGAAGCGACAGCCGTTGGTACATTCACCAACAGCGGCGCATTCATTGTCAAACATGGCGAATCCACCGTGGCCCACCTTCCAATGGACTTCATGCATGATGGATGCCCTCAATTNAAGTTGGAAAGTGAGTGGACCCCTCCAGTTCATGAAAACCCCATCTACCCAGATGTCGATGCGGAGGGCATGGGATCCATACTTGAGAGAATCATGGCCCGNCCCAATATTGCCAGCAAGGAATGGTGGGTTCGTCAATACGATCACGAAGTGATTGCGCAATCGGTCATCAAACCATTCTGTGGTGTCAATCATGACGCACCCGGGGACGCTGCAGTCATTGCCCCCCTTCACGGTGAGACACGAGGTGCAGTGGTCTCTTGCGGAATCGTCCCTCGTTATTCTGACATCGATGCCTATGCCATGACGGCTGCAAGTATCGATGAGGCCGTTCGAAATGCCGTTTGTGTCGGCGTTGATTTGGATAAGATTGCAGGTCTCGACAACTTCTGTTGGCCCGACCCCATTGAAAGNGAGAAAACACCCGANGGNCGGTACAAACTCGCTCAATTGGTTCGTAGCAATCGAGCGCTGGATGATGTTTGTCGAGCATACAATCTCCCTTGCATNTCCGGAAAGGACTCGATGAAAAACGACGCCAANCTNGANGGCCAAAAAATCAGCATNCCACCCACATTACTCTACACTGTTCTCGGNGANCANCAAGANGTTCGCAAAGCNGTCTCTAGCGATTTCAAAGATTGTGGAGACACCATATTCTTGCTCGGAGAAACTCACCAAGAATTGGGTGCAAGTGAACTCAGTTACATGCTCGCTGAAGAAACCGGTGGCGGCATTGGCAACGATGTACCCCAAATCGATACGACCCGCAATCTCGCTCTGTATCGCGCCCTGACCAGTGCCATGGANGAGGGATTGGTTCGCAGCGCACACGATTGCAGTGATGGTGGTCTTGCGGCAGCAATCGCAGAATGCTGCTTTGGTTGTGATGGTGGTACAACGATCACCCTAGACGGCCTTGAGGACGTTGACAATTGGGCTGCACTCTTTGGAGAGTCACTTGGAAGAATCGTCGTNACAGTCACTCCCGAAAACGTGCAACGATTTGGGAACATCATGGGCAACCANAGTGTGACGAANNTNGGCCAAGTTGGNGACAAGGAAACACTCGAATTCACCCGTGACGGAGAAACCGTTCTGAGCGCCAATCTTGCGGCACTACTGGCTTCATGGAAAGGAACATTGCACATGGGAGGTGATGTTTGATGGCGGAAANAGTCCGTGTTGCAGTCCTCTACGGGTTTGGAATCAATTGCGATCATGAAACCAAAGCCGTGTTTGAAATGGCCGGAGCTGAGGCTGACCGAATCCACGTCAATGAATTGGTCAATGGAGACAAGACACTGGCGGACTACCACATCATGGCTGTTCCAGGCGGTTTCTCGTTCGGAGATCACCTTGGCAGTGGCCGACTACTCGGCAACCGTTTGAGATTCGGCATCCGCGAAATGGTGCAAGATTTCGTCAAAGCCGGCAAACTCGTCATCGGNATCTGCAATGGATTCCAAGTACTCGTCAAGATGGGATTACTCCCGGGCGATGAAGACGTCTCACTGACTCAAACAGCCAGTCTGACACTCAACAACACAGGTCATTACGAGGACCGATGGGTCCATCTCGAATTTGATCCAAACAGCCCATGCGTTTGGACGAAAGGACTTGAGCGAATCCGAGTTCCCGTCCGACACGGTGAGGGGAAATTCGTGACCAGTATCGAGGCCAATTTGGATGAGTGGGCTGAGAACGGTCAATTGGTGGTCCGCTACATCGATCCATCTCATGCCTATCCAAGCGCCGGCGACGACCTCCTACCCTTCCCCATCTGCCCCAATGCAAGCATGCGCAACATTGCAGGCGTTTGCGACCCCACAGGACGTGTGTTTGGCCTGATGCCCCATCCCGAAGCGAATCACAGCACATGGTTGGGCGCCACATGGACAAGAGAGANGCCCGAACACGGGGAAGGTGAAGGGATGCAGATCTTCCACAACGCCGTAAANTTTGCAAAAGAACATCTTTGANTNCGATTACCGGATGAAGAGTTAAGTCAACCAATCCTTCCAATCAGTTCATGAGTACAGATTANGAGCCCATAGGTTCCATCATCGAAAAACCCGAAACGGTCGTCATTGGGGCATCACCACAAACGGTCGTTGTTGGNACATCAACATCTCCGTTTGGAGNCGGTATATCCAACACAGGCCGCCCCGCGTCGATGATGAGTTTCACCGACTCAATCATCACGGTTTTGTCGAAGTTTGTCGACTTTTCAGGTCGGGCATCCCGCTCAGAATATTGGTGGTTTTACCTTGCAACAGTGATTGTTGGCTTCGGATTGGGTATCGTCGATTCTATACTATTCGGATGGGATTTAGAGGACCCAATGTGGCTCTCTGATATTTTCAACCTAGTCACGTTCTTACCCCTACTTGCTGCTGCTGTCAGAAGAATCCATGACCACGGGAAATCAGGCTGGTTTGTTCTCGTTCCATTTTACAATTTGTACCTCGTGATTGCCGACGGAGAACCTCAACCAAATCTCTACGGCCAAGTCCCAACCAATGTTCGAACCTAACTCCCCAGAGAATCCAATTCCGCTTCAAGATCAGCGAACCCACACACATTACATTTGACCCGACTCTAATCACTCGGGATCATCATCGATGTCAATCATCGTTGCAGGTGCAGTACCACCGGGTTGCGGTGCATCTGCGGGTTCAGGAATCGACAAATCATCTTCAATCCCAAGCGCNTCTTTTCGNGCCTTNACTTGTTCATGTGCNCTNANTACACCCAATGANTCNTGGAATGCNGCTCCAACCACNTCACGAGTNCGNTCACTCTTCTTGAGTGTGTCCAACTCNGCCAANGTTCTCTCATGCAATTCTTCGAGNGCCTTCANTTCNGCAGACCGATCNGAAAGNCCACCTTCAATATCTTGCATTGTNAGTTGCATCTGTGAAATCCGCTCNTCGCGCTCAAACACATCTCTGTGGAGTCTNCGCTCNCGCCGTCGCAACGCNTCATACTCACGNTTCCGCTCCAANANACGTCGCTTCAATTCCTCAATTTGTTCNACGAGNTAATCATGCTCTGCACTGATTGAACGNGGCCCTTCCATNACNCTCTGCATCTGNGNCTCCATTTCNTTGATTCGNAAATCTCGNTGNTCTAGNAACCCTCGAACTTGTTCAACCATTTCACGCAAACGTTCCCGCTCACTTTCCAGAGCNTCTCGNTCNGCATCNCCACTCTCGATTCGNCGATGGGTGTCTTCCAANTCCTTGTTGAGCATTCGCACTTCATCGGCNGTGATACTGGTCAGGCCCGCTTCTGCTGCCTTTTCCAGCGCATCCACAAGTTGATCCATCTTCCCTTCCATTTCAGCGATGACATTCCCTTGGTCCTCACAGATTGCATTCAAGCGAGCATTCTCACTCTCCATACTCTCCATCCGAGTCATATCCACCGATGTGGCTAGAGCATCGTTCTCACCCCGAGCATCATTCAGCATTCTCTCAAGGTGAATGATTCGAGCTTCTTTGTCTCGCACCTCTTCATCGAGTCGACTCAGNCGCGCCTTTTCCGGCGCNCCAATGTCTTCNCGTTCGGCCAAATCNAGNTCCAAGACACGATTTCGTTGTTTTACAGAGGCAATTTCNCCATTTTTCGTNGAAAGTTCATCCCAGGCAGAGAGNACTTCTTCCACCAATTGGTCCGCATTGTAACCTTTCAGCATCCCTGCCAAGGCCGCGCGGTCTACACTCTCTGTCCCATCCATAGAAGAGGTCGACATGGTCAATCAGACCCTATCGCTACTGTTCCATTCTTGAACCTTCACATTGGAGAAGGGGTCAAAACCCGCTTCTCGGACCCCTATGGGGTCCACCGACCTGACGTGAATATGCGGCTAAAGCCAGAACCCAAACCGTTCCAATAACCGANACAAAGGTCAACGATTCATCTTCCATTTCAGTGAGATTGGAATCGCCAGTACCATTGCTCTGATTCAGATCTACAATTTGTGCAGGCTCAACAACAATTTGTCCCACCATCCCAAAGTCAGCATGGGGCTCACATTCGAAATCATAAGTGCCATTCATCCCCACTTCAAAAGTGAACGAATAATCCACGTCCCGCTCCGGGTCTCCAGAGTCAAACAGACCATTGGCTTCCACCGCATTATGCGGCAACAATTGACCACTCCAGAAAAAGCGCACAGTCTCCCCTTCACTCACCGTAACCGAATCGGGAGAAAACCGTAGGTTTGTACTATCAACAGTGATGATCACATCCTCTGATCCATCATCTTGGACCATCTGCGAATTGGAAACTGCCTTGGCAGGACCCATGAGTAAGAGCAAGGCNACAATGCCCACCAACCTCAACCGCATATCATGAAAAATGAGGCTGCAGTTATCAATGAATGTATTACTGATTACATTGAGAACTGGCAANCATCTCCAAAGAATATCAGCAACACTACGGCACATATCGCACAAAAAACTTACAGATCAAAGAATATGAAGAGGCCAAACATATCTAGAATTACTCTGATAATCCCAACCTCAGCATCATCGGGGTTCGGTTTAATCCACTCTGGGAGCTCATTTTTTGCATATTCTCTTGGTGGTCCGGGATTCTCTTTCTCATCGTAAGGTTCCCAAACACCCGTCAAGCCGTTGAACCTGAGTAGACTTCGATCAGGGTTCTGTGCCCAAACACCCCAATTTTCATCCAGCCATATCTTCTGACCGTATTCATTGGCTTGCGCATCAGGGGGCGCTTCGATTTTCACAACTGGTGGTGACGCAGTTAGTTTGGTTGTATTCATTCACTCACCACATCCACGACGACCAATCAATTCCTTCTGCTATTCTAAATAAAATGAATACGAAGATAATCAACCCTATTGTTACATATAATTCAATCAGTCCCCAACCTTGCCCAAATTCAGTAACATCTTGGGGNGCATTTGGTTTGGGCGAATTCATTCATTCACCCCATTAGCGCTTCAAGCATACTGAATTTAGCCTCTTTTTTGAACAACATCGTGTGCCCACACTCCAAACAACTGACNGCNGTGAATTGTTTGTTTGAGTAGTTGAATAACCTNCTCCACTTACCNTGCATAATGACTGTATCAGCCTCTAGCTTTTCACTTCCACATACGATACACTTGATTTTATCACCCCATAATTTCAAAAAACTTCTAAAAAACCGCCAGGAGAACCCCGAACATGATAATCAACATGCATATCGGCATCGCATAAACAGAACCCAATGCTCGGACATGATTGTTCGTGTAAAGTAAGCGAATCGGTAATATTGCAGAGGCTAAAATTATGAAAAATAAGAATAGAAACTCAGCATCAAAGAAGAGATCTTCAGCAGCATCAGCAGAGAACACGAACCAGAAAACGAGAGCAACAACCATCGAAAATCCGATGTTTAATACAAATCCTTTGACGACNTCCCAACGATGAACTGCAATACTAACGAGGAACCCAGCAATTGGAGTGACTACACCCCAGAACATGATATCATCATCACCACCGTTCCACAACGATAAAAACGAAAGCCAAAACACCCCATTCGGGAGATAATACAGTATGAGTGATGAGTTGGAAGTGCTTTCAACTACGGCGAAATCATTTGGATAAACACTCCCAACCGACCGTGTTGGTAGTGAATCTCGAGATGACTCAACCCAAGCAGGCATCGGAATCGCCCTTGGATGAACAACCATACCGGCCACTCCAGCCAACCAAAAACCAAGAGAGTCCCAAATACTCATTTCAAAAGACTCACCCCATATCGAATCTAGCGCTAAATGTGTGAAGACGTAGATGAAAAATACAGCTACAATCGCAAAATAAACACCATTGAAAAAGGCAATTTTTTGGAATAGATCCGGCCCCTGATCCCGCTTCAACCAACAATAGACAAACATTCCAGTGAACACAAGAGGCATCAACTCTCGCATCAAAATCACGATGAAAACCAAACCCGTGAGCCCAGCTAACTCACCCCAGAAAGAAACTCTTCCGAAAATTGACACTATCTCAAAGAAACCAGACCCTCCATCATAGGCCAAAGCAGAATCTGTAATCCAATAAAGCATGGAAGAATCGCTTGATACCCCCCCATCATTCTCAATCCACATCAGGAAATACCAACCACTCCAGAAGTGATACCCCCAATTCATGAGCATTGAGAATAGNAAAACNCCGGTTGCAACTTTCAATCGACCAACCTGTGNGTGATTAATTTCAAGATCGNCNACAATCNGCGTATTCGGNGACCAAATTTCTTGATNAACACCNCTGACNGGANTTGNAGGNCCAACNTTTCCNACAANNACAGATGCAGGCTTAGAACCGACTCCTGAACCATCCATCAGAATCTACCGTGTTTGTTCTACTGATAAAGACGAACCCGGCCTTTTCAAAGGGAACCAAATCATAATTGCAAATATCAATACACCCATACACCATTCAGACCAATCCATTATCAAACCCAAAAACAATACAATCCAACAACAAATGTGAAACAAAATCCAGTAGACACGCACGTCTTTACGCGACTCACCATTAAATGCAAACGACTCACCCTCCTTCGCAGCATTTCGGATAGAAGGATCTACAACCACCTCAGGTTGAATCCCCCCGCCACTCCGTTCAGATAAAACAACCATTTCGGGTTTAGATGGAGCTCGCCCCTCATCGTTCCCTCCATCCATCAGAATCTACTCTGTTTGTTCTACTGATAAAGACGAACCCGGCAACGAATCAATTGAAAGAATCTAATTCAGACGTAGAATATAATCTACGAGAATTGACACCAAGGCGATACCGATAATCAGGACATGCCACCAGCGAACTGAATCAACAACGCCCCGCATAAACGCGGAAAGGGCCCAATTCATGGGTCTCAATCTCAATTGATTGCAGTGAACTGATCGTCGGGCATGTCGCCAGCCAATGCAAGTGCACCTTCTGCAACCTTTGTGACAGGTTCTTCTGCACACCAAACACTGACATCACCGATGTCTGCCAAACCTTCAGCAACTGCATCGGCCAGACCGTCAATGAGTGAACCTCCACCNGCTAGGATGATGTTGTTGCGCATGATTGATTGATACTCAGGGTCTGCACCTGCAACAATTCCCTTGATTGCATTGACGATTGGTGTAACAACACCTGCGCATGCAATGCCAACCAAGTCGCCAACATCGACGACCTGCTTCTTTCCATCCACACTGAGTTCAACCATCATCTCTCGGTCATCACCGACATACGAACCGGCTTCTTTCCAACCTCGAACCATATCCTTGGTCAATTGGGCACCAGTATACTTCTTTTCAATGAGAGTCTGCAACTCTTCATCAATCCAATCTCCAGCCTCGTGGAAAGTCACTTCATCATCATCATTGGGGAAGGTTCCGTACATTCGGCAAACGTCTGTGGTTCCTGCACCGATGTCGACCACGATGCTACCACCAATTTCGCCAAGGCCGTAAGCAACAGCGAACGGCTCGGAGACGACCATAATCGCATTGACCTGACCTCGCAGAATCGAGACAAGATTGCTCTTATCGACGAATGAGATGTGACTTGGCGAGCAGATGACACCGTAGACCTCATCGAATTCTTCAGGATCTACACTTTCGACCAGGTGAGTGACGAAAGCTTTGGCCGCAGCCAAATTGTTCTCATCATCCTGNGCGACNCCAGCAGCGAGNGGACGGTAAAGGTTGCAAGCNAGCTTGTTTTTCAATGCATCAGCACCGAACAGTGTNTCTCTCTTGAGGAAATTTCGTGCGATTGGATCCTTGGGNTTACCCACGATCGTCTCNACTGTTCCNCCTTGTCCATTGCTTGCTGAAATTGTAGATTGGTATGTTCCCAAATCAATTCCGAGGTATAGTCTATCTGCCATTTTTGTCACCTGACGCGGTCTGCGCCACTCTCGCGCACGCGAGTCCTAGGTTTGAAGGTTCACCTTCTTCCGACTCACGAAAACAACGAGATTTTGAGCAAATTCGACCCAAATCACGAACAATATCAGTGTATATCCTATTCCGGCCTCATACCACGAGACCTTGCTGCCCATGCACAAAAAATGCCGACTAGTGCCAACACTAGGAACGCGGAGAAGATGTTCTGCCCCTGCTCTTCCTCAAGTGGCACATCAACTCCCCAACCAGACATCTCTGGATCAAAGGGCGAACCATCATACANATTGTCGACACCATCTCCATCGATGTCCGAATCACAATCATCTCCAAACCCATCCTCATCCAAATCATCTTGATTTGGGTTTGATTCAGTGAGGCAATTGTCAACGTCATTGCACACGCCATCTCCATCGATGTCATCACAAGGCGTCGAAATATTCCCCTCACCTCCTCCATCGTTGGTTGACGAATCATCAAAATGGATTAGAATCTGATCACGGTCATTCAACTCAATCTCTTGCCAAGCAACATTCTGCATCACTCCATTTACAGAAACCGAAGCATTGTCAGAATCCAAGAACAAGGGCAACAACTGTTGGTTCCCCACTTCAGAGATATTCCATACCCCGAAGAACAGCGTCAGATTGACCACCATGGGTTCGTAGGTTTCAATGTGGAGCTTTCCAGTGGTATCGTGAGTATGCAACAAATGCATCTTGCCAGGACATGCCGACGTATCGATGCCCATGTTTGCAGGAATCAAAACCTGCTCACCTCGAATCACAATGTCTAGAACCGGGTGGATGTGCATTGCAAGACCCGAGTGACTATCCAAGCACTGCTCTGAAAGCAATGGACCAGCCTCCACCTCGGGCTCAACCTCAACAACCAATCCTTCCACACCACGCACAGTCAGAGCAAAGCCCAACCGATCCCCATCACTTCCAAGGACTCCAGTCAGGTTTCCAATCCCAACAGTCGTGGCCCGGACTTCAACCGTCACATACTCATGACCACTCAAATTTTGAGCCGGAATCGAAACTCTCTCAGTTCCTTCCAAACTCTCATTTGTCCCAAATTCCGTTCCGTCAGGGAGAACAACGAATACATCCAAATCATCCGAAACCGCACCGAATGGACGTTGGTTGAATGAAAGGAAGACATCCACATTTGAATCACTCTCCAATGTCAGATTCCAACTTGCAACATCACCTTGCTTGAGAAACGGTCCTNGAGCTCCNGTGCCATCCCANNNGGCCCCAATCACCTGCTCGAGGGGCCGGGAGCCATTGCTGTCCAACCATTGTTGAANCAACGTCGTGCGGTTGTTTTCATCCATTCTGTAAGCATCGTGAATCCACACATTGTCTCCCAATAAATTGCTCAGATTTGGCCGACCCCATCCTTGCAAAGGATCAGGNGCGGGNCCCACGGTTTCAGAACCCTGCACCCCNCCTTCCATAGACTCTGCCGACATTGCGAGCAACGCGCGCAGCANCGCACCCGAGGGCACAAATCCACCGTCGTCGGTAAACCAACCATCCTGCACCATTTGTTGAATCACTGCAGTNATCGATGCCCCCAAAGGAGTAGACATGCTCGTGCCCGTACTTGANCGCATATCGTNGTTGTATGAAGACAGATTTCCATCCGCNGCCGCCGATGAGATNCCAATGGCGGGGGCGACAATGAAATTCCCTCGCAACCCCTCTTCNGTTGGCCCATGGGATGAAGCCGAGTAGAGGTTGGAGTTGTTTTCAGTCCAAGAGCCACCAACAGATACAACATTTCGCGCATTGGCAGGTTCGTAGAATTTAGAGGGGTTGTTGCCGGGTGCGATGAATGCCAATGACCACGGGACTTCCCGATGCCACAAGTCAAACTCGGCACTTCGCAAAGTGTACGCCTCCGTATCATCACCCCAACTGTCAGAGTGAATGACGGCGCCATTTGCCAACGCTTCTGCTAGCAACCAATCCACACTCGGCTCAGACCATCCTGATTCATTGACAATATCTTGGAACAAAATACGGGCCCCGTGTGAAGGACTGGTCCCCACCGTCAAGTTCCCATGCCACAAGTCACACCCTACCGAACCTGCAATATGGGTCCCATGTCGATAGTCGGAATGTCCTGGATGATCCCCATCATCAATCGTCGTATTGACCAACACCACTTTTCGATGGTTCATTCCAATCTCGCCAATCGAGGTTTCATTATGACGGAAACAACCGTGGTCCAATTCAATCCCTGAATCGGCCACACCGACAATCACTCCGGTACCATTCAAACCCAAATCCCACAGTGGGTGAGCTTCCATGGAATTGTGTTCCATAATGCTGGATGAAACAGCGTTTCTCGCTTTGGTTTCCAGCAACGGCTCAACCCACCATATACCTGGTATGGAATCAAACACACCTGCTTCGATTCCCGACACTTCAAACGAAGTTGGCAATGCACTACCATCACCCGCAAAATTCAATTTTTTGAAATCAAACATGGAGAGAATTTNNTGTTGGGCGGANGAAGGAAGTCGCGGCTCTAGGACAACNAGGTAAGCATCTCCAACCGGTCCACGTAACACGGGTTCAATCTCCATCTGGTAGTCCCCGTNATCCCCCCACACAAGCACCTCTGTTTGNGAAATTTGTCGNAAGGGCTCCAAACCGCCATTTCGAAGTTGTACCCATTCTGAATGGCTCCAACCATCTTCATCGATGACAACCCATTCCGAATCAATCGGCGGGTGTTCGGGTAGTTGCCACGCCCCGGTTACAGGTACAAGAACCAGGATTGAAACCACCAAAACGGTTCCACGCATGATATCCTCACGTCATCATTGAACATCAATGATTCCCGCATTTGCTCAATCCAAATCCGCTTCATNGTGTTCTTCAATCCCCTTCGGATATAGAATCACTATCGCTGACAAAAACACGACGACAACCAAGAAGAATTGCTTGCCCGGCTCCAACATATCGCCTTCAGCACTTCTTCTCGAATCATCTGGATACACATCGGCATTGTCTCCAACCCCATCTCCATCCGAATCTTCCCATTCATAACGATCGTAAATGTCCCAGTCTGAATTGTCTCCACGACCATCTCCATCGGTATCATTCCATTCCATTACATCATACGGAAACATATCCCAATTACCGCCGATCCATGGATTGTCTCCATACCCGTCCCCGTCAAAATCACTCCATTGTGTTCTGTCATTCGGAAACTCATCTACCTGATCCGAATATTGGTCGCCATCACTGTCGGGACACCCCCGCCGGTCAAAGGAAGAATTGCCCCAAACATCTGGACAATCATCCCCATTTTCAGAGTACCCATCACCATCGGAATCCAGACATCCGAAACGATCGAGCGTGGAGTTACCCCAAGTATTTGGACACCAATCACTCACTCCACTATCGGCCCAACGGTCTCCATACCCATCACCATCTAGATCATTCCATTGCAGAGGGTTATCTGGAAATGCATCCGCCATCGATCCGTTGGGGTTGTCCCCATATCCATCCCCATCTCTGTCGGTTTGTTGCGTGGGATTGTCAGGGAATTGATCATCACCAAGTGGGTTCACATCACAAGGGGACGAAGAAAAACCCGAGCAGGTGCCCGAATAGGTGGCTCCAGCGTCAGTAAATCCATCTTGATCAGAGTCGATTTCTTGCGCACCACCAGACCACAATATTGTATGTTCATTGTTCTGGTTGTTAAAATTCCACGTTACAGGACCACGAACATCCATTTCTACAACTCTCGAAATTCCGAGATCATCGTTCTCCAATCCAATGTTTAGAATCCAATAGTCACTGGGATTTGAATAATACCATCCAAAGAATCCCATTACTAGTTTCAATTCAACCGTGCTAAAATCACTACTCTCGAGGGTATAACTCCACCCTTGGACTCTCCCATCTGAGATTGAGTTTAGGCTGATGAACGGCACCGACCCACCATCTTGATCAACCACGACCGCTCCATCAACCAATATCTGAATCGAATAAATATCGATGTAACAGTAGTAATCACACACCTCGTCAATTTGGATATTCACATCCCACTCATTCACCTCATGATTGTACAACACAACCTCTTCTTGACCCAATTCGTTATTCTCAACAGGATCAACGAGGCCCGTATTGCCCGCACCAATCAAACCAACCAACAGCAACAGCATCAACCAAAATTGACTTTTTTCTTTCATGATTCTACCCCATGTCCTTTGTAACACGATAAATTAGCCGCCAAATGAAAACAGATAGCACGATCATTACCACGAGTGCCATAACGATGGAAACAATCGCGTCAAACAACGCCGCTTCTTCAGCAAACAAACCATCCGTAGTGAATGGAGGAAACGTAGCTTCAGTCGTCATCAATACTCCTCCCCCATGAACACACAATCCGTCATCTAACAGCCGCCTTGGATGTCGTTCTGACTATGAATTCTTCCCCGTCACCCCAGACGGTGCGCTTAAACGAGAAAGGTGGGTCGCCCGCCTCAATGCAGGCATTCAGAGCAACCGGAACATTCCCCAATGGGCGAACCGTTCAACCGTTCACCAAGGACGTTGTTGCAGCGGACGAAGTCGACGCCCGCCACCGTGTGTATTCCTTCTTCGGCAGCCGCCACGGTGTCAATCGACGTTTTGTCAATATCGAAACCGTCAACAAAATCGAACCCACATCTTCAACCGAACCCGCAGTGATTTCTGCATTCAGAGATACCCATGATTTCTCTACTGCCGCTGCAGCCGAAGAAGAGTGAACTATGGTCGACCGGTCCATTTGCGGACCATGTCGGGCAAGATGTCGCCTGCCTTTCCTTGATGGAATTCATCGAACAAATCGACGTTTTGCGGCGGGTCCAAATTGATTCCAATGCAATGAGCACCACATGCCTGAGCGAGCCCCAACAATCCAGCTGCCGGGTATACATGCCCACTCGTCCCGATTGCAATGAAGACATCACAATCTCCAACGGCCACATCGATTTCTCTCATGCGAAGTGGCATTTCATGAAACCAAACAATGTGTGGCCGTAACCGTTCATTACGACATTTGTGACAACCGACAAACGCATCCCGTAAATGACCCTCATCCATTGCGGTCACCACAACGCCACATTCCTCACAACGCAATTTCTCCAACTCACCGTGCATGTGAATCAATTTCTCTGAACCCGCTCTTGAGTGTAAATTGTCAACATTTTGTGTGATCAACAAGAACTCGTCA
>PBPV01000042.1 GCA_002724815.1 Methanobacteriota archaeon | reverse complement strand
GACTACTCTGTAGCAAACGAACTGTTTGAATTGCTAAAGCAACCGTACGATGAGCAACCTGAGTTTGAATCCGATTGGTTCCAAAAACGACCTGAATGGGCCCGGCATCGAGTGGGTTGCTCTATGCTTTCATGCTCCAGCTAAGGCGCCCTTGCTTCTGAAACAAAAAAAACGCCGAGCAACCCGGGGTCGAAGCCCCAGGTGCTCGGCAGTTGTGTGTTACTGACGAATCAGCGTCGGTCGCGATCCATGAGGATGGGTCCTTCGCCATCCCACTCAGGATAGTTGTCAGAGACCCAGATGCGGGTTGCCCACTCGCAGATGTCATATCCACCGGAAAGAATGCCGGAGCGCTTGATGTATCCGACCTTGACAATGTCCTTATCCTTGCTGAGTACGTTGCCCAACTGTTGGCTGGTTGTACCGTGTCGCATTGTGCTGTTGATGTGCTCAAGGATTTCTGCTGTGTTTCGTGGGCGCTCAGCTAGGAACGCCTTGATCTTCTCTCGAATTCTTACTGTTTTCATCTTTATTCCTCCCCTTTTTGATTATTTGGTGTGCGACACAATGCTTCCGGTGTGGTCGTCAATGCCGACTGTTGCGAGCGATTGCTGTCATTCATATAACCGTAACGGCGCGATTTTCAATTTAGTTACGTAAAGATACGCAAAAATGCACACTATGTCGGGAAATCCCGACTTACAACTGAACAACCCCTATATTTCCAGTGGAGAGTCGTAACTAAATGTAACAAATAGAATAATTCAAGTACAATACTCTCTAGGATGGTACTCGGAACGCTTCAGATAGTGTCAGGGGAGGGNGTTAGTCTGGTGGAGNGTACCAANACCGAAGAAGTGCAATTAGGGGCNATTTCGTTACCTGCAAAGCACATCCGNAGTGGTGTCCGTCGCCGAATTCTGGAGCGTTTGTCGGAAGGAAGGGCTACCGTATCGCAAATCGCCCAATCTACATCGATTCGAGTNCCACACGTTTCCGCCGAATTGAAACGTCTTCGCGAAGAACAATTGGTTTACTCTGATGAGGAATCGGGTTCACGTGGTGCTTACCTGGCACTAACGGGTCCAGGGTGGAATCTCATTCGATCTGATGAAATTGCGCGACTGCAAAAGCTCCCTGAATCATCTCCACCACCCGGTGCCCTCGGGCGATTGGTTTCTGTGCTAGGGGATCAACTCCTGGTCGCGTTTATCCGCCGCCCTCAGTCAGGCCCTATCGCTCTCCCCGGGGTTCCCCTTTCTACAGCANATCTTGTTGGAGTCACAAAATGGACATGGATTGAACCAAGAGAACGAAAACCAAGNTGGATTTCATCCGAGTCATTCCAATCCGTTCCCGCACCACCGAAAGAAATTGATTCAAGCAATATTTCGGCTTGGGGAGCGGATATTGCAGTCTGGGGCTTGCAGCGTTTTCGGTTGATTGATGGCCCCTCGTCCCTGCAACTTGCCACCGGCGCTTGGTTTGGAGAAATGGATGCGGGATCTGAATTTGATTTACCCAAGGGGGTCCCAAATTCGGGCACTTGGCGTGTCGGTACGTTGTCAGTATCGGGCCCTTCGATACGAATGGATCGACCAGTTGTTGGAATCGGTTTGAATCAATTCAGTAGAGATGCCCTATTGACTTCTGCAGCACCATACTCGATTACATTCACATCTCAAAAAATACGTGATCAATCAAGTTCGATTCCGTTGGGTGCCCTAGAGATTTGGATGAAAATTGCTCATCCACGAATCCGTGAATCGGAACGAAAACTTCGACTGACAGCCTTACAGGAATATCTGCTTGAAGCGGATGAACAACAGAAAATTGTCAAACGTCGTCGAGTAGAAGATGCGACTCTCAGACGTTTTCAGGTTCAATGGGGAGATTCGACATGGACCGAGTTCACACCAGATGTTGGAGATTGGGTCGATACAAGTTCTCTCTCAAAGCAAGCAGAACAGGCTCTCTTCGTTTGGTCTCTGAATCACTTGCAGATGGCGATATCGTTTGATGTGAGGTTCCAAAACTCACTTGACTCACTCCCCTCATCTGGAGTCCCTGAACGTATTCGACTCCTTCTTGTATCTGAATGGCAGGTCAATCCAGATGCCCATTGCGTTGTTCCGCACCCCGTCCTCCCTTCGATGTGGGCCAAACTGATTTTGATTGAAGGTGCTGANGTCCCACTGAATCTATCTCCCACNGTATCCNTGGATTCACTTTCNGAAGAAGTCATCTGGTCNCCNCCTAAATCGGCAGAGGATGTTGNNTNTGCGAGACAGGCCCTAGGTGGNCCNCAAGANNCGAGTTTGATTCCAACTTTACCNGTTGAGGAAAATGAAGTACGGTTGATGCGAGCAGCGATTCTTTCGTATCCCGATGGCCACTCTGAGTGGGCCAACCGGATGGAATCCGCATATCCAGTAGTCTCTTGGATTGCCTCCGTTCCCTCTGAGAGATGGTCCCGATGGGAGCGAATTGGTGGGCAATTGGGTTCGGATTGGATTGGGCTGATGAATCCTCGCGATATACCTGTTGAGGCATTGAGTCGGGCTGCTTTCTCGGAATCTTCCTTGTGGAACCGATCTTTGATGGGAGTTACTCGGCTGAGGATTCGTGAGTCGCCGGAAATAGCTCAAGTTTTGCGTAGTTCCGTGGATGAAAAGAATACGAAGCAAGCAGCATGGGTGGCTCGAATTTTGCTATCAGAAATTGCTTGGTTAACACCTGAACTACAATCTGACTTGTCCACTTGGGGGGTAGACCAATTCTTAGAAGATCCACCCCAGAGATGTGCAGCCGCCATCTCGGGTTTGGATTGGCTTGCAACTCAATTCCCTGAACAAATGCAATCCGACTCAGAAGATTGGAGAAAAATNGCCATNCAGGTNGGTTTTTCCAAGCCNCAAGACCACGATTTACANCTTTGGGCCGTCTTGGTAGATTGGTTGCAAACGGGAAATCGTCCTCATACATCGGTCATGCCCCTCTTTGTCAAACACTTGCCTGAGGAATGGTGGGCACCCTTCGCTGAAACAATCCTGACCGTTTTGTCCGAAACGCCTGAAGGGATTGCAATGATTTCTGAAAGTGATATTGCATGGCCCAGTCTCATTTTGAGGCCTCAAGGTGAGGTTCATCGCATCCCTGGAGATTTCTCCATACAACACAGCGGTGTTCGTCGTACACTCCTTTCTCGATTGGAGCGATTGTATGAAAACGAGCATTGGCTGGACAATCTACCGGGTTCCAGGATGATTCAAGATCTCAGTGAAGCCTTGAAAGCAGCAAGAGATTTGTCGCCACCAAAGTATGGATTGGTGCATCCGATGGTTCGATGGTTGGCCTTGCCCGTTCACCGATGGCCGCCTAAAGAAGTGATTTTAATGACAGAGGGCGATTCGAGAATAACAGACAGAATTTCCAAAATGATGTCAGGCTGGCATGCGGACCTATCTCGCAATGTATTGGACATTTGATTCAATGGGTTGAAAAATCCAGGTGTACTGGCACTATCACCCGGCTGCAACACCGATGTGAGCCCTCCCTCGCCGGGTTGGGCGATGAGCTTCGGTACCAACGCCGGGACGAACCCACCCTATCGAAGACCGNCCGGACCCTTTGGGAATGAAACGTCGGTGCAAGCGGGTGGGCAACGAACCGGGTTATGGGTCCCCAGATGACGACAGGATGATTCATGGGACAACCCCCCGGTCCGACACATGCCCTGGGGCAGGGTCAGGATCACGAGCTACGGCGATGAAACGGTCCGTTACGCCCCGGGGCACACTTTCTCACCCGCCGGATTGAAAGACTTCGGACCATACGTATCAATCAATGAGTGGTACCTTGTGCCTAGTCGGCGGCACATTCGATTGCTTTCATCAGGGGCATCAATCTTTACTTGAAGCGGCATTTTCATGCGATCGTGTCGAGATTTGGGTATCATCCGATGCCATTGCTTTGGCGAAAGATCCACGAATCAAACCCCAATCCGAGCGTTTTGAGGCCATCTCAGATTGGTGTGGGTCACGCCCACATTCATTGCACAACCTTGAGGACTCGTGGGGNCCAGCTCCATCCCGCTCTGACGCTACCCACATTGTGTGTACACCTGAAACGAGGAAGAATTGCGAAAAAATAAATCAGATGCGCTCCCTTGATGGATTGTCTTCACTTGAAATTCTTGAGGTGCCTCATGCATTGGCAAGAGATGGCANCCCCATTTCCTCTTCACGAATTCGTCAGGGTAGTATTGATCGTGAGGGGAATTTGTGGATTCGAGCCGCAGATCTAGAACGGACCGTCCACATGCCTACAAACTTGGATTCAGAACTGAAGAAACCGATGGGAACTTTATTCCCTGGTCCTGAAGATACACCCGAAGTGGCGATTCTCGCAGCCATTGAATCCATCCCAGCATTTTCNCCCTGTCTTATCGCNGTTGGCGATGTGACTGTAAACGCATTGCTTGAGGCNGGGTGGGTCCCNGATGTCGGAGTCGTNGATGGGTTAACCAAGCGAACNGCTTGGGATGGTGAATTGGATCGAAGTTCATTNGTNGGCACTNTNTNTTGTCAAAATCCACCNGGTCAATTAACTCCTGAACTTCTAGAATGTGCCGACCTCGCACTNGAATTTTCATTCTCNGATGAGGGNGGCCCNGTCCTGCTTGAAGTCGATGGNGAAGAGGANCTTTCTCCAATATTCATTCACTTGTTAGCCCCTCTTGGCTCAGTGATATTGTACGGACAACCTTCTGCTGGTGTGGTNATGCGCATTACAGATGAAGACACCAAAGCAAGAAGTCGAGCCATGTTAGATGCGTTTGAAGTCAGGTGAATCAATGTCTGATCAACCGTTGATTAGCTTGACTGTCTGCATGCGCAATGCTGCTCATTGGATTGATGATTGCATGGAATCTCTCATTCAGCAAACATATCGTCCATTGGAAATTATCGCAGTGGATGATGGATCTACAGATGGTGGTGATTCAAAACTTGACTCGTGGAAAGGATCCCACAATGGAATCCCAATCATTGTCTTGCATCAAACAGCCAAGGGTCTTTCCGCGGGGAGAAATTTGGCATTGGAGAACTCGAACGGCGAATGGATTGCGATCACTGATATTGATTGTAGACCTGATCCGTATTGGATATCACAATTGTTTGAGGTATCAACAGGTTTGGAGGGTGAACTAGTGGCTGCGGTTACGGGCCGAACAATTTTCGATGAAGGTGACACCAAGACCAGCCGTCTCCGTTCCCGCTCAATTGCTCGAAAATATTCGGGGCGGCCGCGCCTAACGAGTTTGGCAAATGGCCCTTGCTCTATGTTTCATCGTGATGCATTGATCGATGTCGGGGGTTTTGATCCTGACTGGTACCACGCTGAAGACATGGAGG
>PBPV01000041.1 GCA_002724815.1 Methanobacteriota archaeon | reverse complement strand
TCGGGTGGCATACTTGGTTGCACACACAGCGATGAGGGCGAGGAGATTACATATGCAGTTCAATTGCTCATTCTTGATTACAGCATTGAATCCGCATAAGATGCAGTGTGCGTTTTTTGGCTGCAAATCCCGATTCTATCCTTGAGGCTTTTATGCCGTCCCGTTGCCCGAGCAGTTTGCGGCCTGCTGGCCCCTCCGCATTGGGCGTAGGGAGGACCTGGAGCCGTGGAGCGCGAGGCACATGGCACGAAAGTCATCCGGAATGCAGCAGGCAAGCATCAGTGAATTCTTCGAGAAGAACAAACACTTTCTGGGCTTCGATACGTTACCACGGTCAATCATCACGGCTGTCAAAGAAGCCGTTGACAATTCNCTTGACGCGGCAGAAGAGCACCGGATTTTNCCGAACATCTCAATCGAGATTCACAAGGTCAAAGGGAAGAAAGACGAGTTNCGATTAATCTCACAGGACAATGGTCCCGGCATCCCTCAAAAGGCGATTTCGAAGGTCTTTGGTTCGCTTCTGTTTGGTTCAAGGTTCCATACCATCCGACAAACGCGTGGTCAGCAAGGGATCGGAATNACGGGTGTGGTCATGTACAGTCAATTGACGACAGGGAANCCCACTGCTGTCATCTCGAAAATCGGGAAGGAAGCGGGTGCGGTTCGAGTGAATGTCGGTTTGGACACAAAGAAAAACAAAGCGATCATCTCCAATGAGAAACGATTCTCCATGGATGAAGCTGACGAAGCCAAAGGGTTGTACTGGATTGGGGATCACGGGATTCGAATTGAAACTCGAATGAAGGCGAAATACCAGCGAGGGAAGCAATCTGTTCACCAGTATCTCAAGATGACGAGTATCGTAAATCCACATGCGAGCATTGATTTTATCGCGTACGATGAAGATGGTGCTGTACTCGATCAAGCGTCTTGGCCACGTGTCACTGATGAGTTGCCTCGCCCTGTCAAGGACATCAAACCTCATCCTCATGGCTTGGAAATTGGAACGCTTCAGCGACTTCTCCGTGATGCGTCTGCTCCTAGTGAAGGTAGTGGGGCACGGACTCCACTGCGATACTTCCTGCGAAATACGTTCTCTGCGATGAGCAACAGCCGATGTGAAGAAGTCATTTCACTTGCAGGGTTGGATGCCACTCGCAANCCTGCGAGCCTCAAACCGGATGATGTCAACAGTTTGTTGGCGGCATTCAGCAAAGTTCGATTGCCATCTCCTCCCACCGATTGTCTATCACCCATCGAAGATTTACTCATCAAGAAAGGTCTGTCGAAGGCGATCGATTCACGGTTTGTCTCGACAGTGACCCGCGAGCCGAGAGTGACCAATGGGAATCCATTCCAAGTAGAGGTTGGGCTCATCTTTGGTGGAGATTTACCAGGGGATCAACCCATCCAAGTTCTTCGATTCGCGAATAGGGTGCCTCTGATGTATCAGCAAGGTGGATGTTTACTGACCAAAGCCCTCGAATCAGTAGATTGGAAACGATATGGGCTTGATCACCCGGGTGGGCGAGGCATTCCCAAGGGACCGGCAGCCGTATTGATTCATCTTGCCAGTACCAACGTGCAGTTCACCAGTGAAGCCAAAGAAGCGCTTTCGGACAACGTCGATGTGTTTGACGAAATCAGGCTGGCGATGCTAGAGGTTGGGCGTGGATTGCGAAACCACCTCAAGAAACAGAAACAGAAAGCAAAGGCGCAAGAGAAATTCGAATTGGTAAATATCATCTTGCCCGAAATTCATGACAAGGCGATATCCATTCTTGAAGCTGAACCGGTACCATTGGCTCCCGTGATTACGAAAATCATGAATGCGGTCTTCCTTGAAGATCAGGTTCTGTGGGATTCTGAGACAAAAGAAACCCGTGCCACCATTCAGGTGTACAATTACACTGCAAGGCCGAGGGCTTACACTTTACTTTCAACCTGGCCTGAACGAGATGGAGTCGAGTTCTCTGAAAATGAACGGGGGGGACGTCGAGAAGCCAAGGGGCTTTGGGCTTGGAAATTGGACACATTGGGTCCAGGAGAGTCGACGACGCTGACATTTACAGTCAAGGGATTGAAGAAAGGAGATTGGTCAGATCTCGACATTTTCTTCCGCGGTGCTGGAGACATCATTGGAGCCACGAAACTCGATGAGGAAATCCTCGCTGAGATGCTCCGAGAAGAAGAGGCAGGGATTGAGGATGGTGGCGAAAAGGTAGAGCCAGTTGATGAGGCAAACGAGGATGATACTGAGACTGCTGAAATCGATGCCGACCCTGTAGAAACTGTCAGCAACCCAGGAGATATCATGTCCTGGAATAGTGGAGGTGATGAGATATGAGTACTACTCAACGAAAAACCAAGGAAGAAGTTGTGGAAAACCTCCACGATGTTGCCCGAGAGATGTACAAGAGAATGGCAAAGGGTGAAGCCCCGACAATGACATTGCCTGTTCGAACGAAGAATAACATTGGATTTGACAACAAACTCGGCGTATACAAGTATGGAAGCAAGCGATCCATTCGGGACGCTACGAGCTTGGGGAGCGCTCGCCAACTGCTACGGGCATTGCACATCATCGAATTCATTGAAGAGATGATTGGAAACCAAAAATCATCCACACTTCGTGAAATGTACTACATTTCAGAAGGTTGGGGCCATGGTAAGTTTGGATCGCAAAATGAGAGCAATAACTTGGCAGAAGATTTGGAAATTGTAACCAAGTGTTTGCGAGAGGATTTCAAACTTCGACCTGAAGAAGATGGGGCTAGGATGATTGGAAACCTGACGCTGAATGAGCGGAATCGTCGCGGCGAGTGGATGCGAATCAATGCACGTGATGATGTCGGCGATTCAGGTTATGGTGTCCCATACAATGTTGAATCGGAAAAAATCGAATTGGTCGAACACGATATTGATTTCATTATGGCCATCGAGACCGGTGGTATGTTTGACCGATTGGTCGAAAATGGTTTTGATGAAGATTATCGGTGTGGACTGTTGCATCTCAAGGGTCAGCCCGCTCGCTCAACGCGCCGAATCATGAAGCGTATGAATGAAGAATGGAATCTGCCGATTATTGTCTTCCTTGACGGTGATCCNTGGTCGTTCCGAATCTTTGCAAGTATTGCCTATGGTGCGATTAAGACCGCGCACATTTCTGAATATTTGGCGACTCCATCCGCCCAATACCTTGGGATTACCGCTGACGATATCGAAGCGTATGACTTGCCCAGNGACAAACTCTCAAGCAAAGATGTAGAGGCNCTGAAGGCAGAATTGAGTGACCCACGATTTGCTGATGGATGGTGGCAAGAACAGATCCAGATGATGCTATCATTGGATAAGAAAGCTGAACAGCAGTCTTTGGCAAAGTACGGTTTGGATTTCGTTACGGATACATATCTACCCGAAAAATTGGCTGAAATTGGGCTTGGGCGCTAAACACAACTCAATTGAAGGTTAACTCAGAGGGGAAGTCGTGCAACAAGCCTCGAGGCGCCCGAAGAATCTCGCGATTGCAGGGGCAATCATTCTCGTCGTTTCGATTGCGGTGTTGGTTTCGTTTGCCGATGAGTTAGAGGCCACCACAGATCCGAGTTTGAATAGCGTGATTGCTCTCGAAGGCGGAGAGAGTGGGCAAATCAATCTGAGCAAGGACAGTTCTTACCTGCTGTTTCGATTGAGCAATGCCGAGCACAATTGTACCATTACCGAAGTGGCAACCCAGACTGAGGTTACGATTGGAGAGCCGGGTTGGTTTGAGAGTGATCGACCCGGAGAAGGGGGTGAATTGTACTATGTTGTGGGTTCGTTTATCCCCGACGAAAATGGCCCACACATTATCGAAAATAGTGCTGAAGAAGGNGAGACGATGTGGGTCGTCGATGTCTTTGATNTNGAAAGTGATGTGGTTTGGATCACCTATGCGAGCTGTTGTGGAATATTCTGTGGCAGTGGTTTGATNCCATTGGCGTTCATCCTTTGGAGAAATANAAGGAAGAATGTTGGAGATGNNGGTTTGGTGATGCAAACTGCAGACGGTATGCTCGTACCCATCGCACCNGGCGATGGAGGTTTGCAACAGCGAGTGCCAACNACGGATGAAATTTGGAGGAGTGTTCACGGGGGAGAGACGCTGAATCTTATTGTGAGTGAGCCAACCGAACCCGAAGTTCCCGCACCATTTGCGGATCGTCCGGATCGAGATGGTGATCTCGCAAGAGTGATTGATGAGGTCGAAACTATCGAAGAGGTGGTTCCAGAATCAACACCTGCGGAGCCCGATGATTCCAAACAAGGCTGGAAGTCATGGGATGAAGGGTAATCCAGACGAGCATTCATAGGAGTCCGATGGCTAGTTAACATCGGGTTGTGAAGTGGTCACTGATTTTGACACCGCGCTTTCGATTCTTGAAAATCGTACACGTCGGTCGATTTTGGAGCATCTTGTGCGTGAGGCGCATTACCCCTTGCAATTGGCTGATTTACTCGGAGTTTCTCAACAAGCAATCATGAAACATCTGAAAGTGCTTGAAGATGCTGGATTTGTTGTCAGTGAAAAAGTGCCGAGCGAAAAAGGCGGNCCNCCAAAGAGAATCTANGCGATTACTCAATCGTTCTCACTTCGACTCGATCTCGGCCCNGATNTGTTTAGAGCGGAGCACAGNCAATTNCCACAAGGTGGNCCCACACGNCTCTCAAGTCGATTGCCCGAAGATGCTCTGAGTGTTGCAGAACGGGTTGGAACCCGTCGAAGNTTGCCGATGGCTGAAGCNCTAACTTTGTTATCAGAATTGAATGATGAATTGGATCGATTAGATGCCGAGCGTGATGCGTTGATTGCCCTTCACCAAACAGATCAAACAGAAGGCCAGTCGAGTCGTGGACGATACATTCGACGTGTATGAAGAGCGGCAACTTGCACATGTTTTACTCGAGGCTCCAAGACGCCCTGTTGATTTGGATCAATTTTGTGCGGGTATGCAAATCCAACCCCAACGAGCAGAAGAAATGATGGATACACTACGCGGAGTGATGATGCGTCAAATCGGTGCTGAAACCGGGACCATCATCGCCACAAGCGACGATCGGTTGTTGCCTTGGTGGTTGGCCAAGGCCGACCCAAAGTAGATTCAATCAGAATCTCAGTTCTTCGTCGATACTCGACATCATACTGGATTGAGCCGCAACCTTGTCCAAAGCTTCTCTTCGGCGAGCAATCATGACCATGCCAGCGACCGCCATCAAGGCGATAGTGAGCAACAAAATCATGGTCGGAACGGACCATTCGCCTGCGACTTCGAAGGCGACGTCCAACCAACCGTTCTCACTCGACAACTCACCGATGTTCTTTCGGTTGTTGTTCTCATTGGCCTCAATGATGAGGTTGCCAGGGTCTACGATGACCTGCACGTCATGGTTTCCTGCAGTAACCGGGTAAAGCAGTGTGATTTTCACAGGTTCTGAACTACCACTATCATCCGGTGGCATGATGGCTCCAATCACCTGTCTGTAAGCGATATTCTCCTCAGAACAGATATTGTTGCGGAGATTGTCTTCAGTCTCATCCTCACAGAGAACGATGTTGATGTCTGTCGCGTGAACGTTACCGGTATTGGCAATCTCTACAACAACTGGGATCATCTCGCCTACGGGTGCATCTCGATTGTCTGAATCAATTTGGTAGTTGGTGATTTCAAGGTCTGGAGCACGCAGTCGAATCCTCAACACCTGTTCATTGGTGTCACATGGGTATACATTGTCCAAGACGCCGTCGTTGTCGCTGTCAATCGTGCAACTGTCCGCCCATGATGGGGTCTCATCGGTGTCTCCATTCGGAGAGCTACCGTAGTTGGACAAGACCTTGATTCCGATTTCACGGTTGGCCAGTGTCGCTGTTGGGCTGATATCAACGATGACCACGATTTGGACCGTG
>PBPV01000040.1 GCA_002724815.1 Methanobacteriota archaeon | reverse complement strand
TTCCACGGCATCAACGTCTCTTTGACAGGCATCCGCCCAAATCTTCGTGTCGTCAATGCACAAGCAAAGTAGGGAGTGTAGCGCGGATGGGAATGTGTCTCCATGTTCCTTCGAAAGGCACATCCACGTTTCGGTGAAGTAGGTCTGCTGGCCTCCATATTTGGGCACATGTGCAGGGCACACCCAAAGTTCACCCAAGCTGTGACCGATGGTACTGGGGCAGTTGAACGGAATTGATTTCTGAAACCTTGTTCCATATTTATCTTGAATTTCATGAACAAATTCGTCCATGGGCTCATCTGTCCACACCTCAGGGTCAAAGCAAATATCAAACTTGAAAAAATTCCCATGTTGTCCTTGAACTGAGATTTTGTATCCATCCACCTGGATGTATTCACTATCATGGATGAACTGCATTACAGTCAACCATTGGGACCTCAATGCCCTGATTTCTTCAGAATCATCATCCATCTCAAAATGGATATCTGAATTGAAATCTGACAGGCAAAGTTCCCACTCTGGCCAAGTATCCCAGTCATTTCCATCTTGGATATTGCTCTGATTGTAAGCCACAAAAATGGTCATCACATTTTCGATTTGCAAAAAGTTCGCATTGTTGTGGTCAATCATTTCCTCTGGGGGAATCATTTCATTTGGTTTCTTTTCTGTCATTTTTTCATCTCCTAATTTTCTAAATTTTGTCGAATTGGTGGGCATGCTGGGATTTGAACCCAGGTCAGAAGGTTCGCACACTCCTGTGATATCCGCTACATTCACATGCCCTTGTAGCAGACTCAAACCGGTGAGGGTGCCCGGAATCGAACCGGGATCCAAGGGTTCGAAACCCCTGATGCTATCCGTTACACCACACCCCCAAAAAGCGGGCGTCATCGACAAGAAAACGCCCTCCGGTTCAGAGCCTAGAGAGGTAGAAAACGCTGGTTCACATTGGGTCGAAAGCACGCTCATGGGATCGAACTCGTCGGCGATGCCGATCCCACCTGCTGGATTTTTCCACGTGCATTGTATTCACCTTTTGCCGCAGCAGATCCACATAAGCACCCTACCTTTATGAAACTGTCGGTTTTTGGTTTATTTTTTTGAAATTCAATTAATAACTTCATTTTTTATAGTCGATTTTATTTTACCCGTAGGGTAATTTTACCCTAAATTCAACAATTATGTGAAAAATCCACCTCAATGCCCACCCGAGCCAACTTCGTGCCAGCANGTGATACATGNGAATCCNGACTGGCTAAATCCGATGTTTTCCTCAACCCAATGATNCACACAGACCCAGCCATTTCCAACACATATGTGACCCTGGCATTGGAACTCTGCAAGATTACTGCAACCCTCAATTTCACAGTACTTTGGTTGACAAATCACCGANTCATACTGACCACCACAGGTCGTACAAGGCAAGTGATATCTCCAAGCTGGTTTACCTGATTTTCTTTCCTTCCAGTGGGCAACTCTACCCCTGTCACAATCAGGGCAANTCACNGTTTTTTCAATCCATTCGTCATTCTCTTTTTCACTCATTTTTTCACCTCAAATCCACCCCCTATCTGCAGCATTTGGTTTTCTCTTTCCGAAACCAAAACCCCAGAAGTTGTGGAATATGATGGCATAATTTGACCAAGAATAGAAGAAATAAATNCCATATTCAGCATTNATTTTCTTTTCCATTTGTCTAAACCTCGACCCATGCCCATCTGTATTGANGCCGAAGTGATGNTGGAANTNGTGGTGGATGAACTCATGAATCACCGTGTGGATTCTGACTACAACCTGTTCCCTGTGGTTGATTTTGACGGGGACATTTCTGTCCTTACCCGAGATTCTACAGGTTTGACCATCAAAGACAATGTATCTACCAAAGCCTGCATCTGGCTCACCTTCATTTGGCCAAAAAGCACAGGCTGAAACTCCTACTCCGGCGAACCATTCAACCCAATTCTTCGATTTGACGATGACTTTGATCGAGGGNACATCGTACTCGAGGCACATCTGATCNACAAATGTCTGTACTTCAGAGCAACTGTCAATCTTCGGCCATTTCTTTTTTTNCGATTTCCAAAACATAAGTGCNAANTTATCGCACTAATATATAAACTTTGCTATAAAATTGGGGTTTTCGAGTCCCCATGGCCCACTTAATAAGAAATCAATATACACTGAAATGGACACCGATTCCATCGACATCGAATGAATCAGCATCTGCAGGAGCTTGACCTCCTTGGTCGAGAATTGCAGTCTTCGCACGAACTTCTGAGACAATGTGATCCCAATCCCCACCCAACAATTCGGGGTTGCCTTCATCCAACCATACATTGAGTGAGATGGTCGCATCCACATCGAGATCCAGTTCCTTGCGCTTCTGTTGGACTCGTCGAATAATCTCGCGAGCCAGTCCCATTGAGAGCAATTCGCCAGTCACCGTCATGTCGAGAACCAAGGTGACATCGCTGTCTTCTGCAGTCATCGCTGCAAATCCTTCACGTTCAACACGCTTGACTTCAACGTCTACAGGCTCCAATTCAAATCCTGCAATGACACAACGCCCGTTTTGGATGTCATCCCAAAGTGCCTCAGGGTCGGCTTCAGCCAGTGCGGCCATCACCTTGGGCAAATCCTGTCGGCACTTGCGACCCAAGGTCTTGCGATTCGGAGCAACTTCGATTCTCTGGAAACGATCCAAGTCATTTTCTGTCTGTAAATCAAGGACGTTGATTTCCTCCGCCAAGATTGGATAGAATTCATCGATATTCTTCGCACCGACCAACCAACCGGTTTGGCAAGGGAGACGTTGGCGATGATCATTGTCAACGCGGACCTTGCGACCTGCCTCTGCGAGATTGCGAACCAATTGCATGCGAGATTCGAGTTCAGCATCCTGGTGCTGAGGCGTAGGCCAATCCGCAAGGTGGACACTTTCTCCTGNCAAGTTGCGGTGAATGACATCGACCATGAACGGCGANACGGGGGCAATCAAGCGGCAAAGCATGGTGAGGACGTCNTGTAGCGTATGTTGGCAGGCCAACTTGTCTGTACTNTCGCCTTCATCCCACAANCTNCGTCGACTTCGACGAACATACCAGTTGGACAAATCATTGACGACAAATTCTTCCAAATCTCTGCAGGCCTTGTGGAAGTCCCAACCTTCGAATTGAGCGTGGTAGTCAGCTGCAACAGAGTTCAACTTTGAGAGAACCCATCGATCCAAAGAGGACCGGCTTTCCACAGGACATTCGTTGGCATCTGGGTCGAAGTTGTCGAGCGCTGCATAATCTGCATGGAATTTGTAGCAGTTCCAAAGGGTGAGGAACATCTTGGCGTAAGTCTCGCGGACCCCGTTCGGATCAAACTTGAGCGGATTCCACGGTGCGCCTGCAGTCACCATGTACCAACGGGTTGCATCCGCACCCTCCCGGTTGAAGTGATCCCAGGGGTCGACAATGTTGCCTTTGGATTTGGACATCTTTTTCCCTTCAGCATCGAGAATCAGTCCGAGAGATAAACAGCGCTTGTAGCAAATCGAATCGAATACTGTCGTGCTCACGGCAAGAAGCGTGTAGAACCAGCCACGAGTTTGGTCCACACCTTCACAAATGTAGTCAATCGGGAAGTTATTCTCAAACTTCTCGGGGTCGTCAAATGGATGGTGCCATTGTGCAAAGGAGGCACAGCCCGAATCAAACCAGCAGTCCATGACAAACGGTTCACGGTGCATCACTTCACCCGAATCAGAGACGAGGATGAAATCATCAACGATGGGACGATGCAAGTCCACATCATCGGGACACTCCGGATTTTGCTGACCCGCAGCATTGGCTTTGGCCACTTCTTCTTGGAGCTCTGCAATCGAGCCCACGCACTTCATCTCACCCGAGGCAGAACGCCAAACGGGCAGAGGAGTACCCCAGTATCGCTCACGGGAAATCGCCCAGTCCTTGACGTTGCGCAACCATTCACCAAAGCGACCTTCGCCCACCCAATCTGGTGCCCATTCGACTTGATCATTGAATTCCAACAGCCGTTCTTTGACTGCAGTCATTCGAACAAACCATGAATCCATGGCGTAGTAGAGCAAGGGGTGATCTGTTCTCCAGCAATGTGGATATTCGTGAGCATATTCTTTCTCTCGGTAGAGGCGATTGGATTCCATCAGAATGTCCATGATGGTGTCATCACATTCCTTGACATAGCGACCGTCTAACTGTGGGTGCGTNCCNGATAGGAACGCCCCATCCATGCCNACNGTATGCTGGGCAGGAAGACCCACTTCCATGCCTAGATTGTAATCGTCTTCACCATACATGACTGCAGTGTGAACAACNCCCGTACCGTCNGTGGTTGTGACCCAATCGGCCTCAAGAATCGTCCATGCAGTTTGTGAATTNCCACGTTCNACNGCATCGGGGAACAACGGTTCGTATGNCTTGCCCACCAAATCGGAACCGGGGAATTCCTCAACAATTGTGGCATGATGTCGAATNACTTCTTTGAACAATTCCTTGGCAAGAATCACTTCTTCNCCNACATTCGCACCGCCNCGACCTTCCCAGTTTTCACCNGCGNGTTGATCGATTCGAACTCGAACATAGGTGACATCCGGACCGACGGCAAGGCCCACGTTCCCTGGAAGAGTCCACGGTGTGGTTGTCCATGCAAGAACCGAGGCATCATCNTCGACTAGTTTGAATTTGACATAGACNGAAGGCTCGACNACCTCCTTGTAACCCAGAGCAACTTCGTGACTGGAATATGAGGTTCCTGTTTGAGGACAGTAGGGNAGAACCTTNTGNCCCCTGAANAGCAAATCCTTGTCGTACATTTGTTTCAATGCCCACCAGCANGATTCGACGTAATCATTGTGCAGNGTAACATANGGATCATCGAGATCCACCCAGAACGCCATGCGCTCAGTCATCTCTCTCCAAGCCTGCTCATAGGTCCAGACACTGTTGCGGCACTCCTCATTGAACTCCGCCATCCCAAAGGCCTCNATTGCCTCGTTGCTCATCAAATCCAATCGCTTCTGAACTTCGATTTCAACCGGCAAACCATGGGTATCCCAGCCACCCTTGCGTTCGACAAAGTGGCCCTCCATTGCCTTCCACCGACATACGAGATCTTTGTAGGTTCGAGCAACCACGTGGTGAATTCCAGGTTTGCCATTTGCAGTGGGAGGTCCTTCAAGAAAAATGAATGGCTTGCCATCTTTTCGAGAGTTGACCTGCTGACCAAATGTATCCTCCTCTTGCCAAGTCGAAATCAACGACTCTTCAAGGGCTACAGGGTCAAGGTCGCCTGCAGCATTGGGGACTGCCATGTCTCGCGGGACCTATGGTCCCGATTTGAAGGGTGCGGCGGGTTCAAACACTACCGATGGTCCGCGATGTGCATGGAGACGGTGACCTACGAAGTCGGTGGGATGTCTTGTCAAGGATGTGTGACAAACCTCACGAACGCTCTGCAAAAAGTGGATGGAATCGGTGAACTGCAAGTCGAAGTTGGGCAGGCTGTCATCGAACATGATGGTGTTTCCACAGAAGCGTTGGAAGCTGCGATTACAGGAGCAGGATTTACGATTGGTGAAGCCGAATTCCACTGGCGAGATGGTTCAGTTTGGGGCCAATCTGCTTACAATACGATGTGGTGCTTGATTGGCTGTAGCATTGGCGACTTGGGGACCATCGCTTATTTCCAATTTGTTTGGACCGATTCCGGATGGTCAACCATGGCAATCATGATGCTCGCCATCATGAACGGTCTGTTGACTTCGATTGCCCTTGAAACCGTGATTCTGTTGAAACAATTGCCCTTCCAAGACGCATTGCGAACCGCAATGGGCATGTCACTCATTTCGATGATCGCCATGGAAGCCGCAATGAACATCACCGATGTGATACTGACGGGAGGTGCCATGCTAACATTGCAAGTCATTATTCCAATGTGGATTGCAGGATTCTTGACGCCATGGCCCTACAACTACTGGCGACTCAAAAAGTACGGTATTGCGTGCCATTAATCAGTACTTGATCCCGAACTTGTCGTAGATGAACGACATCAACCATGCAGGTCCAATCATGAGGTACTGCAAATCCTCAAAGAAGGAGGGTTTCTGACCCTCAACCTTGTGGCCGTAGAATTGCCCAATCCAAGCCAAAACGAAAACGATTAGACAGGTTTGCCAAAGAGGCAATGCAGAGGATTCGATTGAGGATTCATAGACATAGCAGACACCAAAACAGAACACGCACCAAAGCGTCATCCCAAAGGTGAGGGACAAGGACAAACGGGCATAGAAAATGAAGACTGGAATCAACATCAATGTGGCAAAGTTCACCCACTCATTGATGGCCAATACTTCAGGAACTGGGACACTCCAAAGNAGACCCACGATGGTCAGAAAGATCAGAGGAACCGCTATCCAGTGAATCTTTTTGTTCAAAGAATTCTGGTGACTTTCACCGTATCCATCGAGCCAATCTTGCATCGTGCGGGCTTCTCCCATACCCGTTCTGTAGGGGGTACAGTCCTTCAGGCCATCGACGTAACGTTGAATGGTACGCAGTGAAAGGACCGTTTGTGACAGTCATCGCGTTGTTGCAGTTGGACCCGACGGTCGGCGACCTTGCCGGCAACGTCGCATTGGTTGAAGCTGCAGTGGCAAAGGCAGCAGAAGCCGGAGCCGATATGGCCGTGACCAGCGAATTGGTCATCTCCGGATACCCGCCTCGTGACATGCTGATGGATGCGAAATTTGTCTCCGAATGTGAATCGATGTCGATGGAAGTGAACAGCCCGATTCCGTTGCTAATCGGNACNCCACTAACNGCGGATAAAGAGCGTCAAAAACCGTTCAATGGAGTGGTCAGAGTGGATCATTCACGAACTTCAAAAATTGTCGGACGCAAGCAATTGCTCCCCACCTACGATGTCTTCGATGAGGGGCGNTACTTCCAATCCGATGACGGNCCCGGGATCGATCGAAGCCTGCAAAGTGCATCCGTTGGCATCACCATTTGCGAAGATGCTTGGCAACACATTGGCGAGGTGCCCTCGGATTATGCCGCCGACCCAATCGAGCAATTGGCTACCTGGCAACATCAAGGTGAACCATTGGCCGTAAGCGTCAACCTCTCTTCGTCNCCCTATCATTTGTCCAAAGAAGGGGTACGAGCCAAACTGGTGCGAAAAGCAGCTTCNACACTGGGGCANCCATTCCTGTTGTGCAATCAAGTGGGTGGAAATGACGACCTCTTGTTTGATGGGAGAAGCATTGCAGGTTGGCCTGATGGGACCATTGTTCAGGGGCCCGCTTGGAGTACAGGCATTCTCCTAATCGATATCGACCACCCCGATGCAGCCTCATGGATTCCGCTCGATTCGAACACATTCAAGTTGGAAGTTGTCGCCCCCAATGAACAACCGACACACCCTCCAAAAGGGTACGATTTGTTGGCAGCTGTCACCATGGGTTTGGCTGATTATTGTCAAAAATCGGGAATTGAGAAAATTGTTCTCGGCATGAGTGGCGGAATTGATTCTGCTGTTTGTGCTGCAATTGCTTGNGATGCGGTAGGGCCAGAGAATGTACTTGGCCTTGCGATGCCCTCTCGGCATTCCTCTGATCATTCAATCGAAGACGCGAAGGCAACTGCAGAAGCCCTTGGAATGGAATTGCAAACACTGCCAATCAATGACATCCACAGCCGCGTAGACGAATCATTGGAGCATGAATTGAATTCCGGACATCCTGTGGCGAAAGAGAATCTGCAAGCTAGGATCAGAGGGACTTTGGTCATGGGTGCAGCCAATGCCCGGGGAGCGATGGCCATCGCCACGGGGAACAAGAGTGAACTGGCCATGGGTTACTGTACATTGTATGGAGACATGAACGGTGGATATGCTCCCCTTGGCGACCTGTACAAAACCGAAGTGTACGAGGTTGCGAAAGCCATCAACTCTCGTGCAACTGNAAGCCCACCCATTACGGAATCAACGATGACCAAAGCGCCTTCAGCAGAATTGGCACCGGATCAAATAGATGAGGACAACTTGCCGGCATATACGGTACTCGACCCGATCCTAGAAGATTGGATTGAGAGAGGCATTCGCAATCCATCTCCACTGACGGAGGACATTCTATCCCGTCTTCATGCCAATGAGCACAAACGTTGGCAACTGTGCCCTGCACCCCGTGTCTCCAATCGAGCATTCGGCCAAGGTTGGAGACAACCACTGGCATCACGCCGCTGAGACGACAATCTACCCGCAGATTCATGGACAAGAAGTCCCCGGATGAANCCAATGGACATCCCTGATTCGCTCTCGTCCATGTTGGCCGGCGAGCATGGTCCGACCAAACAGAAAGCTGCAAGGTTGGTCATTGACCTCGCTTCAACCGCAGGCGCGAGCGAGTTCGTCACGTGCGCGCACGCGCACGTCAGCGGCGTATCGCCCCTGACCGGTGGCCATGGCTTGCGAAGATTTCTTGCCGATTTGGCTGGAGATGAACAGGGGGTTGTCGCCATCCCAACAACGCTCAACAGTGCGGGTTGCGATAAGGAAAAGATGCAAGAGATGGATATCGAAGTTGAGGATTTTCTCAAGCATCAGTTTGAGATTGTCCATGCCTATGCCGAACTCGGCATTGAGGCTACACTGTCTTGTACACCCTACGATCGAGGCATTGAAAATCAAGGCATTGGATCTTGGGCAGAAAGCAATGCAGTGGCCTTCTCCAACTCTTACACCTCACTGGTTACCAATCGCGAAAGTGGGTTGTCTGCACTCGCCACCGCACTGACCGGTTGGGCTCCAAAATGGGGTTTGCACTTGGAAGCTAATCGTATTCCTAACATTCATGTTCAAGTCGACTGTGAACTCTCNTACATCGCTGACTGGAGCGTTCTTGGAGATTGGATTGGGAAACAGATTCAACCCCACTGGAAATTGCCTTGGGGTATGATGCCGCACATCACAGGACTTCCTGATTNCATTTCATTTGAGCAAAAAAAAGCCCTGACCGCTGCGGCTGCAAACTACGGCTGTCCGATGCTTTGGGCGGATGGTGTATCTCCAGCCCCTCCTGAATATCAACCGGAAGGTTCGCTTGTGTTCACTGAATCAGAACTGATGGGAAGATACACGGATTTGGCACCAACCGGACAAGTCGATTTGATCGTCATCGGTTGCCCTCAAGCTAGTGTTGGAGAAGTTCGTACAACCGCAGCAGCCGTTCGTACACGCATGGAACTGGGTCAGAAAATTCCTGACCAGCGTTTGTGGGTATTCACCAGCGGACACAATCACGACTTACTGGAGCAAGAAGGGACACTGGCCGTTCTCGAGGAAGCGGGAGCTGTGATTTTGAAAGACACTTGCCCAGAAGTGACTCCATACAATCGCACCCGATACAATCACTTACTGACAAACTCGCTGAAGGCCGAACATTATCTCACGAGTGGACTCAACAGAATGCCAACCAGTGTCATGCGCATCGAAGATTGTGTATCTCATGCGTTTGACCCAACCCTGTCTAAAGGAGAACGACCCGTGTTGCATGCAAAGGCTGCCAAGCCACTGTCGACGAACAAAGTCGTGAAAGAAGGAAAGTTCGAATCTACAGGTCGNAGTTTGCCCTCACAAACCGATTGGNGCGTCCAAGGTAAAGCATTGGTTACAGATGTACCCATCACATACCTCGGTTATGTCAATCGNGANACNGGTGTCATNGANGAGCCNGGGCANCCNCTGGATGGCANTNCCAATNTCNGATACNNTNCTNATNTATCCCAANGGCAGTGGTTCNACNGTCGCNCCGTTTATNCTCATGGGCCTNATNTACACNGGNANNGGACCNNGNGCNATNGTCAANCGNGATGTCTGNCCNTTGACNTTGCCTGCNGCATCTNTNCTNAATGTCCCNTATGCTCANGGATTNGATGAAGATCCNTGTNTGGAAATCAANTCTGGNGATNANGTTGATGATGACTCTGACAGATGGAGTCGTCCAACTCCAAGTGGTAAATCGTGGATGAGCATCTCCTTGAGGGATGACCGTATCTGACCCCTCATGCGTTGCATTGTGACTGGTGGTGCCGGCTTCCTCGGCAGTTACCTCACCGAGCAACTGGTGATGATGGGGCATTCGGTGGTCGTCATCGATGATATGTTTCGCGGAAAGAAAAAAAATCTGCAAGGATGCACTGGTATGGACGGATATCACCTAGTCATGGGTGATGCTGCGAACCGTGCCAATTATGAGAAAGCTGCCGATAAATTGGGAGGCGTAGACTGTGTCTATCACTTGGCTGCAATCAATGGAACACGATGGTTCCATGAACGACCTGACTTTGTCGTCCAAGTCAATCTTGACACATTGAGAACTGCACTCGATTTCACAATCACTCGTGGGGCCCGATTTGTATTCACATCTTCACCCGAAGCCTTTGGAGAACAACCCGAAATGCCGTTGACCAATGACTCCAACAGCTTGTTTTCATCAGCATCCAAGCACGGCAGACATTCCTATGGAGCCAGCAAATATCTTGGAGAAATCCTTGTTCAACATGCTGTAAGCAATAACAGCCTTGATGCTCGTATCGTTCGGCCATTCAACGCCTATGGGCCCCGATTGCCAGGTGATGCATATGGCCAGGTTACGGGGATTTTCCTTGAGCAATGCCACAAGGGGAAACCCATTACAGTCCACGGCGATGGCTCGCAAACNCGCTCATTCACTTGGGTAGAGGAAGCNGTCGAAGGCATCCGATTGGCNGGTGAACTNGATGCAGGCCTAGACGGTTCAAANTTGGCNGGTGCAGCATTCAACCTCGGGAACACTGAGGAAGTTAGCATTGCAGAATTGGCCGAATTGTGTTTGCAAATTACAGGTTCAGACTCTGAAATAATCTACGAAGANGTNGGCCANCCTGGAGATTCCAGAAGAAGAAAANCCGACATCTCAGAATCCCTTACAGCCCTCGGTTGGTCAGCTCAACAAAGTCTGGAAGAAGGGTTGAGTTCCTGCTGGCGCTGGTTACAGGCAGAAGACTAGGTGATCGAATGCGAAAACCAATCCCAAATGGAATCATTGGCATGGTTCACCTGAAAGCTTTGCCTGGATCACCGGAATACTGCGGTGATTTGGACCAAGTCGAACGATTTGCTGTNGCCGATGCGAATGCACTTCTTGCNGGAGGTGTCGATGCCATCATGGTGGAAAATTTTGGAGATGTGCCGTTCCAAAAGGAAGTNGAGGCNGTGACTGTTTCAGCCATGACACGAATAATCCGAACCATCGTTCAGTTGAGTCCAGTACCTGTAGGCGTCAATGTGCTCCGCAATGATCCATTGTCTGCGCTGGCGATTGCAGTGGCCACGGAAGCCTCATTCATTCGTGTCAATGTTCACATTGGAGCCATGATTACAGACCAAGGTTTGATTGAAGGACGTGCTGCTGAGACTCTTCGTCTTCGTGATTCATTGGATTCAGATGTGGCCATTCTCGCAGATGTTGGTGTCAAGCACGCCACCCCATTTGATGACGAGTGGGCCTTGGAACAAGAAGCGAAGGACGCTTGGAATCGTGGATTGGCAGATGCATTGATCGTTTCAGGTTCAGGTACAGGTAGCCCCACTCGAAAGGAAGACCTCGAGCGGATTCAGCATGTTGTTCCGGATGCAAATCTGATTGTCGGCTCAGGGATCCGCCACGAAACTGTATCTGATTTTTCGTTGGCTTCCGCTCTGATTGTGGGCACCGCATTCAAACGTGATGGGCGTGTTGAAAACGAGGTTGAGGTCAATCGTGTCCGTGAACTCTGTCACTTGAGTATGGATCGAAGATAGTCAAATGTCTGCGGGCACAAACCAAGCACAGTTTCCTCGTCCCCATCAATAATTTCCGCATATTGACCCATGGCACCCGCCAAATCGTAGGCTCCNGCTTTGCCTCTCCANGATTCGGAGACAATCAGTGCTTCCAGTACATCATCTGAAAGTGAATCGATGGAAACCGTCGCTGAAGAAATCCAGGATTGTACCAAACCCCCACTGAGTACAGCGGTCCCACTCCACACACGGTGATTTCGTCCACTGAGTCTCAGAAGCATGTTGAGAGCCTCTTGTCGATTGGACGGTTGACCCATCGGGTTCAACGGGTCGTCTGGATCTTCAACCAGGGTATCTGCAACAATGACAATCGGGGCAGTACATTCACGTTGGGCCGCCTCGATTTTGCCCAATAAGGTGTATTCAACCTGCTTTGAAATGGGGACTCCATGCTTGTGTGGGCGCTCTTGGGCCGTTAGAGGACGCTGGATAATCTCCAATCCAAGAGGCTCCAACATCGAGGCACGACGTTGGGATGCGGAGGCAAGAAGGACCATTCCCATGGCAATCCGAGGAGGGTCGCGTTTATTTTCTTGCAGTGAATCCCTTGGCATGGTGGGCCAATTGAGTAGCGGCAGTGAGAGAATCCCAACGTATGTCCAAGGACTGGATGANTTGATGCAAGGTGGAATCCCAAATGGACACCTTTGCCTATTGGCAGGAACATCAGGTTCGATGAAGTCAAGTTTGGGTTTTGCAATGCTGTACAACGCCGTACTCGAAGGTAGAACATCGGGGATTTATGTCACACTAGAGCAATCCAAGGAATCTCTCGCTGGCCACATGGCAAACATGGGCATGAATGTAGACGACCCCCGAGTTCGTAGCAACATTGCGATTATCGATTTGGCTGATCTTCGTGTCCAGCTACACGATGCTGGAAAAACACACCAAGTGGATTGGATGGGGCAACTCATCAAACAGTTGACCAACTATCGTGAGAGCATCGGCTTTGAAGTTCTCGTCTTTGACTCGCTTGGTGCTTTCTTCACCCTGACTCAAATGGAAAACCCTCGTGATGAAACCTTCCGATTCTTTGAGGCCTGCCGCAGACTCGGTTTGACGACATTTATCATCTGCGAAATGATGGGTGAAATGAAGAATCAATATGGAGAATACGGTATTGAAGACTACCTTTCAGACGGTGTAATTCACTTGACTATGGAGCGAAGTGGTGACCAAATTAATCGAAAAATTGCCATTGTCAAGATGCGACATACCGCACATACACTTGGATACCATGCATGGCGTTGGGACCCAGGGATGTGTAAATTCACCATCCACTAAGTTTACTCGACGGTCACTGATTTCGCGAGATTTCGTGGGCGGTCCACATCACAATCGAGTGCCAGTGCTGTCTTGTACGCAATCAATTGCAAAGGCAAGACGGTAAGCATGGGTGTAAACATTGGATCTGTGGCGGGCACAGGAATCGAAATATCCGCCTCTTCTGCAATCGAATCACCCTCTTCATGAATCAGAATAATCTTGGCACCACGGGCACGACATTCTTGGATACTTGAAACCGTTTTTTCCTTCAATGAATCGTTCGGGGCAATCACAACAACTGGGCTGCCTTCCTCCAGCAGAGCAATCGGACCATGTTTCATCTCACCCGCAGGGTATGCCAAACATGGAATGTAAGCGATTTCCATCAACTTTAGTGCCCCTTCACGCGCAACGGGTGCAGAAATACCGCGGCCCAAGAACAGCACACTTTTTGCATCCTTAACCGCATCAACAACCTCGTCAATTGGACCTTGNTCAGACAGATAGGCCTCAACCAGTTGTGGGACTTTCTGCAAAGATTTGACCAGATGCTTCCCATTTTCTCGAGAAAGAGAACGAGCCCGGCCAATTTGGATTGCGAACAAGGATAGCGCGGCGACCATGTTGGAGAACGCCTTGGTGGATGCCACCGATTGTTCGGGACCAGAGTGAATGTAGCACCCTCGACCACACTGTCGAGCAATCGTCGAACCAACGACGTTGATGACACCCCGCACCTCACCGCCTTTGAGTTGAATCTCCTTGACCGCTGCAAGTGTATCTGCAGTCTCACCTGATTGACTGACTGCAAAATGGATCGCATCGGTTTCAATAACCGGATTGTTGTGTCTGAATTCACTGCTAACGTGAGCCAGTGTTGGGACGCGGGCCAATTGTTCGATGACTAGACGACCCACCTGAGAAGCATGTAGGGCTGTCCCGCAACCCAAAAGCCGGACGTGAGGAATTTTCTGCAATTGTTTTGCCGAAAGCCCAAGTCCTCCTAAACGAGCGTTGCCATTCTTGAGGTCCAAACGTCCAGTCAAACACTGGCGAAGGGCTTCAGGTTGCTCATGAATTTCCTTGAGCATGAAGTGAGGATAATCACCAAGTTCAGCTTCACCCCATTCCCCATCCAAAGAGGTGACTTCGGAATCGGTTGCTCGACCATCAAATCGACTGGTCTTGATTCCATCAGCACTAATCTCGGCCAAATCTCCGTCCTCAAGACGAATCACTTGTTGGGTCAGCGTTTGCAAAGGCAATGTATCACTCGCAACCCAATTTTCTCCCGAACCGACCCCGATGACCAATGGAGAGCCGTTTCGGGCACAGATGATTTTCTCATGACCCTCAAAGACAACGCAAATACCCCAAGTTCCCCGAGCGCGTTTGAGTGTACGGCGAACGGCTGTCAGCGGTTTCGCACCGTTCGAAATTTCTCGATCGATCATATGCACCAAGACTTCAGAATCCGTTTCCGAACGCAATTTGACTCCTTCTCTTTCGAGATGATTACGAAGGCTGCGAGCATTTTCAATAATCCCATTGTGGACCAAGGCAATCTTTCCATCTGCTGAACAATGTGGATGTGCATTGTCATCTGTGACTCCTCCATGGGTGGCCCAGCGTGTATGGGCAATTCCACATGTACCTTCGACCTTAGTCGGAAGGACTGCTTCCAAATCGGCGACTTTACCAGTTTTCTTGTGAACCGATATATTGCCATTTTTCACAGCGACGCCTGATGAATCATAGCCTCTGTATTCCAGCCTGCGCAATCCCTCGAGAAGAAACGGAATCGCCTGTTGTTGACCAATGTATCCAATGATGCCGCACATGTTGATTCCTCAAAGTCTTACAGTTTCCCCACACAATGGACACTTGATTCGACGCGCTTTGTTCGCTCTTGCAGTAAATGTAGAGTCACAGTGTTCGCAATTCACTGGAATCTCTGGAGCAGGTAAATCGGGTAGAGGGGGCAACTCACCNGGAGGTGGTAAATCACCAAGTGGAGGCAATTCACCGGGAGCTGGCAAGGGGGGTAACTCNTCAGGGGCTGGCAGNGGTGGCAATTCACCGGGGGCTGGCAAGGGGGGCAACTCGTCAGGGGCTGGCAGAGGTGGCAATTCNCCAGGGGTTGGGAGGGGCGGTAGACCAGATTCTTCAATCGCCTTNTGCATCTCTTCCAAGACCTGCTTCATCTCAGCCTCAGCAGCGCGCTTTTCACGTCGTGACGCACGAGCAGCCCGGCCGGAAGGGGCGGGGTCCTCAACGTCTACAGTGCCGNGTTCAATGGTGGCGACAATCTTCACTTCATCGACTTCTTCATCGGTCGGTTGCTGCGNCTCATCCTNACTTTCTTCATCAACCGAAACCACTGGAGTAANTTCGACATGATCCGAATCAGAATCAGGAGATTCTAGGTCAACCCAGTTCTCATTGACAAATTCTGATTCAACTTTGGTTTCGCCTCGGCGACGACGATTGGTCGTCACAACCAAGGCAATGAATAGAGAGAGTGAACAACAGGTGATCATGATGGTATTGACCAAGGCGTTGAAGGTATTCGAATCCAAACCCAATTGCAATCGAATGGAGTCGAGAATNCCAGAGTCTGGCGTACTTGCAATGGGATCTTCAACCATCTTTCGAACCCTCAAACCATTGCTGGTGGCGTAAGTGAAATGCAACTCGCCCGTATCTTCGGTACGCCAAGCTGTGAGAAGCACACCACTGCTGACCATGTCAGAAAGCCACATTTCTGTGCCACTGTCTTCTACCGACAATAAACCATAGTGCAATTTNGGACCGGTAGGCGAAATGGCATCANACAATATCTGCACACCGCGATCCGTTTCAATCAGTGCAATGTTTGACAGACCACGAGCAGGAGTCCGGACTTCATCCCCTTGAAGCCAAGATGTGGGGGAAATGCGAGTCACTAGTTCAGCTTCGTCTTNTGAACCTTCGCGCCATGCTGTATACAATGACTCCGTACCATCCTTGTTTTCAAGCAATAACATTCGGCCATGCGTCGCATCATCCCCAACAGCGATTGAGAATGCCCAGTTTTGTTCATTGGCTGAACCGTGCGCATAGAACATGCCCAAACGAACTTCTCCGGTGGAATCATCTCGCAAATTTTGATGAAGAATGTGAATGTCATCATTTCCAATTTCAATTTCAATCGGAGGTGCTGATCGGGGGTACATTTCGATGTCTAGAATNGTATTCCGATGGATTACCCAATCGTCCGCCGACAATGGAGAATCTGTCTCGATTAGGAAGACTGTAGTCGCATCCTGGTAAGTCCCACCGGTGAGCAAATCCCGATGATAACCTGCGAGAACCACAGTGTCATCCTTCTGATCCAATCCCAATCCCCAATAGGTACCCTCTGCAGAGAGAAGACCCGGCATCAAGTCCTGACGAGGAGTCATTTGACAGGTTCGATCAATGGTGGTATACGATACCGTCGACCGTATGAATGAGTTTTCGTCAAGGTAGGAACGGGTCCATGCAACTGTCACAATCCCTTGGTAACTATTGACGGCAATGTCGCCAATCCATTCATCTTCCAGGACGAGGCATGTGTAAAGCGATTGATCNGCAGCCATACGGTGAACCAGAATTTCAGAACCCTTGGAGCTGAACAGGATGGAATCTTCACCTAATCCTGCAGAGGCTTCGATGGTATGTGTCGATTGTAAAGCCGGTGTTCGCGCACCAGAGAGCGTGACCAAATCTTGGACGACAATGAAATCCATTGCATTGTTTTCAGGTGACAAATCGGTAGCCGTAACGATGGTTGCCTTGTAAGCAAGACCACGCTGTTCTGAGATGTTCCCATTGAAAGTAAAACTCGAACTGGTTTGCCCAATCAGGGTCGCTGCGGTAATTGAGTTGACCAATTCATAGCCACCAAATTCATTCATGACACTCAGTTCAACAGTCAATTGTTCAGAATCTCGAGCCCCTAAATTGTCGACACGTATTGAGATTGAATATGGCTCATTTGGTCTTGGAATCGCAGGTGATGTTGTGATGGAACCTGAACGAATGGCCAAATCCACACCATCGGGCCGAGATAGTACTGGGAAATTGATTGTTGCTGAATTGTCAGAACGATCCGGTTCAGATATGGCCTGGCCCGGGTCGATGACGACTTCCAATTCTTGTGTACCACTTTGCATGGGATTCCAATACAGAACCACTCCAACGACCTGCCCCGGCTCGATTAGTGGAACGGTTGCCTCACTGCGCTTGGCCCCCTGCTCGCGCAAATGAACAACCACATCTTCAGCATCCGCATCGCCATTGTTTCGAATATCAACTCGAACCTCAAGGAACGTGTTCACGAATGATTCTTCGATTGGAATACCGTATTCTTCAACGGATATTGAGCCAAAAATGGAGAGGTCTGGAGCAGGGGGGTAATTGTCGACTTCAACCGTACGACGCAATTCATCACTGATCACGCCCGAACGGTCTCTACCTTGGACTGCAATTCGGTGGAAGCCATCTTCCAATTCTGTAGTGTCCCAATTCACTGACCAATCGACAGAGGTGTAATCCTCACTGCTGCCCACGGGAATTTCCTGCCACTGCCCTCGACCAATTCTCCATTCGACCGCAACCGGATCAGGTGACAGGAATGTCCCCGAAATTGATGTGGTTCCAGTGACAGGGTCTTGGCCACTCGGGTTGCCGATTGAAATGCTCTGGCTACCCAACATAAGTTCAATTTTCTCGGTATCAGACCAAGCATTGGTTGAATCGCGAGCCTTGGCCTCAATGGTCAACTCATCTCCATCCACCCAATCTTGAGCATAGAAATTGTAGCTCCACTCTCCGGAGGGATTTACTGTTGCAGAAGTCCATTCAAATGCGTCTCGCTTTTCCCTAGGAGAGCCTTGTTCTTGGTACCAATACCAAGCATGAACCAGTACCTCTTCGATATCAGCGCCTTCCGTTTCCGATTCTGAAGAACCGTTAATTCGGTATGTCTCACCTTCAATTAACCATGAATTCTCAGGTGGATTGACGATTTCTACCCAATCTCCAGAACCGGAGGGAGGAGGTTCGGTCGAGTTGTTACCACCGCCGCCGCCACCGCCGCCGCCACCGCCGCCGCCAGATTGACCGGTCAAATTCTCAAGGATTCTTGCGCCATCTACGATTCCAAAACCATATTTTTCATTCCAATGTGGATCGAAATCAAAATCGTAAGGATCCCCTCTTAACTCTGAATTTGTGCGCAATAATTCACGTATATCATCAAGAT
>PBPV01000039.1 GCA_002724815.1 Methanobacteriota archaeon | reverse complement strand
GTTGGACTCCATGATCGAGGCAGCGGGTGCTGAAACCATCTTCTTCATGACTTGGGGGTACCGAGATGGCGATTCACAAAACGCTTGGCTGAATCCCGATTACCCCACCATGCAAGCCAACCTTGAGGCGGGCTACAACATGTATGCCGAGAACATCACAACTGCGGATCGTGTGCCCTACATCGCTCCAGTGGGATTGGCCTACAAGGCGATTTACGACGACATCATTGCCGATGGTGGTACACCCACCGACCAAGGGACGTTGTTCTACAATCTGTACTCCAATGACGGTTCACATCCCTCAACCCGAGGTAGTTATCTGGCCGCTTGTGTGATTCACGCTACGATGACGGGCGATTCATCGATTGGATTGTCAGATCCCTTTGGATTCGATTCCGATACCCGGACGAAGTTGCAACAGGCTGCGGATTCGGTGGTCTTTGACGATACACTCGGGTACAGTTACCCATGGCAGAATGAGCCGAGCAGTGAACCGGTAGACAACTCAACGGAAGCCAGCAACCTGAGGTTTGGAAGCTCAGATGGAACCAATGTGCTGATTGCACCCGGAGGTGGCTCAGGATTTACAGTCAACATCACCAATAACGCATCCTTTACGGACATTGCAGACATCTACATCCAGAGTAACACCGGTTGGGAGATGTCCTGGAATTATGGTGATGGGAATCCAGCCAATGCCTACACCTTACAAATGGACAGTGATTCTCTACACTGGATTCAATTTGCAATCTCTGTTCCTGAAGTCTCGATGGGACTGCCACTGGCAGGCTCCAAGCACTCGTTCACTGTGATGGCCGTCAGCCAGCACGATGGAAACTCAACCTCGTGGACGTTTACCATCGAGGTCCTCCCTTGGCATGGAGCTGAAGTCGCCGAACAGCCGGTCAACAATACAGTTGATCCTGACCTCAAGGTGAGAATTCCTGTCTCGGTTCGCAACCTTGGCAATGAGGAAGAGAGCTTGGCAGTTCGAGTTCGCCCTGTCAGTGAAGAAGGGGCGACGATACCGGGTCAAGAACCTGCCATTTCATTCACTCAAAATGGCTGGTCAGTCGGTATTTTTGAATTGTACAACGTACTCAACTTACAACCTTACGAAATGGGAACTGTACAAGTTGAATTCGATGCACCCCCAAACCCCTCAGGGACCATGTGGGTCGAGTTCAGCACTTGGAGCACAAAAAACAACCAGATGGTCTCAACCACCCGATTGGAAGTGAATATTCTCCGCGAACGAAGTGCAACCATTGAGTTGTTGAACGATGATTGTGATTTGGTACACTCAGGAGATCTTTGCACCAGTGAATTCAGAATTCAGAATACCGGCAATTACCAGGACAGTTACGAAATCACTTGGGATTCATCCCCGAACCTTGTGGTGCAGTCGGCTCAAACCGTATTCAATTTGCTACCCGGAGTTTCCACCGATGTCGGCGTCACCTACACTGTGGACCCGGGGCTGCCTGCGGGCCAAATGTTGGATGCAACCCTACGCATGATGACATCCGATGGCATCGAGATGGATTCCGACTCCACCACGATCGAGGTGGATGTCGATATTGCTTGGGAAATCAATGCTCAATATGTTTCCATGGATGATTTGGACAATGTGACCGTCGCATACACTTTGCGCAATATCGGCAATGCNGATGATGGATTGGATGTGACNCTCTCTGTGAATGTCTTCACNGAATTCGGACTCATCCCNCCGCTCACCAGTGAATGGGAAAGCGAAGATGGGACGCCGAACAATTTCGTCCTCAACGACATCCCACCTCAATCGACCATCACTTTCAGAGCTTGGATGCAGTTGCCANGAAATCAGGAATTGAATGGGACTGCAGAAATGATTGTGGAAATGCGCAGTACTTTGGAGCCCGACATCGTGTTTACCAATCGTACTGAATACGAGTTTTTGGCAGAAGCATGGCGTCCTGAAAACATCGAGGAAGAAAGTGCATGGGATGAATTTGTACTCGATGTGCAATCGTTCTGGAATGCTTGGGGACAGTTCCTGATCTCCTTGGTTGTCATCATCATTGGCGCCATCGGTTTGCACCGAGCGATTGTCTATCGGCAGCGCCGTGATGCGGAATGGGATGCGATGATTGCCGCACGAAATGTAGAACCAGAAAAGGTCGAAGATTGGATGGANAAATTNAGCCAAAANAGTGATTCTGNNCCTGAANCCACNCCCAGCCCTGAAATGGANGCAGNTGCATTTGAACTGGCCTTCAAGAGTCGTTCAAAATCCACACCACAAGTCGACAAGATTTCTCCCACAGCTGAAGTGATGGAAGCTGCAAACACGGTCTTTGAACACCACGATGAGCAAGCCGATTATGATGCAATCGAGGATTTGGCAGGAGACTTACTCGACGAGTCAGAACCACATGCGGCAAATCAAATGCTAGAGCCAACCGAGTCGACTGGTTCACGAACAGTACGCCACGAACGTAAGGCTCCTGAACCAAAGCAGGACGAAGACATCGACTTGGATTTGTGAGAACATGTGGCGAATCGGCATCGATGAGGCGGGACGCGGACCTGCAATCGGACCTNTGGTTGTCGGAGCACTNCGCGTCCCAGCCGCAGATTTACCCTTGCTACATGAAGTCGGAATCACAGATTCAAAGCTGCTCTCGAAGTCAAAACGCGAAGAATTGTATCAGTGGATTATGGANCAATCCGAGGAACGTAGTTGGTCCTATGAAATTCGTATTTCTGCGCCTGCTGAAATTGATCGCGCGATGGCCATGACGAATCTCAATGACCATGAGGTCACCCTATTTGCATCACTCGCGCGNAAGTTACGTACAACGGAGGGTGGCATTTTGCAACTCGATGCTTGTGATGCAGATGCGAATCGATTTGGAAACAACGTCGCAAGTAGATTGCCAGAATGGCCATGGGATGATTGGAGCATTGAGAGTTTACATGGTGCCGATTTGCATTGCTTGGCTGTGGCAGGGGCTTCAATCTTGGCCAAAGTGACCCGTGACAATGTGATGAAACAGATCTCCGAGGATTTGGAAATGGANGTGGGTTCAGGCTATCCTTCAGATCCGAAAACCATCGAAGCCGTAGTGAATCTGGTTCAGGCTGAACAACCACACGATTGTCTTCGCTGGGGATGGGCGACAGTCAAGAACGCATGGGAATCTGTTCACAGCACCCCTTTGCCTATGCGCCCGGCTGACCCGGATGCGCCCCCCAATGCTCAAAGAACGCTATTTTGAATCATGCATCTTCAATAACGACCTCCCAGCGGTTTCGCCCTATGGGCGAACTTGAACCCGAGGTTGCAGCTTTGCTGCGCAAGTACGCCCTCCAAAATGCACTGGAATACGATGGTCAGGGACAAGTCGGTTCCGTCATGGGCCGCGTCATGGGAGAAAATGCAGATTTGCGAAGCCGTGCCAAGGAATTGACGGGCTTTATCGCAGAACAGGTCAAAGTAGCAAATGCCTTGGCTGCAGAGAAAGGGTTAGATCACATNCGTGAACTCCTTGCAAGTGAATCTCCCGATGCCTTGGAAAAGAAAGTCAAGGAACGTCGGGAAGGTTTGCCTCCACTGCCAAATGCGGAAGATGGGAAAGTTGTGCTTCGATTTGCACCTAACCCGAACGGACCACTATCCCTAGGGCACGCTAGAGGCGTGGTCATCAATACTGAACTCGCGAACATGCATGATGGTGAAGTGATTCTTCGATTCGACGATACGGATGCTGTTGTGAAGCGACCTGATCCAGAAGCCTATGCCATGATTGAGGATGATTTCACCTGGCTCGCCGGACGTGAACCCGATCGAATCATTCGGGCCTCAGANCGAATGGATGTTTATCTTGANTATGCAGCCAAAACTCTGTCTGAATCACATGCTTACGTCTGCGAATGNAGTGCTGAGGCATTCAAGGAATTCCGGACCACAAAAACCGCTTGTCCATGTCGAGATCGAACCGCTGAGGATAACTTGAATCTGTGGCAACAGATGAATGATGGAACGATTCTCCCAGGAGGCGCAGTCGTTCGAATCCGAACCGACATGGCGTTGAAGAATCCAGCCTTGCGGGATTGGCCCGCATTGCGCATCCAACATGCGGACCACCCCATGGTTGGAGAGCGATACAAAGTCTGGCCATTGCTCGATTTCCAGAGTGCNATTGAGGATCATTTNCAGGGAGTCACACACATTGTTCGAGGNAAGGACTTGATGGATTCAACACGCAAACAAACATTGCTCTACGAAAAATTCGGATGGACCTATCCTGAAACCTTGTATTGGGGCCGAGTCAAAGTCCACGAGTTTGGNGGATTCAGTACATCGCAAATGAAATCAGATATCGCTGAAGGCACATATTCNGGCTGGGACGACCCACGGTTGCCAACACTTCGCGCCATGCGAAGANGAGGATATGATGCNGGTGCCATGCGTAAATTTTGGGTGGATTTAGGACTNAATCAGAAAGACATCTCTGTNCCATTGTCCACNCTNAANAGCCTCAANGCGAAGGCTGTCGATGCCGATGCCCCGCGTCTATCTTTTGTCCGANAACCGCAAACCATTGTTCTAGATCTTTCCAGCGTCGAGCTGGACTGTGTTTTGCTCCCCATCCACCCAGAACATCCGGACAAGGGTACACGACAATGGCCGTTGTCAATGGACAGCATTACCGTGAATATCCCCTCAGAAGATTTCACCNCNGATGGACCCATTCGGCTGAAGGATTTTGCCGATATCCAAATCCATCATGATACGGATTCGAGAGGAGAGGTCATNCGCACCGAGCGTGTCGGCAACACCCCAATCATCCATTGGTTGCCGGAAAACATGGCCATGCCTGCAACACTAATGCTTGAAGAAGAAGGCGAATTGGTCATTGCTAGCGGATTGTTGGAAAACAATTCATACCCTGAAGGAACCGTTGTTCAGCTAGAGAGAATGGGTTTTGCCATCCTCGAAGGACTCGATGAAAATGGAGTCAGAACCATGGTTCGCCTTCATGGATAGTCGCGTGCGCGCGTGCGAGGGGTTCAAGTCGAAACCTGTCATCCCAAAGGGCATGCAGACGCGCCGTTCTCGACCTGTCGTCTGCATTCTAGTGATGTTGTTGGCATCTACGATGCCATTGAGTGCACCCACTGCAAGTGCGGAAGTGGTCTGTTGCTCCACCTCAGAATTTGAACTCTATCTCATCGGTGAAAACAACGAAGCAACCATGACACCTTTTGAAAACGAATTGAATGGGATTTTCGACAAAGGTGTGAGTCAATCGGTACAAGGAACCGAAGAAATTGCTTCGTGGAGTATCAACTGGAAACAGAGTGCAACCATCCCCGAATCAACTTGGAGACTGAACATGGCCTACGAAGTTGAGAATGCAGCAGGTGTTCACGCCAATGCAACCGTTGAGATCAAAATTGGCAACAATATGTACACTGCTGAAAGTGGCACTCCAGGTGCCTTCATGACCGGCAATGATGTGATTGGGATTGACATTGAAATCCCCCAAATTGCTGTAAGCAATAATGACCAGATTGAGGTCACTTTCTCTGTTCGAAGTATCATTTTCTCCCAACCCGGAGATGATTCAGCGATTCGCTTTGTTTGGGGAGAAGATACGGGAAGTGCACTCCGTGCGAACTTGCCCTTGGTCACCATCGAAATGCCCAATGCCCTTGTGGTTGGAGAGGAAGTCTACTTCCCCGTCATTCTGAAGTCAGGCTTTGGAGAGCGAATGTGGTCCTCCCTAGAGGACTTTGAATTCCGTGTTGGAAGCATGGTCCTCAGCGATGTGCGATCACCGAGTATCGTTTCAGGAGGGGTTGAGGTGCCGTTTGTTTGGAAACCAGGTTCCAATCCAGTGGATGGGACTTATCAGGTGAACCTCTCAATCTGGCTCAACCAAGGCGATGTACCGCTGACNACGGGTCGCTCTCATTCGATTGTGTTTGAAGAAGGCGGTGGGACGCAAAATTATCAGTTCGGNGAACCGGCGCGGAGTGTCAGTAGTCGACTTGACGTCGATATCGATGTCAAGTATGACGGCTCCTCAGTCACCCGAACGGTTGAATTCGTGATCGAAGGCTCAATGGCATCTTGGTTGCGATGGGGCATGGATAATATTGGCAATGCAACACTTCCATCCGACCACTTGTTCAAGCANGTACAGGGTTCTGTCGCTCAGGATTTGCGACAAAATGGCAAGGTCGATGGGGCAGAAAAAGATGCATTGACCGGACATATTGACAGCAGTACACGAAATCTTGAGTACTTCTTGGGCAATGCGGGCCTTGCCCTNAATCCAGATGGTTTGTTTGAGGGAGACTTGTTCGATATGAATCCCGAAATTGAAATTGATTTNATGGGTGTTTCAGGGATTGATGATGCACCGATTCGAATCCGCATTGACGTCGAATTGGCTCTAACTGGAGAAGAGCGGTTGTTGCTGATCTCCGATTTCATCCGGCCACAGTTGGGCAATGGCATCTGGATGACGAATGGGCAACCCAGCGTTAGTTTAGAAGTGACCATGACGGCAGGTACGTTCTCCGGTATCTACTCTGTCAGCAAAGAAGATTTGCCAGAAGAAATGACCGTGACACATTACAGGGCAGGCATCTTTGAGGTTGTAAAAATCAATGCAGANGGGCTTTCTGATGAACAAAAATTTGAGGTCGAGTATGTGGTTGCTGGCAATGCTTTGTTTTCACCACTGATCACGTTAATCGCTACCGTTCTAATCCTGTTTGTCACCTTGGTTCTCGGTTTGCGATTAACGCGAATGCGTTCGCGCTCAATTGTGGTGACCGCATCCATCCTATTCACCGGAATGATGGGGTATGTCTACGTCTTGTCTGCTCTACCACCGACCTTTGTCATGGGAATTGCAGCGGCATGTACTGTGGCGATGATGCCTTTGGCACTGATCTCTCCAAGGCGAGTGGATTGGACCATGAGTGAGGAATCACTTGACGACGATTATCAACGTGCACTAAATCGTAAAATTCCAACCGTCGAATGTCCCGCATGTGGTACATCGAATCCTGTCGAGACCGATACGCGACCCGTNCGAATACCATGTGGNGGCTGTGGGCGCAATCTACGAATTGAGGCCTAAGNCAACTGACCNGTTCGCAGTAAATGGTCAATCGCATCACTGGCTTGGTGGCGACGNCCNGTCGGTTCATCTTTCCAAGTTTGACAAAATGCAGTCAATTGACTGGCCATATCACGCTCCCAACCGACCGTCAGAATACGATGCCATCCCAACTCTTCAAATCGTGCGGTAGAAGGTGTTTCGGAGTCCAGCAAAGATTTGAGAAGATGGGATATGGATTGGGCCCGGCCCTCCAAATCCAATTGCCCCCACCGATCACGGATGGCGCCTAAAGCAGCCATCTCAATTCCAGGCATACTATCGGGATTTACATCGGGGACTTCCGGCAAAGGCACGACTCGAATGAGTCCCTCGCTTGACAAGTAATCGCGCAGAACTGTATACACTGGATCATACGTGTGCTCCATGCCTTCAGACAACCAATTGCCCGCAAGTGCCCACGGCATCAACAAGCGAGTCATCGGACCCCCTGCTGAAATCGAATGACCCAGTGCAGCGCAAAGAGCAACGGTGGACATCACGCCTTTGCGGGCTTCACCGCTACTGCTCAATAAAGCGTCGACTTCGACCGGTGCAAGGTGGACACAGAGTGGATTTGAAGAAATCGATGGCAATTGAGAGGTCACATCCGAGCCGATCACAATGCAGGGTCCTTTGGCTGGTTCTGGTTTCTCTCGTAACCTACGCTGATAGGGAATCCCTGCATCCAACAATGCGCCTTCGAGCAAGGCTGAGGCGAATACTCCTTGTTCATTCAATGGGGCTGCAATCGTAATCGCTGCCTCTGCAGTTCGCAACTTAAGTGCAGCTTCGCGCAGAATTTTCGCGACGCTAGAAAAAGCCGGCAAATCGAGTAGAGACATGACTAGCGATTGTGGCTTGAATCCGCGGTTCAAAGACCTGACCACGGAACAAAGAGCATTACTCGACCATCAATCGGAGTTGCTCGCGTTTGTAAGCCCAACCCGATTCAAGTTGGCCTTCATTCATGTAATAGGTTGCAAGCCGACGAATTTTACTCTCAGTCAATTCCAATTGTCGGGCATTGTGGCGATCCTTACGATTTGACTCTAGGTGGTCAATCAATCGGAGGGCACGGCGCATGAGGCTCATCATGTCCTCGGGATACTTTGGACTGATATCGTTCTCTGCAAGAACCTGTCCAATCCGCTTGCCGAGTACGAGGCGTACGTCTGGGACGGCATGTTGATCTCGGAGGATGGTTCCGATGGTCGCCGTACTGTGACCCTCAGCAGCCAATGACAAAATCAACTCTGTGACTTCCTTCTCGTCTGTGTTTGACCATTCTGGTGCGCTGTCGACCATGGGCTTGGTCGAACCACTCTTACCGCGGCCTGGACTGTGCATGCGAGCCATATTTGGTCACCTCGAGCGTCTCGCCGACCTGCTCCCCCTTCATAACCGCTCCGCTATGCAGCAAATCCGAAATTCCCCCCTACGGGGGGATAAATCGGGTTTTGAGACCGAGTGAGCATTANCAGTCAATTTCGCCGAATCATCACTGTTGGAAGTACTGGCTAGCATAGGCGCGAGCTTGCTCAGCGTTGTAACCCATGCCGATCAATTGCTGCTCATACGCTTGTTGTTCAGGACTGATTGCAGTCGCCCATGCCTGTTCAGTGGGGTCTGAACCGCCGCCATTTCGAATCAACACTGTTGCCCCGAGCACCACGACCAGAAGCAGGACCACAGAAGCCGCGATGATGATGTATAGCAAGGTGTTGGATCCTCCGTCAGTCGTACCTTCTGTTTCTCCAGAATCGCCTGAACCATCATTTCCATCGTTACCATTGCCATCTCCACTCGTGACAGCACATCCTGTGTCATCGACTTGCGTACCTGCTGGTGTTTCAGGACAGAGATCTGTTGGCTCGTAAACTCCATCTCCGTCTAAGTCGGAACAGCCGACCAAATTCGTGGTTACACCGGCAGGGGTGTCAGCACACTGATCTGACGTATCGGGAATCCCATCACCATCAGCATCTGGATTCCAGATTGGGCAACCTGTACCGTTGGTTCCGGATGCAACACCTGGCTCATTCGGACAGTCATCACCGTTGTAATCATCTGGACCATTGTTNTCGCCNAACAGGTCGCCATCAGTATCATTCCATTGCGTGGGTTCGTAGATGAAAACATCTCCACCATTGGAGTAACCATCACCATCTGCATCTTGACATCCAAGACGATCCATGGTAGAGTCGCCCGGTGTATTGGGGCAACCGTCTAAATCATTTGGAACACCGTCACGATCTACGTCGTCGGCATACAACTCTTCTTCATTGATGATTTCAAATGGCAAAGAAGTCCACACGTTGTTGGTTTCATCGGATTCCGCAATCACATTTCCACCATCAACGGTGAGCACACAGGTGTAATTCCCTGACGAAATATCGTTGGTCAACAGAATCTGCTCACCATCTTGGTCAATCACACCATCATTGCCTTCGAGGGCATCGGAATGACTGCCTTGCAACAGGACCATCACAGTAGTTCCTTCTTCATCGACCAAAGCCAATTCCCAAGCGAAAGCAGTGGCATCCATGGGGCCACCTACACTACTGACTTGTGCCATGAATGGTGCAGTGTAGCCAGTCGTCTCGGCAGTAATCGGACAGGTCGCCGGCTCTGCAACAAGATCAGGCAAGGGTGCGGCGATGGGCGTAAAGGTCAGATTGTACCAACCTGTATCCCACTGCTCGCCGGTTTCATTTGCATTTACGAGAACGAAGTAGTTCCCATCCAACTCGTCGAAAGAGATACTGCTTGTATCCACAGTAGCAACACCATTGACCATTAGACTATCAGCGATTAACTGGTCAACACCATTTTCAGTGTGCCAAAGTTCTAGATCCATGTTTGTCGCATTATCAGATTCAAGCTCAACAGTTGTACCTTGCATTCCAGAGAGAGAAAATCGGTAAGCGTCAGTGGTATCTGCTGGATCCATGCAACCTCGGCCGGTTGCTTCAGGGTTGTTTCCAATGTCGTATGCTGTGCTACGATCGGCACCCGCATCGTAACTCGACTGACCCCAGTCTGAATCTATGCCACAATCATATGCGGGGACGAAAATGGTACCATTGGTCCAAATTTCGAGAGTATAATTGGCTAATCCAGAATAATGTGACACATTGATGAAATACGTATCAGCAGCACCATCCGCATTGGTTCCTGAAGTTGATACTGANTCATTGCTGGTGAAACCTGCACTGTTGTCAATTGCTCCAGTCGCTGTAGTACCAGAGGTTGTATTCCAGAGTCGCAAATCCAAATCTGCATCCCAGTTATCTGCAGTCATAACGACAGTGATGTTCTGGGCTCGGCCCATCGACAACTTGTACAAATCACCCTTGTCACCAGCTGCGACACAGCCAGTAATAACGCCNGTAAAGCCTGCACCCAAGTCATATGCTTCTGCCTCAATNTCTCCGATGTCGCCACCTGTGGAGGCNTCGTTTGCATTTGGGCACGGAAGGCCAGTAATTGTGGTCACTGATGAACTCGCATTGTTNTTGTTTAAATCGTCTGCTTCAGATACATTGTTCCAACCATCAGGCCATACGATCCAATAGTAATCGTCACTTTCTACATCATCGGGAATCGTGACTTGGCTCGTGACAACCTGGCTGCTACCCGCAGTCAAGTACGGGCCAGCAATCTGACTGTCGATGATGATGTCACCATCAAAAGAACCGTATGTTTCGTCCAAAGAAAGGATGAAAACAACATCATATGGATTGGATGAATTGGTATCACCAGGGCCGAAGTTTTCGACTGTATATGTGATATCTACTGTATCACCCGCGGTTGCATTGGCTGGACCACTGATTGCCTTCACCGACAAGTCGGGCTTGGGAACGGTGTTGTTGACCCAAACATCGAGCTTGTAATTGCCATCCCCGGCATATTGCCATACCTGAATGTAGTACATCCCAGCAGTGGTTGAATTGGTAGTGAATTCTACACGTTCAGTTGTTGCATAGGTCATTGACAAATCGACATAACCTGCTCCAGTTTGCTGATTCCCTCCTGTGCTGTCAGCTAGAAGCAAGTCAAAATCAGTATTGGTTCCATCTCCGAAGTCACGCAGGACGACGACGATGTCCTTATTGGCAGAAACCTGCATTGAGAACCAATCCTGTGTATCAGTTGTGTCAACACATCCATCCAAGTTGGTAGCAGTTGGATCACTACCCTGCGATTTCGCTGTGGCAGTGGTGTTTCCTGCATCGCCGGCGGTGCCAGCATCGCTTTGCACGGCTGGGCAGGGAGCACGTCCACCTGTGTTCATTGTTCGATCTGCCTGTTTGAGGGCATTTGTTTCTGGATTTTCATCATCAACAGGTTCGATTCCGAAATGGGGAGCCATCATCGGAGCAAGTGCCGAGAAAATCATCAGTAGCACCAGAGCGGTGCTCATGCGGTTGGTTCGGTTGGCAGCGGCCATGATTCTACCGCCCTCTGGGCGGTATTTAACACCCCCCAAGTTTGCATCATCGGGCTAGAGTCTGTGCTGTGACTTTGCCAAGCGTCCGATGCCACCATTCCATTCCCAACCCGCAGCCTTGCAGCGAGCCGAACCAATGAGGTCCCCGTTGCGAATCACTAGAACTTCTTCACCGATTTTTAGATCACTAGGTGCAGAAATGACCATCGGCGCAAAAATGTCACCTTTCCAAGGTGCATCTCCACCAATTTCGATTTCGCGAAGTGTCCCGGTTTCTCGTAATCTCGGTAGGATTGATTTGGTGAAAGAGAAACGACCCACTTCGGGATGCCATTGAGCCACATGTTGCTTGCCACTCATCAACATCCAGCGAGGAGGCTTCCCTCCAACACGTAACCCTTCAAGCCAATCATCACTTCCAAACTGCCAGCGACTTAACGAAGCAAATGCATGGAGAAGATATTGTTTCTCAGACATCGATTTTCCGGAAACCGATTCTACTGCATCTCGGAGGACATCGCAAGCCGCTTTGGAAGAAGCCCCGACACCTTCGGGGCGTGTATCAATCGTATCAATATCAAATTCAATACCAGAGTGATTGATCACCGTCTTGTAGCCGACTCGTTCAACCAAACCACGGACTAAACGGCGGATTGTCGCCAATTCATCATCATCCCACTGACCGGTAACAGGAACATCATAGTGAGCCGCAGGCCATTGCTCTTCGAGTTCACGTGGAACCAGACCTAGAGGACTGGTGACCATGACCTGATGTACAGAACGATCTCGAATCGCAGATCGGAAGAAACGATGACTCTGGCTTGAAGAGTATGGTTTTCGGGCTGAACAAGGCAGTAGTACAAGTGTTTCGCGATGAATTTCTGAGGGCATATACTCGGATTCCATTCGCCGAATCCAGTCTTGGACGATAGGATCTTGTCGACTGACGGGGCTATGGCAACGGAATCGCTGCTCTTTTTCGACATGCATGGAGAGCGGTGCGGATTGAGACATCAATGCGTCGTGGCGCCTCAGGTGCTCGACAAGTCTTGGGCTGTTGAGAGATTGTTTCTCGACCAATTCTCTCAGCGTACCCGTTCGAATCGCAGAACGGGTCGCTGACAATGAGGCCTGCCATTCAATCAATTGAGCCCCCATATCGACGGATTCATTGCAAGATTCATCGGCATGTCTGGGCCCGTCTCTTGACAACAAAACACCTTGTGCCATCGCTTGTTGGGATCGACGAAGATCAAACAAATCAAGTCCGAACCAAGACAAAATTGCGCAGTTGTCCGGGCCCCCCAAACCTGGTGCCCACATCAGTGCTGCAGGGAATCGCTCGCGTAGGAGACGAATGGTCTGTACCAACCTGCCTGGATGACCGGCCAGCTGCACCGCATCTTGGATGACGACAATTTCTGGCGACAACTCCGCATCAAGTAGAGTAGGATCGTGGACCAAACGCTGCCAAGATACGGGGAGAAGGGGGCCGGTACTCTGCCCTTGACCCGAATCAGCCTCTTGCAAACTCGGTGGCAGCGTATGGCCTTCAACTCCTTCGTAAGTCGGTACATCACCCTCTCCAAAGGGATACGCCCATGGGCCACGTGCATTCATCGACAATGTTGCAGGTAAAGAGGAAGAATCGTGTTCGATCGTGAATGGGGCGATTTCAACTCCAGCCTCTGGGTCGTTATCCGTCAAACACAAACCAGGAGTAAACGATACTGGGTTGGCTCGGTCACCGAGTCCAATCAGACGCGCATGGCGCCATCGAGACAGAACTGTGCGAGCCAATGGCTTGTGCTCCATGAACTGGTCTGCCAGCACACTTGATTTGAATGATTCTAAAGGTGACGGGCCGTAGGCCCGACCATGCGCACGAGTGCGGTGGCGATGGGATTGCTGCTGTTTGTGCTCTCGGTGTCGACAATTCCTGCAGAACAGTTGGAAAGTGTGGATTCGATTGAAGACTCCACAGTTACTTGGGAAGGCGATCCTACACCAACTCTCGTGTATGAAGGTGTACTCAGTGACCCACAAGATGCCGACAACATATCTCTAGTAGACGCTCCAGGGATGGTTCATTTCATTCAATTGGTTCATGCCGATGAACCACTAAACATTGAGGTGCGCGAGGAGGGCTTCACTCATGGTCAAGCCGAAGCCAATCAGACTGCATTCCTGAGCAGCAGCAGGGGGAACCCCATGTGGATTTCAATTACAAACTCCGACTTTTCTTCACCGAATACGTATCGAATTTTAGTGCATTCAAACGCGGCAGACGAAGATGTGGCATTGGGCAACCAGACTGCGTCAGGGTACATCCATGAACTCGACAACAGAGGTGACCGAATCTATTTCCTCACTGGAGGAAGTGCTGAAATTCAGATGCAATGGTCAGGGAATCCCGAAACAGAATTTGCTGGACACATGACACATTTCCCAAGTGAATTGGTAACACCCTTTGATGTAGACATGAATGACGGCAACATGACTTTGATTACACCACCTGTTGATTCAAGGCATGCATGGTATGAAATTTCAATTACGGCCCAAACACAGTCGAGTACGGGTACGTGGTCCATTGATCGTTCAATCGTATCCCATGGAGATGACGGGTGCCACCATGATTGTCCCGATTTGATTCATGAAAACTCATTGCAAAGTGGGGCGCATCCAATTGAAAATACTCGATGGGAAACTCGGGGTTGGTTAAGTGAAAACGATACTGTAGACGTATATCCAATTTTTATCCCTGGAGAGATTTGGGAAACACATCGTGTCATCGCAAATCTTGCCGATGGTGCTAATGCGAAGATGCAACTCCAATCATGGAACAATTCAGGCCCCTATCTCACTCCACTTGATGTCGCACATGGAGAACAAACCGTGGGACTCAATATGACGCCAGGGTATCATGTTTTGAAGGTCATTCGAGCAGACGGTGTTTCTGGATCCAATGCCTATGATTTGGACATTCAAACCGTCAACATGACGCCCGAGGATGCCGAGCCATTTGAAGGTGAAATGGTCGATCGATGGAGAGAATTCATTCCATTCTATATCGCTGTAGGAGCATTGCTTCTGGCACCACTGGGTTATGTGCTTTGGAGTTCAAGAGGGATGGCTTTGGACAATGAAGTCCAAGCTCACGAACGAGGGCGCTTGAAGAGACTCCGCGAACGGATCAAGAGATTGATCGAATCCAATGCAGAGCAATTTGAAATCGATAGTGCTCTGCAGATGCTTGAGGAAGTCCAATGGCGTGCAACAATCGCAGAAATGGGAGAGGCGAATCTGTCCCATCACACTGACTCAATCACCTTGAAAGCATGGAAAATCAGTGGCCGGAATCTGCTTGTGGGTATACATGTCGAGAGCAATTCGTGGGAGCTGGCTGCACTCCGATTTGTCGCCACGGAGGGACCCTCATGGAAACTTTCCAAAGTCTCACCTGCATCCCTTTTTGACGGTGACGAGATTTTTCTCGATACCTTGGAAACAGGCTCCACTCGCTTTATTCAGTTAGAGCTTGAAGGTACTGCAGCAGGCCTTGATTTGCAGTTATCGGGATTGGTCGATGGAAAGCCTTTGGCTGCAATCCCTGCACGTGCCTTGCTAATGGACGATGAATGATTAGCCCCGTCGATCTTCTGCTTCTCGCCGTACCATTGACTCAATATCTTCCATGGGCAAACCAAAATCTGCACGTAAATCCTCCAGTACAGAACGCATCGATTTACTGATCTTTTCAGGCGCATACAACTTCAATAGAACTGTTACATCTCCTCGACCACGACCTCGCCGGTACGGCATACCCCTCCCTCGAACAATCACGGTTTCACTGGGTTTGGAACCAGCGGGAATGTCAATGACCAACGGTTTGCCATCAATATGAGGCAACTCAACTTTGGTTCCAAGCATCATTTCAGGGAAGCCCAAAGGCAATGCCATAATCAAATCAGGACCATCCCGTTCAAACCATGCGTGAGAACCAACTTCCAATTGGATGTACAAATCTCCTGATTGGCCATTTTGCATAGGCTCTCCCTTGCCTCGTTGTCGAAGTCGAAGACCATCTTCAGTACCCCGTGGGATTTGGATTCGTAGCGTCTGCATTTTTTGAACGGAACCGATTCCTCGGCATTCTGTACACGGCTCTCGAATGATTTTCCCCTGCCCACCACAATCGGGGCAATCTGAAACCATTTGTTGGACAAAGGGTCCGACTCGGGCCTGTTGCACGATTCGTCCTTGTCCATTGCATGTTGAGCAAGTTTGGACATCATCAGGTGATTTGGCACCGGAACCATTGCAAGGTTCGCAGGATGCCGATAACATCGCAGAAATTTCAATCTCATCTTCATTGAAAATTTGCTCCAATGAAACTTCATGTCTGAGTAAAACGTCATTTCCTCGACGTGAACGCGACGAATGGCCACCGCCAAACATTCCCGAGAAAATGGACTCAAAACCACCACTAAACAGATCATCGAGGTTGATATTGACGCCCTGGAACCCCCCGGGCCCGAAAGGTGAACCCCCAGGAGAATCATGTCCGAACATGTCGTATTGTCGTCTTTGCTCNGGGTTGGATAGGACCGCATAGGCTTCCTGTACTTCCTTGAACAAGCGCTCGGCGTCAGGATCGTCTGGGTTTTTATCAGGATGATGCTTTCGAGCAAGGCTGCGGAAAGCCTTCTTCAAATCGGATTCAGATGCCTCTTTTGAAACCCCGAGTACTTCGTAGTAATCGCGTTTCACTGACATCGAATGCCCCCGTTGTATCCGCGTTCTGGCCCCTGTTATTCAACCCGACGATTCGAAATCAAAGCTTGTTNCCGCAATTCTCGCAATAAGATGCAGTGTCGGAATTGTTCCATCCACAACCGTTGCAAATTTTCCCTGATGAATTAACCACAGAGTCGGGAGAAACCNCTGTNGNNACNCCCCGCATCTCTTTTGAGTACCAATCATCCGATTCATTTGACAAAACTTGAGCCACAGGAGACTCCACCACTGTCGGAGTAACGGTACTGGTTTCCTTGAGTTTATCCAACACGCCACCAATCAGAGTTTTTTCCGGCTCAGGTTGTGCATGGGTGACGCCGGTAACCGACTCAACGGGGCCACTCTCACCGGTCACTCGAGAGGTTGAACGACGGACATGTTCTGACTCTGAGAACAGTGCGACCTTGTCTTGATCTTCATCGGCACGCTCAATTTCAGATGTGAGGCGTTCACTGGTCAACTCG
>PBPV01000038.1 GCA_002724815.1 Methanobacteriota archaeon | reverse complement strand
AGAGTATAGAGCTCTGCATCGGCCATTTTCATGCCGCCACGAGAAATGGCTTGAGACATCGATTTGGCCAGTCTACCAGTCTGATCACCGGTTGCGGTTCGAGCCAAATCTTCGTCCGCAAAGTGATACATCTTACCTCCTTGTTGAACATCGAGCGCAACCGGAGTGGCGTCTTGAGTTACGGTCATTGCTGATGTGGCAGATGAGGCTGACGAATCGGTCAGCAATTTGGGACTCGGAGAAACAGAAGACGATAGGTTTCCTTTCTCCAAAGCTTGAGCCAGGGCCAATCTGCGATTGATTTCAGACAATCTCGCCTCACGCTTACCCACCTGCTTCAATTCCATACGAAGTTCACCGGTTGCAGCAAGATAAATCGCCGAAGCGACAAACATGAGNATGGCAACCAGNAATTCTNCAACATGCATTTCTTCACCATATGTCGCCCAAATTTGTACNGCCAGCAAACAAACCACTGCTACGGCCGGTGGNAGCAATTTTTCCAAATTTCTTGCGCGTGGGAGNTAAATCGACAGAAGGCCNGCACTTGCCAATAGAATCACAATTCCAGTTTGCATTCTGTCAATCGGTACGGGATCCAGTAGCAATTGTTGATTCGCACGATCCAGTTCGAAGAGAATGATTTGCAAAGTCAACAAACCCATGGCCAAACTCATCAATTGAGAATTGGGTCCATCTTCACCTCTCGAAAGCAGTACCGCGATTGAAGCCACACTCAAGATTAGAATCCAAAACACGTCAGCGCCGACATTCCATTGGAAAACGGCTAGGGTAATGGCCAAACTGATGAGAATGAAGCGTGGGTTTCCTTGGTGTCTACCTTGNACTTCAGCGATAATGTGAACTGCGGNTAGCGAAGCGATTCCTAGAATCACAAACCACCCAATCTCATCACGTGCATCGACAAACATCAGCCAAACGGCCAAGCCTGATATGAGACCTAAATTCCACAATCGCATCATTCCCGAATCTCGAAGGCGTGAGCTGAGTTCAGTGGCACCCAACAACTTGCCTGCGAGGTTTACGCCTGTATCCCCCAATCTGAGATTAATGGGGTACTGAATCAGGGCAGCAAGTGTCAGATAGATGGCGATATACTGTGGGTCGAGAACAATCAATACATCCCAAGTATCGATGTTGGGTCTTGCGGCTGAAAAGGTTTCAATCGAAGATGACCAAAGGGAGTGGGNGAACATCCAGATCCAAGGGGCCAAAACNGTCGCTCCAGCAATNCTAGGAGANGTACGTTTCAACGCCAAAACNCCNGTAGCAATGTGAACCAAAGCGAGCGCTATCAACAAGAAGCGCCCTTCATCTCCACCATCAGCCATCGATTCAGCCGGAATCAAGATTGTGAGTAACAATATCAGAACCAGACTGCCCATCCATAGTACGCGGTCTGTGACATTGGTCTGATGGCGGATCAAGATTGAGAAGGTCACCATCGATGCGAGAACTGCGAATGATTCGTATCCCGAGATGAAGGACAGTGTCAAGAGTTCAGTTTCCAAGACAATTAGAGCCAGCAATAGAATTGGCAATGCCGCGAGAAGCGGCTTTAGAACCTCCATCGGTTCAACTCCACGGACCACCAAATACGAGCCCCCATAAACAGCCAAAAGCGAGACGAGAACGGCCAATGCGTAACCGGTTTCATCGCGACCACTGGCGAGAAGCAAAAATGCACCAATCATCCCCAAACCTACGGATACACCCCACAACCCAGGAGTTCCCAAACCAGTCACAGCGATGCCCTTACTGAACCAGTTCTCACGCTTTGAGAAACGTGCCGCCATCGACCCGTTGATACAGGTCACTGCCAAAGCGAGTAGGAACAAAGGCATGGGGTCTGCCAATGGAAGAATTTTGAGAGCACCGATTTCGAGAGGATTTGATTGAATGGCATGCAACCCAATCCACAGATGACTAGCAGCAATTCCCAGAGAGGCTAGATTGCCACTTTGTCGGTGATATGCGAGCCCATGGAGAAGGATCGTCGCGAGTAGAATCATCACAACGATACCCATCTCTCCTCCGACAGAACCTGCTGCGGATGCAAGTGCCAAGGAAACCAGTGTAGCTTGTGCCATAATTGCATCATGTTNATGGCGATATCCGACAAGAATATTGAGGCCAATTAATGCGATTAAAGTCATCCCAAGTTGTGGAGTATCAATCCACCCCCAGTGATGTGCATCTAGAGCCAAACCGTACAGGAGTTTCATCGAAATGATGACCCATGTTACGCCGAGAATNTGCATTCCTTTGTCGGGAACCCATCGTTCCCCTAAGGCAAAACCCATCACGGCCAATGAAAGTAGACCTGCGGTTGCAAGGTAGGGTTCGAGAGCGGTTGCAACTACCCAGCCGATTAAGCTGTAGACGAAGACCATGGTCACCATCAATGCCCAGTGCAAACGTCGTTCGCCTTGCACAGCCGCCTCGGTGATTGTATCGAGTTCTGGTGTCTCATAGACGGTTCCATCGGACAGAATATCTCCAGGTTTGGGTCCAGAATCCCGCTCAAATGGATCAAAGATTTCACCGATTGCTGCATCTTCATCCTCACTCTGCTTCGATACTTGAGAATCGATTCCAGCGGTAGCATCCGTGGGTGAACCNCCGGGGAGTGCGGGCCGNTTCGCTTCGGCAAATGCNTCTGGGGANATGAACGCATCAAGGTCGACGCCACCGCCCAATTGGAACGAGCGAGAATCAATCACCCTGTCCTTGGAGGAGGGTTTCTCGACTCCGTCTTTGTCCTCCGCCATGCATCTATGCAGACGGTGCGTCGAATAAGACTCGCCCCCAATTTGACAGTGTAGGTGAGGGTCTGTAAGACCCTTATGGGTGGTCAAACAACAGGTTCAACCTTCCGAAATGCACTATAATGGTCAGTGGGGCGGAGCCGGTATGGCCTTACCGGTTGTCGGTTGCGCTGACCGGCATGGAGAGCATGGTCTCCACCATCATGGATTGAATCCAAAGGGTACACTTTTTTGGAATCTTGAGTGGCAAGCATTGTATGATTCTGCGATTCGTCGAGGTGAAGGAAAGTTAACCGCACATGGTGTATTGATGGCGGAAACTGGAGAGCGAACAGGGCGCTCTCCAAATGACAAATTCGTGGTCAAGGATGATGAGAACGATTCACTGACTCGTGATATTTGGTGGGGCGATGTCAACGTCCCAACCACTCCGGAAATTTATCGCAAGTTAAGTTCCAAAGTGCGCGATTATTTGTCCGCAAGAGATGAATTGTACATCCAAGACCTATACTGTGGTGCGGACCCTACTGAGCGTTTGCCAATTCGAGTGGTCACTGAAAATGCATGGCATGCGGCCTTTGCACGCAATATGTTTGTCCGGCCTAGTGTCGCTGAAATCGAATCACATGTACCTGAATTCACGATTTTACATGCACCTCATTTTCATGCAGATCCTGATGCTGATGGCACCAATTCACATGTGTTTGTAATGATCTCGTTTGAAGAAAAAACCGTCATTATCGGAGGAACTGAGTATGCTGGCGAAATCAAGAAATCAATTTTCTCAATCATGAATCATCTGTTACCAGAACGTGGTCATCTTCCCATGCATTGCTCTTCCAATACGACAGGAGAAAACACGGCCGTATTCTTCGGTTTGTCAGGAACAGGCAAGACGACCCTTTCAGCAGACCCCAATCGAGCATTGGTTGGCGATGATGAACACGGATGGTCGGCTAAAGGTGTATTCAACTTTGAAGGTGGATGCTATGCGAAACTCATCGATTTATCCGAAGAAGATGAGCCAGCGATTTTTGCAACTACCCGATTGCCCGGTTCCATTTTAGAAAACATCATTGTCGACGGTGAAGGAATTCCGGATTTTACCGATGACTCACTCACTGCGAATACTAGAGGATCTTACCCGATTGAATTCATCGAAAATCGCACGCCAGATTCCATGGCCGGACATCCACAGAATGTGGTGTTTTTGACATGTGACGCCTTTGGTGTTCTTCCTCCAATCAGCAGATTAAANCCGGCTCAAGCAGCCTATCACTTCATTTCAGGATATACGGCCAAGGTTGCCGGAACCGAGGTTGGTGTGAAGGAACCCCAAGCCACATTCTCAGCTTGCTTTGGTGCCCCATTCATGCCACGTCATCCAAGTGTTTACGCTGATCTTTTGGCTGAAAAAATGGCGCAACATGGTGCCAAGTGTTGGTTGTTGAATACCGGCTGGGTCAGCGGAGGATATGGAAAGAGCAAACGTATCCGAATCAAATGGACTCGTGCATTACTCAATGCTGCGCTTGATGGCAGTCTGAATGATGTTGAATTTGTCATCGATCCAAGGTTTGGTTTTGAAGTCCCGCAAAGTTGTGAAGGNGTTCCTGAAGAAATCCTCAATCCTAGGGATACTTGGGGAGATGGTTCAGAATACGATGCCGCTGCAAATCAATTGGCCGTAATGTTTGGAGAAAACTTTGCTCAATTTGCCGAAGGGACCAGTGCCGAAGTTCTGGCTGCCGCTCCAAAGCCGCTTGAGTGAAACAATTCGGCTGGAAACACTTAGGCGTCAGCCTTGTTGGGTCACCTGATGGATGTCACCGCCGCAGCGCTCTTCCCCTCCCTTGGAAAGTCTGGGGGCGCCGTCACCGGATTGAGAATGCCCGATGACGAACCCGTCTGGACCTTACTGGATAAATCNAATCGAAACGGTCTTGCAAACCAACTTGAATACCTGTTACAGGGATTGGGTTCCAATCAGAGAAATTTACATCCATCCATCACCATTGATGAGTCCAAGGGACCGGTTCACATCGTCGATGGTACTCAAATAGGGCCCGGCGTTCATATTGAGGGGCCCTCGTATATTGCAGGTGAGGTTCGTCATGGGGCATATGTTCGAAGTCATTCATGGATCTGTAGAGATGCTGTGGTCGGTCATGCAACAGAAATCAAACACAGTTTGTTGCTTCCAGGTGCNAAAGCACCGCATTTCAATTATGTNGGAGATTCAATATTGGGTACAGGTGTAAATCTAGGTGCGGGTTGCAAACTTTCCAATTTACGCAACGATGGACGCCACATCCGGATTCACAACCTTTCCATGGATACGGGTCTCAGAAAGTTTGGTGCTATCTTGGGGGAAGGGGTACAAATCGGGTGCAATGTGGTCTGTAATCCCGGCACAGTTTTGGGTGTCAATTGCAATGTATGGCCCAATGTCACCGTCAGTGGGGCCCACNCAAANGATAGTACGNTACGAGAGTGATTTCATGAGCCGTCCTCGACTCCATGGTACCGATGGTATTCGCGGTAAAGTCGCTACNTTTTCCGGTGATGATGAAGCCGCACTTATGGCGTTAATCGAGCAACGAATATTGAGCAATCGCGCCATGAGAATCATTGGTGAAGCTACAGGTTTGCAATTGATTCTCGANATCGGTGAATCACCCTTGGTCCTCATCGGTTGGGACCGTCGAGACGGTAATGCAGAATTGGTTGATGCCCTTCAATCGGGCCTAGGTGCTGCAGGTTGTCGAACCATGAGAATTGGTGAAGTGCCAACTCCAGGAATCCATCATGCAGTTCTGGNTTGTGCTGCGGATGCAGGAATGATGGTGACGGCAAGCCACAACCCTGCGACCGACTCAGGGGTCAAATTATTCGATGCAGAGGGGTACAAATCCATGCCAGAAACTGAAGATCAAATCTCGAAGTTGGCATGGGAATTGGCNGATGGNTCTCGTGCCGCCCCTCAAGAGAATGGNGANATTCTTGAGGAAATTGAAGGNTTGAGTCTTTACAAAACCGCAATNCGCAATCGAGTATCTGAACTAGAATCCTTGTTTTCAATCAACTTTGATACGATCAATTGGGCAGGAACCATTGCATCTCCGGGGCTATTGCTCGATTGCTCGGGTGGTGCGGGCGTGACTTGGTTGGCTGATCAATTGACTGAGGATGGGCTCGCAGCAATTGAGGTGAGCAGTCGACTCGATCCCATCAACCAAGATTGTGGGGCCGGGGATTTTTCGCCAACACAAGAGTGGAAAGCAAGCGAGTTGAATCTGGAACCGCCAGCGCATCGGTTGCTTTGGTGCATATCACAGCGATTGGAACACAATGGGGGCGTTGTCCCTTGGAAACCCGGAGAAATCATCGGTGCAGCTTTGGATGGAGATGGGGACAGATGCTTGCTCATCGAAGGAACATCAGATGGTCTGAAAATTGTTGATGGTGATCGAATGTGTGATGATATCATTCGAGCATCACTTGTTCGTGACAGTTCCGAATGGAAGATGGCATCGAGCATCGAAAGCGATCTTGGATTGACTGCAGATTTGAGTCGTTTGGGGACTCACCAATCAATCACAACAGCTGTCGGAGATCGATGGTTGTCCGCTGCACTTTGGGATGGCCCTGATGAGAAACTAATCGCAGCAGAAGGGATGCCACGCCTGATTGGAACCGAGGATTCCGGGCATCTCGTAATGCCCACACAGATCCCTCATCAAGCCGGCAAATGGGGCTTGGTCGGAGACGGAACTGCAACCCTCATTGCTGCATTGATGGCTCGATACACCATTCTTCACGCAGATGTTTCTCCTGCATTCGCAGGGGGTTGGAAGAAACGCGTATCGATTAAGCCCAGTATTCGTGAACGATGGACTGGTGAAAATCAGTTGGCAGATTTAGTTCAACAAATCTCGGAAGAGTGGAGTGGAACTTCATTGCAAAGGGTCGATGTTGAAGGTGAGCCGGGGCTACTGTTGTTGTCAGGTGAATTGGATGGGTTGGCAATATCGATTGCAGTTCGAAATTCAGGTACTGAAGCAAAAACTGCAGTTTCAATTCGGTTTGCAAAGGGTGTGCAGGCAGATGGAAATGCATTGATGGAACGCCTGATTGAGAATCTATCCGAACACCTGNTGCCATGAGCNAAATGAGAGAAATCGCTAAGTTAAACAGAGAGTACGGGGGTTGAGAATCATGCTACCTGCTGAGGCCTTGGCAAAACTCGATGCGATGGATGATTACGATCGGATGCTTGCATACTCGCGATTCGGTTCTGATTATCGAATGAGTGCTGCAGAAGTAGAGGCACAATACAACGCTTGGAAGAGAGGAGAAAATGTCGCCCCATCGACGTTCACAAATACTGACGTTGGACCAACGGCTCCATCAGGTCAATCTGCAAATTATATTCAAGACGCCTCAAAATATCGAGCCACATACGACCCCAGTCGTGAAGGTAAAGCGCGACAATCCCAGATTGAACAGGCAGTGATGTGTCCTGCATGTAACTCCGCCCTTGGCATCCCCTCCGTGCGCCCAATCAAGGTTACATGTCCGAGTTGTATGACTGAAACCACATTTACGGCCTAATTCGAGGGAAATTATCCAACAATTGAAATCACTGTCGCACCCCCCTAGGGGTGCGGGAGGCATCACTTTTGGTCCGAACATTGGTCATCACCGTCGATCGTGACAATGATTTNGGGGTCAAAGCGGGCATCCGTGGTAGTGTGGTTGGACGACGACAAGTCCTGACCGCAGCCCTACGTCTAGGGATTGCTGATCCCGAGGAAAGTGATACCAATGCCATCCTCGGTGCACTTCATCAACACGACCTGATTGCGGAAAATGCTGATCCAAATGACGAGGTTGAAATTGCTATTTTGACCGGAGATGAGCGAGTCGGTGTCAAATCTGATCGCAATATTGCGCAACAACTTGAAGATGTCATCGCTGAATTCCAACCGGACCGAGGNATTTTGGTTACAGATGGTATGGAAGATGAATCGGTCTTACCAATCCTAACCAGTCGACTTTCAATCGACCATGTTGAGAAAATCATNGTNCGACAATCCAAGGGCATAGAGGGGACGTACTACTACATCGCGAAAGCGATCGAAGACCCTCGGTGGAGAGCTCGTTTGNTGGTNCCCATTTCGATCTTCATGATGATTCTCGGCTTGGGTATGATTCTCCCCGGAGGGGGGGCGTTGATTGGAGCCATGCCGTTGCTTCTCGGTGTCTACCTCTTGTTCAAGGGACTTGGAGCCGAAGATCGATTGGAGCGGTTGATGAGGGACATGAGGGAATCGGCTGATGCGGCGATTCTTTCCTCACTATTGTGGGCCGTTACCGGCGTTGCGATATTACTCGCTGTGGTGGAAGGNTACGACACGTATGGTGATGTTTCCAGGACGGAGACCAGTAACATTTTGCTCGGGTTGGAAGTTCTTCAGAAATCATTGACATGGATTGTTCTAGGTGCACTTGCATTTGCTCTTTCGTTGATGGTTCTTCGGTGGAAAAAGGGGAACTTCAGTGGACGTTCAATCTTGGTGATTGCATTTGGAGTCGTCATGTGGACCATGGCGACTGCGGCATTGCAAGTTGCCATTCAAATCGCCAATGGGAGTGGATACGAATACGATGTATCTACGATTGTCCANGATTGGGGCAATACCATCTTGTCACTCTTCATATTCTGGGCCGTTCGTACTGGCGTTCGCTCATGGGAATCAAAGCAGGATACAGGCCGGTATTGGGGCGTCTAATCGCCTAATCTTGCGACGCCTGTGGTGCTGACTGTTGTTCATCACGATGTTTTGCCCGCTGTCTAGCACGGAGGTACTTGAGTGGATGATCCATCCATTCTCGATTGCACAAATCCGATTTGACGTCCCCGCGAGACACCGGACAGCAGGCATTGATTTGCAACTTGGGACAACCTGCTGGAGTGTACTCGTTTTCATAGACGTGGGTGAGTTGATAGCGAGTGGTTTCCGCAGAATAATCGGGGGCATTGACAAAGAATGCTTGTGCCTCATCAACAGTCAAACCAATCACCCTTGAGATACTCGCGAGGAAGACCCTACCGACGTGATTGACGTTGACTGATTGAGCCAGTTGCGTGGATATTTCTCTCATGCAAGGGGGCCAATCTTCCTCATCTGCAGATGTGAATGAAACCTCTGTGCTGGCTTGATGTTTCAACAAGCCAACGATTCGCCCCACCTCTTCAGCCATGCGTCCGACAAAGGCCTCATCCATGAGTTCCATTCGTTTGCGACAATCCTCGATGAGTCTTGTACGGATTCTTTCCTTCAATAAACGTGAGAGACGCTGCTGGCTGTTCTCTACTGAAGTGGGCGACAATATCACCCAACCTTGCCGGACCGGACGATTGGGAAGGCGCCAATAGGCACCGCTAATCTTTGGACAAATTTCAATGAAATCAGTCATCGGAACCTCCCAATATCCATCTTCACCAATTCGGACGTCACTGAGATAGGTTTCTGCAAGACGTTGGAACGATGTTTCCGACTCAATGGAGCCCCACAACTGATCGGCTCGGCTCGATTCACCTTCCGCCCAACGAGCCAGCAACCGTTCATCGAAGGAGGCGCAAACGGTGACCATCGCATACAGGAAGGAAAGGCATTCCACCATTTGTCCGTAGGGCGTGTGGATGTCGACTGTAGTGGTCGTATCAATNCCCTCCTTACTGACAACGGATTCCACCAAACGTACACGCGCACGCACTCGTACCGCCTCAAGCCATTCAGTATCGACCAGCGATTCCAAATCGACACTATTGGCTTCCATGTGTGCCTTGATTGCGACGCTGGCCTGAGGTAGAAACGGATACCTTGCAGTCACAACCGCATCTTCGATGGGTTTGGGTTGCAATGGCATCGGCATGGAGTGTCCATCCTGTAAACGAGGGTTCTTGAGGTTCTCTATTCCTCGCCGTGATGTGACGAGCGCATTGGACTCTAGATTGGTCCAAATTCAGGATGAGATCCGTCGTGACTTCGGATGGCGCTTGCAAGATGATTTGGATTCGGCGAAGGATTTGCTGTGGTATTGTGAATCNAAGTCAAAATCGATTCCTTCTTGGTCACAAACTGGACGAAGACAAAACATCTTGCAACTGCAAAAAACACTGAATTCCAGTCCTTTGACGGTCTTAGGAGCGGCGGCCGAACCTGAAGATGTCAATGTGGCAATCGTTGAGGGGCAGCGTTTGATCGCTGCGGATGGAGCCGTTGGTGTACTCAATGAATCGGAATATCCAGGTATCGCTTGGGACTCTCTATTGTGTATTGTCAGCGATGGTGATGGGGAAATGACTGATTTGGTCATGGCTGCAGAAAAAGGAGTCCCCTTTGTATTGCATGCACACGGAGACAATGTCAAGCAATGGATTGAATTGCTTGAGGTATTGATTTTGCACAACACACCTCTCATCCTCACCCATCAAACACCTGAAGTTTTGCAAGAGATGCACAACCCTGGCGGATTCACCGATGGTGACCGCGCAGTGTGTTTTGCATTATCTCAAAATGTGTCGAGCGAGCAGATTCATCTCAGAGGTTTTCGAACCGATTCAATCGGTCGTTGGACAGGACAGACGAATCCTGAACGGAAGATGCGTAAATTAGAGTGGATGAGTCGTGTCCTCGATATTGCTGGGGTGAAAATGTGAATCTGGTCCATGAAGCGATGGCCCGAGAATCGTCCCCAGATGGCAAGAAACCACGGAAAGAATCGAAGAAGAACACGCGAACAAGATTCATTGCAACATTGCTCACCTGGATTTTGTTGAATCTAATTTGGATGCACTACTCTCATGCAATCGCGGTGAATGAAGTCAGCAAACATGATCGGGAAGTCAATGGAAAGTACGTCTTGGATGTTCCAAACATGTTTGGCCTTGATCGTGAGACTGCAGTTGATTTGAACTGTGACTTCAAACCGAAAAATGCAACAGTCCCGGTCGTCACCGTTCGCATTCATCATGAGATGACTGAAGGAGAACTATTGCTGATTTGGGAAGGCAATTCGACCGATGATTGTATTGTCGATCAGTTGATTTTACCTCCTGGTGAGCACACGTTTTACACCACGGTCATTATCGACGGCGAAGCCGAAGTATATCCCTCGAAATACATCAGTGCCGAGATGAATTTGGGCATGCACCTGTGGGAACCATTCCGAACGGAAGGATTCGTGGTTGCAAATCTGCTTGGTTTATCGCTGGGTATTGCCGATCGTGCAATTCGAGAAATCATGCGGAGACGAAACGAATCTCGTATACGAAACATGCCTCTTCACAAACGGCGGCAAAAGGAAGAGTGGGAGCAACTGGCACATTCCATGTCAGGGGGAAATCCTGTCGATGTCGATGATTTGGTTGGATTTGAGTTGCAACCACAAAGTGAGAGTGCGGAAATGCAACGCAAGCGAATGCGAGAAAAGTTTGCGGCCCAAGCTGCGGAAGCCGATGGAGACACTGAAGCATTTGTCGATGAAGAGTCCGTTGAGCAGGACGATGAGTTGGGCAAGGGGACCACGGAAGGTTTGACTGGGAAGGTTGAGCACGATGAGAATATACGCACTGTGAGCGATTTGTGGCGACAATTGAGTGGAGATGATTCCGACAATTCGTGAGCAATCATCCGCTCACGAAATCATCGAGTGTGAACACTTTGACTCGATCATTTTTGAACAACGAATCGGTACTGTTTACCAAACCCTCGACACGTTGACGAGTATACATGTCAACTCCATAATGATCGATTACGTGCTGCATCACACGGATGTATTTTCGTACAGCACCCTCGCTGACGGTGAGAGCTAAATTCCCACCACATGTTTGCTCTTCCTTGGTGAAATGTGATGCACTACGGAAATCCTGCTTCTTGATTTTGATGCAATATCCGGATAGTGGATATCTGCGATATGACTCTCCACAACGTACACATCGGAATTTCTGACGGGTAAACGCCACCAAGTTACCACGTAAATCTGGCAAGAAGTGAGATTCGACGACTTGACTGGCAACATTGCGAACGTCTACTCCTCTCAATTGTTGACCGAGCAACAACTGGGCATTCATTTTGTCAATCATGGTTTCAAGTGTTTTGTAAGAGGAGTTTAGAGGTCCAGAATCAATTGAATTGGCATCGTGGGTAAACCCGTATCCTCGGACTGCGCCGATTGTCCCGATTCGTCTTTCGACGATGTCCATCTGATTGGCAATTTCATAGGGTTGTGGTTGATTTTGAGTTGCTTCAAAGAACGACCGATGGTACCACCATGAGGTGTCCACGTTCAGCGCTTCTTTGTCCAACTCCTCTGGATTCAGTCGTGTCGAAAGGGTCAGCGGGGCATCCATCCGTCCACCTCGATTACTCGGCAATAACACGCGACTGAAATTGAGGAGGCAATCCAACAACAGAATTAGGGCATCTTCGTCTCCATCACAGTTGCGTCGCTTCGCTGCATGATACAGCGTATGACCATACCCCGCACTGGCATTGGACCAACCGATGATTCGAGTCAACACCCCACCCGATGTGTGTGGTGCGAGACCCACACATAGATGGCCGACCAAATCATCAGCAGTCTTTGCTTCATAGAAGGGTTCCATATCGTAGAACCGGACAAGGAGTTCGTCGATGAAAGCACTCGCGCGAAGGAGATAATCCTCCGCTTTTCGACTGGGGATGAAATCTTGAGGATACAATTCAACAATTTGTTCCGGTCGAGTATGCGGTTGCCCATCGATATCATGTGTGTATCCAAGTTCAACCAGTCGCTCGACTGACGTGCCGATATCCTTGGCTCTGAAATGTGTGACTGGGACATCAATCATGTCGAAGCGAACTGTTCCAGCTTTGAAGCAAGGAAGCGCATGTTTAGCTCGTAGAATACCCTTTTCCAATGGTTCAGGATACCGTTCGGTTGAGGTCAGGCCCTTGATACCCTTGAATTTCTTTGGGATTCGATCCAATCCCAATTTGATTCGTTTGGTTTCCAACAATTCTGGAATGTTCACTGTCTGATTGATGCCCTTTCGTCGACCCTGATTTTGCTGATTGTCAACAACTGGCTTGGTCTTGCCACCACACTCGGTGGGGTCATTGGGTATGCTTCGATGATGACAAATCGTGTATGGTGTTCTCTGACCACATTTGACACATTCTCTAGTACCCATCGTCACCATGATGCTGCCCTTGTTTGCAGCTTGTGTGATTAATCGCTGGGGACCACCTTCGTTCCCAATTGGGAAGATGCTGTGGGGTTTCCCTTTCATCTCCCGAGGTGCGGCCTTTTCGGGGCGGCCCATTCGACAGCCAACTCGGCAGGGTGCGGCAGATACCCATCGTAAATCGCTGCATTTCTTGACCAACCATAGGGCACCATCTACGGTATGTTCGTCAATCAATAGCTCCGCTGCAAGGAGTGCATCCTTGTCTTTGGGACCCTCATCTGGAATGGTTGCGGCGGCATCTCGTCCTGCCTGTTCAGTTTCAGCAATACTCTTTCCCTGCTGCCTCGCAGCGGTTTCCGCCGCAATTCGTGGAATGGACCTACGTTGCTCTAAATTATCAACTCGAAGGGTTTCTTCATCGATGATTTTTATTGATTTGACCAATCGATTCAGACGGTCATCAATGTGTGCTTTAGCGTCGATTCTAACGCTCGGATTGGCTCCAACCTTAGATGCAATCTGCAATCCCAATCCCTCCAAAAGTGGCTGCCAACCGTGCATGATGAGTAAGTCAGATCCATCATGAAGATGGGGTATGCCAAGAACCATCAACGCCGATTTGATGATGCCGTGTTCTTGATGGTGAGTGCCACTAGGCCAATCCCCCAGGACCGAATCAGGAATGGATGGATGAGGACCTGGCATGTGTTTGGGTAGATTTTGTTGATTGATGGTTTGGGCAGAATGAACGGTCCCATTGCTTGGTAGTTCAGCAGGAGTATGATCAATAGCGACCCAATTTTCGACCGCTTTCGGTAAACGAAACCAGATGCGGTCTGGATGAGGGTGCATCTGAATTCCATCTTCGGGGTGACTCGCGTTCTCGGTTTTGCCAAGGAGTAGAGATTCGATGAGGTAGGGAATGAATTCCAATGGTAAATCGTTCCACCAAAGATTCCACGGAGGGGGGATTGCCGTCAAAAAATCCTGAGAAATTTCAACGATAGTTTCCCAATCAAGTGTCATTCTCGAAAGGGTTCGGTGCCACAAGCGTTGCCGGCGGTGGAGTTCCAGTGAGTCATCCGAGTCACCAGCCTGTCCCGTCGCAGGTATTCCAGGTGGCAATCGACGGCGATTGACGCCCAAGATTTGTGCGAAGCGATCCACTTTCGATTCGGAATCGAGTGATTCCAACAAATCACTTGCAAACCAATCTGAAACATAGCCAGAAGGAACCAATGGTTTGTTGTTTTCAGCAAACTCTCCGTAACCAATCATCAATTCTCCATTGTCCCAAATTGACTGTAATTCATCCTCAACACGGTGCCACATTTCAGCAGATTGTATTCGTCCATAGCGACCGTTCTTGAGAAGAATTGTCGGGCCNTCTAATTCGTCACATGGNACGACTGCACAAGCTTTCCCGGGTCGCTCGATCTTCATTTGAGTACCAACAGCAAGGAAGTCCCCCATGGCGTGCATCGATGCAGGGTGAACTCCCGCAGCGGCCAAACCAGACGTTCGTGGACGGCCGTATCTCAGTCGAAATCCACCCGCAGTATTGGGTTCACCAAAGACCGGGCGGCCAGCAATAATATCGCGCATGAAACGATCATCTGTCTTGAGTTTCCGTTTCTTGGTGCCTTCAGAATCATCACCTTTCTTCTGTCGAGAGGCGAATGTTGAGATGAAATCCCAACCCGGGACTTTCAGTCTCTCAGTATGTTTCTGGATCTTTGATGCTTTCAGACAAAGGCCTTCACCAATCACCAGCATCACACCGCCACGAATTCGTTTCCGAGGGGTATTGTTCGGTTCGACGATGTTGCGTACTTCTGGGAAACCTGCACATTCAATATCCTCGGTTTCCTCGCCATTCACCATGATTGGACAAGCTTTGACAATCATCTCGATTTCTTCGGGTGGCGGTTTGTATTGCAATCCACCTCGATACAGTCCAAACTCTTCCTTGACGCGCTCGACTTCTGGAATGGATGGTTCGTATTTCTCCAAATTAAGCGCTCTACGAATCATGTCTGCAATCAATACGGCGAGGGCTTGTGCAGTCCCACCTGCTGCACGAATGGGGCCGCAGAAATCAATCGAGACAAAACGAGTCCCATCCAAATTATTCATCACACGAACTTGTCCAATGCCTTCCAGTGGGGCGACTAGAACCGCTTCGGTCAGTACCGCTAGACCCACTCGTAATCCGGTGTCTATGCTTTTTTGAACATCACCGGTCCGATCATGCATCTGGATGGCGACTTTAACCGCCATATCGATNGCAGCNTCTTCTCTGGAATCTTTCTCTTTCANNAGAGTNCGGATGTCTTCAGCAATNGGAATCGGATCTTCGAAACCATATTCTGGGGCAATCAGGTAGTCAAGNAGCAACTTTTCTGCGCGGTCGGCCAGGTCGATTGCTCGAGGAATTTCGACGGTTTCACTCAGATCAAATCCCTTGCTTCGGGCTTCATTCGCGAGTTTGTACAACGACTCACATTGATCATCNAGTTTCGATTGATATGCATCGATTTCCTGTTGCAAGCGTTCAGTATCCAATGGAGAAATCGGTCGACCCACACTCCCCCCTGACATCTCAACCCTCCGTGCGAACATGGCACGAGGGTTCTCGGGCGCCCAAAAGCATTCGCAATAGGCTGTGCACTTCCGTAGGAAGTGTGAGGAATCTCAGCGAAGGTTCATGGAAGGTCGACAATGACGCATAGCGGGCGGAAGCATGGCAGAGACTACTGAAAGTGGCGAAGCACGACTCAGATTGATTGAGAAAGTTCGCAGTCTGGCCTATCTTTGTGCCGAGACTGAAGAATTCACATTGGCTTCCGGGCGTACCAGTCGGCATTTTTTCGATACAAAACCAGTCATGTGCGATCCCGAATCAGCGCATTTACTTGGAGTGCTTATTCATGATCAGATTGGGAAAATCGAAGGGGGAGTCGATGTTGTTGGTGGCCTAGAGTTGGGCGCGGTTCCACTGACAGGAATTGCCATCGCAAAGGCTGGCGTGGGTAGTAACCTTCGCGGATTCATCATGCGTAAAGAGCCGAAGGGCAGAGGGGGTCGAAAAACGGGAAATCCTCCGGGAATTGAGGGCAGCACGATTCAATCCGGTGACCGAGTCTTGATTTTGGAAGATGTAACCACAACTGGAGGTTCTGCGTTGAAGGCCGTGGAGCGGTTGCAAGAACTCGGATGCAATGTTGTAGCCTGCATTAGCATCGTAGATCGCGAAGAAGGTGGGCAGGCAGCCTTCGAAGCTGCCGGGATCCCACTTTACGCTCTAACCACGCTTTCTGACTACATCTGAGACTCAAGTAAAGAACACGCCTTCATATACTCAGAAGGCAACCTTTGCACATGGTCAGTGTGGATACTGTGATTTACATTCTCAGTGGTTTGGTCGCTCTGCTAACCGTGATTTTGTTCTCCAGAAAAATCCGACGAAGTGGGAAAAAGCAAGACGATCCGTGGCAAACCTCTGCACCGACACCCCAGAAAAGCTATCTTGCAAAAGAGCGAATCAAACAGCCACGGGTCGTCCCTCCCCCACATCTCTTTCGTCAGCCGTAGGTGAGGGTATGCGGCGAGTACACCTCGTATCCTTGCTCATATTGCTGACTTGTTTGTCCGGTTGTGTTTCGAAAGAAGTTGTAGAACAAAATCCGGAAAATCGGCAATATTCGTTTACTGCCACCACCTTAGATTCAAACACAAGTGTCGAAGCGGAATTTAATCTTCGAGAGCGAGTTCAATTGAATCCGATGATTCTGTTTTGGGTTTCAACCGGATGCCATGGTTGCCATGACTGGACTGACGAATTTCGCAGTACCATCGAGAATGAGTCCTTGAACATCTCATCAATCGTGAGCATTCATCGATATGCTGATTTTGAAAGTGAGCAGAAATTGGATGATGTTTATGGGACCCACAACAATTCATCTCATCCATCTCCTTGGACCGTTGCGATTCCCACCCAGAATACACCTGTATTCGATTTCTATACGGGTATGATTGTTGATGATTCCTCAATCTATGAAGCATTCAATGATCCCGTAACACCGACAATCCAAGTTGTAAATCGAAACGGCGAAATTGTTTGGACCTCCAAGGAATACTGGCCTTCAGACGATGCAATGGACGAAGTTCTCCAAGCTTTGGCTGATGCATCGTAGTTGATGTTCGACCCTGTAAATGTGATTTGCCGATAAGCAGAGCCAATAACCTGATTCGTTCGCCAGTGCTCATGACAGGAACGCAAGTACTGATGAAGACGAGTAAGGGTGACGTCACCATTGAACTGTTTACGGATACCATGCCGATTACGGCTGGGAATTTTTTGAAATTGGTCGATGAGGGGTATTACAATGGTTTGCACTTCCATCGAGTGATTCAAGGGTTCATGCTCCAAGGAGGATGTCCCCACAGCCGCGACCCCAATAGCCCCCGATGTGGAACTGGAGATCCCGGCTACAAAATCGTAGATGAGCACCTACCTGATGCAAAGTTCTCCAATGAACCTGGGACCTTGAGTATGGCGAATGCTGGCCCCAATAGTGGTGGTTCACAATTCTTCATCAATACCGTTCACAATTCATTCTTGGATTGGTGGGACACTCGAACCAATTCTGCACACCCTGTGTTTGGGCGCGTATTGTCGGGAATGGAAGCTGTAAAGGCGATTGAAAATGCACCGACTGGATACGGCGACCGACCACGGGAACCCATGCAAATCATCTCGATTGAACGCTGTTGATATATTTATTAACGTGTTATTGTTCGCCAAATTATGGCGAAACACCGTGCAGGCGATCGACGCATCATTAGCATTAGCATTCCTGAAAATTTGGCAGAGCGACTGGATCGGCAAGTCGGTAAAGGGCGGAAGGCCGGCCGTAGTGCTTCGATTGCAAAAATGATTGAGGAATCTCTGAATTCAAACCAGCAATCTCCCCCGAAGACCTTGCCAGAACAACGCTCAGCCGTGGCGGATATCGGTGAGGTCCGAATCGAAGAAGATACCATGGGATCGTTGGAAGTTCCTGCTGATCGGTACTATGGTTGCCAAACTGCGCGTTCATTGATCAATTTCGACATTGGAGAAGATCGGATGCCCCGAGGAGTCATTCGTGGGTTCGGCATCCTCAAGCAGGCCTCTGCAAAAACCAACAAAGAGCTCGGAACCCTCGACCCGAAGGTTGCTGATTTGATTGTACAGGCCTCGGAAGAAGTGATCAGTGGGGCATTGGACAGTCACTTCCCCTTACGCGTATGGCAAACAGGCTCCGGAACACAATCAAACATGAACACCAATGAGGTGATTGCCAATCGAGCAATTGAGTTGGCCGGAGGAGAATTGGGCTCAAAAAGTCCTGTTCATCCAAACGACCATGTCAATAAGGCACAGTCCTCGAATGATACATTTCCAACTGCCATGCACATCGCTGGAGCCGAGGCAATTTTTCACTCCCTACACCCCGCAGTACGACATTTGCGTGATGCATTATCGGACAAAGTCAACGAATTCGAAGGCATTGTCAAAATCGGCCGCACACACTTGATGGATGCCGTGCCACTGACTTTGAGTCAAGAGTTTGGTGGGTATGTCTCGATGCTCGATGCAGACTTGCGNCGGCTTGATTTTGCTTTGGGAGATTTGTATGAATTGGCCCTAGGTGGTACCGCGGTCGGAACTGGGTTGAATACCCACCCCGATTTTGCAGAAACCGTGGCAAACCACATCGCCGAAAAAACCGGACTTCCCTTTGTGACTGCTGAGAATAAATTCGCACAGCTCGCAGCTCATGATGCCGTTGTCGCGGCAAGTGGTGCCCTCAACACCTTGGCTGCAAGTCTGATGAAGATTGCAAACGATGTTCGCTGGTTGGGATCAGGTCCTCGATGCGGATTGGGAGAATTATCACTGCCTGCCAATGAGCCCGGGTCCAGTATTATGCCAGGAAAAGTCAATCCAACTCAAGCCGAAGCCATGACAATGGTTTGTTGCCAAGTGATGGGGAACCATACTGCAATCACCATTGGAGGCAGCCAAGGAAACTTTGAGCTCAATGTGTACAAACCGATGATGATTTACAATCTGCTGCATAGTTGCCGAATCTTATCCGATACCTGCCATGCATTTACAGACAAGTGTGTTGTGGGTTTGAAGGCCAATGAAAGTGCGATTCAATCGCATTTGGAAAATTCGCTTATGCTAGTGACCGCATTGAACAANCATATTGGGTATGACAAAGCAGCAAAGATTGCNAAGAATGCTCACGAGAAGGGAATCACCTTGCGAGAATCTGCTCTTTCACTCAATTTGTTGACNAATGAGCAATTTGATGAATGGGTCAGACCCGATGACATGACTGGCCCTAAGGCATAGTCGGTGCTCAAGAAAGTGTCTGCAAAATGCAGTCGACATACACATTGCTTACGCAAGCATCAAAAGTCGATTTGGAAGGAAGGCCCCCTGTCCTCAAGAGAGGAAGTTGGGAGTGCTGGCTGGCGGGTTCGAATCGGGNAGATCTTTCCCCGCCAGCCAGCCTCCGCATCCGGAANTCTTCTACCGCCCGAAGACGGTTTCCAAATCCCGGNCGGTNTGGTNGTGCTTTCGCATCCACCATTCCTCAGACGCCCGAATCAGTTGCCTGNTTCGCTTCCNGATGANTNGNCNACCATCCGAAGATGGTTTTCTTTTCANCAGTTCCCGGTTTGAATTGCTTCAATCCGGCGTCATAGCGTTGTACTTTCCTTTCGGTCCACACTACGCCCCCTGGTTTCCCTTCGTCTTGCGACTCTGTTCCGCCTGGAGAAGGAGTTGGGAGTACTGACTGATGAGTTCGAATCGAGTAGATCTTTCTTCATCAGNCAGCCTCCACATCGNGGTTTTCCCTCCATCTTGNGATTTTGTTCTAACCTCGATNGGGTTGGCACGGTACGCAAGCGCACCGTGCCGTCCCTTAGACGCCCGAATCAGTTGCCTGNTTCGCTTCCCNATGANTNGTCCACCATCCGAAGATGATTTTCTTTTCATCAGTTCCCGGTTTGAATTGCTTCAATCCGGCGTCCCTGAGAGAGGTGTCACCCTTGCGGATTCAACCTCTTCTCCTGGCGCATCTCAGTCTTGCGACATTGATTTGCCTGGAGCAGGAATGTGACATTGCTGCCACCCCCTGTTCCCCCTTCGGTCCGGGTCGAGCATTGCTGCCTTTCCCTTCCCAGGGCCGGTTTCAACTGCAGTATCCGCCGTCCCACGGTAGCTTGACTTCGCATTGCTGCGTTGTCAATCAACCTGCACAGGATTGTGCGTTGAAGGATTTTTCAGCCGACTTTTCACGACTCAACTGTTATGCAACCATCTCTTTCTCTAGGTCCCTGAGGTCACCTTACGGCTTCCAGTGTTTCCCTTCGACAGCGATAATCGCAAGGTGTCTATGTTGCTAGTTCCTTCCGAAGATCCCTTGCTCTTGCGAGCGTGCCTCCTGTGTTCCAACACGAATGTTGGTGCATACGTAGAGCCCAGCTCTCGTACACGTTCACAAGAGTCTCCGCCACACCGAAGTGTGGTTTCGTTCTCCTGCGGGCCCACCTGTTGATTTTTGCAAATCTAGGTGCGCCCCATCTTTCCCAATAGAATTGGGTTTGATGGCCCACTACCGTTCCCGACTTGGGTCCCTTGTGGGCTGGGGCCTGCCGGTAACGCTGGGCGCTCCGACACCACTCCTCGGGAGCGGCAAAGTTCATCTGCAACTGGGAGCACAATAAACCTTTGCATTTTTTGCCGTGATTTCGACCGGAAAACGGGAAACTGGACCCTCTTTTCCACTGGAAGTGATTGTTCGAAAATGTTCGTTTAACTACGAAGTCGCCTGAGCTTTTCGGCTAGATCTGATCGGTGATTATCATCCGATTTCTCTGACCCAGACGAAACCCTTCTTGACAGTAATTCTGATTCAATCAGATACAATGTTCCATCCTCATAACCGAGGGCAAGATAGGCTCGATTTCCATCGATGGCAATCACTCTTGAGTTTGATTCGGCGCGGAGCAAGGGTGCACCGTCTCTTGATTGGCGAACCTCAACAACGGATTTTCGCTTGTCCCACGATACAATCCATGCACTGGCCTGTTCAGCAATCATTGGCCCATACATAACATGCTCAATATTACGGCCCTGTTCGGTTTCGATTTCCCAAAGCAACTTGCCTTTCTCATCATAAGAACGAGCTACTCCTTCTGCACCACCAAAGCCTGAGCCTGCTGCACCTTGCTCAATGCCGATGGAAACCAAAAATCCAGGTTCCTTTGCCGCAATCGACTCAATGGTTCCTGGTTGATTGGTGTAGGTATCATCGTCCATGACCATACCATCATCGATGCATGTCAAGGTCCCATCCACATGACCAACGACCGTGTGTGTCTGAGCAATGGTGCCACAAGTTGCGGGCGAAGAAGTGGGCAAAGGCGTATGGTGCAATTCTTCTGATGTGGCACGAATCATCCCACACCGAGGACGACTCAATGGTAGAAAGGCCACTCCATCCTTTCGCATGCTGATGGCCCAAGGGCGTTCATCGATTGAACCCTGATGGAGTAATTTNCCNTCAGAATTGAATCTCCAAACGGTTGACTCGAGAAAATCATTCATCTCCAAATCAAATACTGAAGAGGTGGCCAAGACGGTTTCACCCTGCGGCGTACATGCAACAAGATCGCTGCTTCCTTCAAGTTCATGCGTCCATTGAATTGTACCAGATTCCAACTCGATGGATACAATGTCACGTCCACAAACGGCGTAAACCCAGCCACCACCGACCGCAAAGCCAGAGACACGATTGCTGGTTTTCACATCCCACAGGGCTTCTCCTTCCAAATCCCAGCAGTAAACGCCACCGTCCCAATCGCCTGCAATTACGCGCTGCTCATCTAGATGGAGGGCACTGATTCCAGCATCCAAGTTGCGNTCAAACCAAACCAAATCGCGGAAATCGCGAAGTGGTGCTTCCTCCATGGCTTCAGGGTAGAATGGTTGCCTATTGCACTTTGCTTCAAGAGGTGATTCCGTAAAGGGATTCNATCTTTTCTCGNAGGTAGGCGATGAAGGGTTCGGGAGTGGGTGGTTGTCCTGTTGCCTCCTCAATCAATTCTGCTGGAGTGAGGATGCTNCCACGACCGTGGACATTTGTTCTCATCCAATCCAATAGTGGAGCAAATTCTCCTCTACGCCACATATCCTCTAGGGTTTCATCGCTCTCAAGATCTGCGCGTGCAGCCGCTAGCAATTGAGCACTGTACAGGTTACCCAGTGTGTATGTGGGGAAGTAGCCGAAGGCACCCATTGACCAATGGATGTCCTGCAAGACTCCTTGCTTTCGATCTGGGGAACGAATGCCCAAATATTGCTCATACATGTCGTCCCATGCATCTGGTAAATCGTCAATATCCAATTCTCCGTTGATGAGACGTTTCTCGATTTCATATCGAATCATAATGTGAATATTGTAAGTCGCTTCGTCGGCCTCGACTCGGATCAAACTTGGTTCGACCATGTTCACGCTGCGCCATAGCATCTCACCGGTGACGCCCTCCATGTTTTGCGGGAAATGCTTGGACCAGTGTGGAATCGCCCACTCGCTAAAGGCGAGCGAGCGCCCCACTTGATTCTCCCACAGCCGACTTTGAGATTCGTGAACCCCAAGACCGTCGGCATGACCTGCAGGTTGGAAATCAAGATTACGTGGGCGACCTTGTTCATACAAACCATGGCCGGTTTCGTGTAGAGAGCCGTAGAGTGACCCGAAAGGTTCAGCCTCATCATAGCGAGTTGTCCAGCGAACATCGTCTGGATTCGAACCACCACAGAATGGATGCGTGGATTTGTCTCTTCGGCCGGCCTCAAAATCAAACCCAACTGCTGCAGAGATGCCATGAGAGAGTTGTGCCTGAGCCTCTTCCGGCCAATGGTTTGATTCGACCCAATTCATGTCTGGTGCATCACACTTCCCGACCGCTGAAATCAGGGGGACCAAGGCTTCTCGAAGTCCCGCAAAGAGTGGGTCTACCTGAGAGACGCAGAGTCCGGATTCGTAGATATCGAGTAGGGCATCGTATGGGTTTTCTTCGTAACCCAAGTAACCTGCAAGTTCGCGGTTCAGTTCAATCATTTCAGCCAAATCATCACGGAAAATGGAGAAGTCGTTTTTCTCTCTAGCTTCGGCCCATGAGACGATTGACTTCGATTTGTGTCTGGNAAATCGCTCGACAAAATCAGCTGGCTTCTTTGTGGCCTTGTCATAGGCATCCCGAATCAATCGGAGATTCCCTGCTGCAACCTCATCATTTGCGCCTTCCGCTTCCGCTGCAGCCAAGGCATCACCCATGCCAGTGTCGACCATCATTGAATGACTGGTGCGAGAGAGCCAAGCCAATTGTTCGGCACGAAGAGGGCCTGCCTTGGGAGGCATCATGACCTCTTGATCCCAACCGAGAAGGCCCTGAATTTGACCGACGGTTTCAATCTCTTTCATCTTCGACATCAGTTGCCCATATGCTTCGCCCATGCGCAGCCCTAACAGGTCTAAGTCTCAAAACCACCGATTCGATATTTTCCAATTGAGCGTGACACCAGTTGGCTTATATTGGCCATTTCAGTGAGGTAAATGTGCGCCATATTCNACCGCTTCTACTGGTCCTTGTTCTTTGTTCAAGTGCTCTAGCGGGTTGCTTGTCGAGCATGGATGAGACAGAGAAGATTGCGCTTGAACTCAATTATGAGTACACCAATGGCACAATCGTACACNCCTATGTGGATGGTGAATTGGAATCCGCGANCCATGTTGTGTTGAATTTCGATTTTTCGAACACGGATGGTNTGAATCNTTTGAGTTTGTTTGGNATTGAGTTGGTTGAGCGAGAAGAAACAATCACCGTCGATGCCCTAGCCGAATCAATCGTATCTGTGGAATTTTCATCGCACGGAATGTACACACTCAAGGCCTTTGCAATCGACAATCAGGGTGTGAAGGAAACCACCGAAATTGTGGTGAGGATGGAATTGCGAATGGAGTGGTTTGAATCCAATACTTACGAACCGATATCCTTGGTTATCGACCCGATTCCGGCCCATGGAGGGGCATCACCCGATACCATCCATATCCACTCCACAGTTGAAAATCCAGAATTGATTGCAGGCCGTGAAGTCGAATTCACTTGGAGCCTCGTTGATGGAAATGAGGATGCGTGCCAGGTTCGGAATGGTCTGGTTCATGATGGTGAATTTGTCGATTGGGAAACCATTCACTTCAATACTTTCCAAGTGCATGAACTGAAAATCGATTATGATTCAGGTCAAGATTACATCAATATCGATCATTCTGTACTGATTGCATACAGTGAAATTGAATCAACTCCAACATTGACGAATGATTGATCATTTAANTCGCTGATTCTCGNGATAATAAATTACAATTTTCAATTATTAGTTCTGATTAAGTATCCAACCACATGCCCCGAAATCAACGCGAGGCATCACAATGAGTGAAGAAAGTGAAGAAGACCGAAGAATCCCTGTGACTGTATTGACTGGTTTTTTGGGGTCAGGAAAGACAACCCTGCTGAACCACATCCTAACTAGCACAGAACACAAGATGAAGTTCGCCGTCATTGAGAATGAATTCGGTGATGTGGGTATCGATGAGAATATTCTCGTTGAGAGTTCTGAAGAGAGTATCATTGAGGTGATGAATGGTTGCATTTGCTGCACCGTTAGAGGTGACCTCACNGAATTGTTGGATGAAATGTATGACCGAATCAAAGATTTTGATGGGGTTCTAATCGAGACCACCGGTCTGGCTGATCCCGCCCCTGTGGCACAGACCTTCTTTGTCGATGAACGCGTAGTCGAGCGCTACAAGTTGGATGGAATCATTACAGTCGTTGATGCGAAACACATCATCCAACACGTCGAAGAAGAGAAGCCTGAGGATGTCGAAAATGAAGCGGTGGAGCAACTGGCCTTTGCCGATCGAATCATGCTAAACAAAATTGATTTGGTTTCCGGCGAAGAGTTGAAAGAAGTTGAAAAAACAATCAAATCAATCAATGGCTTCGCCCCTATTTATCATACTGAAAATAGCATTATTGACCCCAAGAATTTGATTAACATCGGGTCCTTTGATTTGGAAAGAACGTTGGAGATGGATCCTGAATTCCTCGACACAGATTCTGAACATGAGCATGACCAGCGTGTCACCTCGACCAGTTCAAAATTTGAAGGCGAGTTGAACGTCAACAAATTGGAGCGTTGGATCGGATCACTGATGCGCGATAAAGGCGAAGATCTGTTCCGATACAAGGGTGTACTTGCCGTAAAGGGGATGGACCAGAAATTCGTTTTCCANGGNGTNCACATGCTNTTTGGTGGNGANTTNAGNNATGAGATTGGACTTTGGAAAGAGGGNGAAAANNGNGAATGTCGNTTCGTNTTNATNGGTCGAAATNTNGACCATGANGCNNTNCANNCNGGNTTGATGGAATGCAAAGCNGANGACCTTCGCTTCAATGTCGGAGATNNCGTCTATGCGAACATCACTGGCGGCTTNACCAAAGGTAAAATTCTGAAGTGCTGGGATGAAGGNAACCCNTATCGAGTNGAAATNCAAAATGANGAGAAAACCAATGTNTGGGTNCCNATTGATCACGATGATTTCGTTCGCGTACCNCCAACTCAATTNCATTGATTGAGCTGATACAATGTCTGCTCAGGTGGTTGTCTGTAACGGCTGCTGTTGTGGGCGCGTGGAGAAAGGGCACAATGAAGTGCCGATTGATGCCCTAAAATCAGCCTGGGATGAGCATGAATTACACAATCAGGTTAAACTCACCATTTCGGGTTGCCTTGGGCCTTGTAGCATGCACAATGTCTCATTGTTGAAGACTGAGAATGGATTGACTTGGCTTGGAAATCTCACCGAACGGGAACATTACGACGCCCTAATTCATTGGGCCTGTGACATCGCAGAGGGTCAAGGAGTTGATTTGCCTGAAATTTTGCAAGAGCGCCGCTTTGTGCGCTTGCAAGAAGTTGTGATTCGGGAACAAGAATAGTGTGTTTAGCAGCAGCCTTCTTCTCGCATGGGGGCACTCACGAAAGAGACTTTGTCGACATGAGGAGTATTCTGCAAACTTTCGATTACTGATCGCAAATTACCTGCAGATCCTTTGACCTGGAGAAGATCAACGCATGTGTGACTGTGCTTGAAACTACTATGACTGTAGGTTGAAACTTCAATGACGTCGGAGTGACGAAGATCCACCAAGAGCCTTTGTCCATTCGCGTGGTCATGTTGGTAGTGTACTACCAGGTGCCCCTCAATGATGGTGTTCTCTTCCATATTAGCTAAATCGCCTCTCTGCTGGATTTCAGCAAAGAAAAGGGCGGCGTCTCGAATGAAGCGGCTTCGGTTTTTGTAGCCTGAACGCTCAATCAATCGATCGAAATCTGCAGCGAATTCTTTGTCTGCACTAAAGGAGATGATTTGACTCATAATTAACCCAGAAAATATTCACTAATAATAATTGGCATATCTGTATTTATTAGGTCTGATTAAATAGTTAATATTCGGCCCCATATGCATGAAGAGCAACTCGTATCGAGTGGTTTTGGTTAGCCTGCTAATGATTTTCTCAAGCCTCGCTGGATGTTTGGAAGGCGATGAGGACAATGAAAATCAAGGAAAATATGGAACGGTGATGGTTTCTACATATCACGTTGGAGAACTTGTGAATGCAGTCGCAGGTACCAGTGTGTATGTTGAAATGATGAGTCAGGACAACATTCCTGTTCACGACTACGAACCATCCGCTCAAGACGTCGTTCGACTGCAAGGCGTGGATGTATTCTTTTACCACGGCTTGGGCCTAGAGCCTTGGGTTGATTCGACACTCGAATCCATGGGTGAAGCCGCACCTACGGCAATTGGTACGCACGCCATGCCTGGAGATGAGGCAACACTCGATTATGAAGGGATGCTGATTTCAGAACTGTGTGAACTCCTCACCGTAGGTCCGTATGAAGCAACAACCCTTTCCATGGATGAAGA
>PBPV01000037.1 GCA_002724815.1 Methanobacteriota archaeon | reverse complement strand
GCCTGAACCCGAGCCCGAGCCTGAGCCCGAACCGGAGCCNGAACCNNNGCCNGANCCNGNGCCNGAGCCNGAGCCTGAACCNGAGCCCGANCCGNTGCCTGAACCCGAGCCGGAAATCAGCCTGGCTTCTGCTTTTGATGCACCCCTTTCTCAGCAAGAAGTTCGAGAGGCCTTTGATGAGATGGATGCCAACAGCGATGGCGTGATTTCCGAAGATGAGTTCCGATCCTCTCCNATGGTTGCAAAATTACCTGAACCCGTGCAAAAAGAGATGTTTGAGCGGATTGATACGAACAAAGATGAGGTCTTACAGTACGAAGAATTCAGTGCTGCAGCTGAACATAAACCGAGCGCACCGTTCCTCGCCCCCAAACGAGCCCCAGTGGTTCAACCGGTTCGAAGCCCGATTCAGCAACCTCAGTCGTCTCCAGTCGCCCCGGCCCCCGCTCCTNCTCCAATGCCTCGTCCAGTCCCGCAACCGGCTCAAACCNCGCAACCTGCAAGCAGCGGTCGCCACCGATCTGGTGTACCGGGTGTTCACCATGTATTGCAAACGGGAATTTATTGTGGAAGTTGCAACATTGCAGTCGAACATCATTGGAGACATTGCCCCATTTGTGGCTCTCGACTTTGATTAAATTCGGATGTCGCCATCATCCAACAATTCGACCNCTCCAATCCGAACGGTTGGATTCTTGATTACTCCAGTCACATGGATTCCACAGATTGAGTTTCCACCGAGAGTTGTGTTGTCTCCAAAAGCAAAGTAGCAAGTNCCCTGNACCTTTTCATCTTCNAGTACATTGCCTACGAGACGGGCCCGAGGATTCATGCCNAATCCAAACTCTGCCACAGTCCAGACATTNGCTTGTTGNTTTGGTTTGAGTTTTCGNCTGGCTTCNACAAACATTGCCTTGACATCATCACTGCCTTNGCCGGTGATTTTGGTNACCATTCCNGCCTCGATTTTGAACGTCAGTGGTTCATCAACTACAGCTGCATCCCATGCACCATCGATGACGATTTTTCCATCCATCGTNCCTTCCTTTGGCATGGCGAAGATTTTGCCAGCAGGCAGGTTGGTGACTTGNCCCGGNCGATTGCAAATACCATTGTCACCNAGTTCCCATCGTTTGTTGATTTCAAATTTGACCGAGGTTCCATTTTCGGTTGAGACTTCGACTTTCCGTTGGCGTTTCAGTGATTTTCCCAACTGTGCGATAGCAGACTGCATGGCGTTGAAATCCGTCGTCATTCCGCCCTCCGTGAACATCTTCATGGTAATTCCCGGCATGGTCGCGATTCGCGTCCCTTCTCGACAGGCTTGCATGCGCGCACGGGTGTGCGTAAGTGAATACCGTGTTGGTGCCAAAACCACATCTTGTTTTCGCATAAGGTCAGCCACAGGTGCCGGAGGTTCGTCACCGTGGCGATGAGTACTGGGCATCATCACCAACAGTACTCGATCGGAAATTCGGGCCGCCGCTTCGTACAATGCTTGGCCGATGGTCGATGTATGTGGGTCGGTCACGACTAGAACGTTTTCTTTCCGCTGAAGTTGCATACACTCTTTGCACACGGTATCCGCAGCTTTGACGAGGGCTTCTTCAACGACTGAATCCGATGCTTCCTCAATGTGAAGGTCATCAGAATCCTCGCTTTTTGTCACTTACTCACCACGTCCGCGCATTAGCGCGGAGCACGGCCATAACCATCAAACCTTGTCCGACACCAATGTCAATCACTGAACCAACTTGTCTAATAAGGGGATGACATTCCCTCGGCTCATGAAATCTGGAATGCGAGTCTCTGCTTTGCTGGTCACACTACTGTTACTTCCAGGCTGCTTGAGNGCACTGGTTGACGATGTTGACGANATTNTNTTGGAATTCTCTNCGGAAGGAGACTGGCCACAACTGGACCTTGGTGAGCGAACTCGCAGNACACCTACANTGGAAACTTACGATGATTGCAGCCTCCTGCTAGAGGACCTCAAGAATGCGCTTTGGGAACAAACACTGGTTGAGATTGATCAGAACGCTTACTGGAACTGGGCATCCCCTGTCCTGCGTGTTGGAGTTGGCTTTTTTGACGACATGATCATGGAAGACGGTGCTGTTGCCGAGGCGTCCATGGACGGTGACGTAGGCTCCAATGGGGGTACTGCCCCTTCGAGCAGTGGGACAGAAGATCGTTCTGGCACCTACTCCGAAACCAACAACCAAGAATCGGGTGTCGATGAAGCAGATTTCCTCAAGTTTGACGGGCATCATTTCTACATGATTAACAACAATCATCTGGTTATNATCGGNGTNCCTGAGCACGGCAACCTCACTCTAGTGGCCGACATGGAACTGGANGGTCGGCCCNTGCAGATGATGATGGATGGTGANCATTTGGTCATCATTTCATCGATCAACAGTTGGAACATTCCCCAGGATGACCCCCTACGCTCCATCATGCAAACTTCGGATGGCAATTGGCGCTCCNCAAATCTGGTCAAGTATACCGTGGTCGACATTAGCAATCGAAGTGACCCCAACATCGGTCGTGAACTGTTCATCGAAGGCAGTCATGAGACGGCGCGAATGGTCAATGGAACCGTACGCAGTGTATCGCACATGTGGTCTCATATCCCCGGACTGCAAACATATCCTTCACTTCCTAGCGATTACTGGGACACAGAATCTTGGGAAGATCGCATGGATCTTTGGAACACTTCAATCGACGTCCTTATTGATGCGAATCAATTCATCATCAATGCGTTGACAATGGCTGATTTCGCCCCACAGATGCATGAGCGAAATGCAGATGGAAGCCTCACTACTCTGCCCTCAAGCAGCAGTGGAGATTGCAGCGAGTTCAGTGGTTCAGCGGACGGTGTGGGTCGCGGTTTCACCTCAATCATGACTGTTAATCTCCTCAGCGAAGATTACACCAGTGAAGTGGATCACATCGCATCCTCATGGGTTGAAGTCTATTCCAGTGGAGACATGATGGTGCTTGCAGAGCCCGCCAACGACTGGTGGTGGTTCTGGCGCAATTCCGATTACGAAGATGCGACCAACATCCATGCGTTTGACATTGGTAGTGAAGGTGAAACCAGTTACATCGGCAGTGGTCGAGTGACTGGCACGGTTCAGGATCAGTTCTCAATTTCAGAACACAACGGCGACATCCGCGTGGCCAGCACCACCGATGCGTGGGGTCGTTGGTGGCTGACCGGAGATGGTGAGTGGGAGGTGATTGAGCCCACCAATCAAGTGACCGTATTGCGTTCAGACGGTGCTGGAAATCTCGATGAAATCGGTCATGTTGGGGATATTGCGGAAGGCGAGCGCATCTGGAGTGCACGATTCGTCGGCGATCTCGGTTACCTTGTGACCTTCCGAAACATGGACCCGTTGTGGACCATTGACCTTTCAGATCCCACCAACCCAACCATCCTTGGTGAGTTGCATGTTCCAGGGGTATCAACCTACATCCACCCGCTCTCTAATGGTGACTTGCTGACCATTGGNATGCCTGGNGGGGAAGACGGACTCGGTTTAGATTGGAGTTTGACTCAGCTCAGTTTGTTCAATCTGAGTGATTTGACAAACCCCACTCTTGCCGATACACAGCAATTGACTCCCGCTTACTTGGACGTGGACTGTACCAGCATTCGTTACTGTGGATGGTCTTGGTCTTATTCGGAAGCAACCTATGAACACAAGGCCTTCACTTACTGGGAACCGGCCGGCTTGCTCGCCGTTCCATTGTCCACTCACCGATACGTGTACGATACCGTTGAAATCGATGGCCGCTGGTATTCCTATTCGGGTTACGAATATGTCAGTAAACTGATGTTGGTCGATGTGGATCTTGAAAACCGCAGTCTTTCGGTTCACGGTGAAATTGACCACTCGACATTCTACAATGATGGAGAAGGCGCGAGTGGTTGGTGGGGCGGTGATACCAGCGTCCGTCGCTCCGTGTTCATGGGCGATTATGTGTACGCCTTCTCTGGTGCCGGTGTAAGCGCGACATCATTTGCTGACATGAATACGACGTCAACTCTTGAGTTGCCCGGATTTGAACCGGCTGAAACCTACTACTACGAGGATGTAGCTGTATCCGAAGGAGAATCGAGTGGAGAATCCTCCGATTCGGAAGGTTCCCCCCCGAAAGAAGAGCCTTGATTAGCGAAATTGAATGGCTCTTCCTGCACATCCTGGTGCACCAATTGCTTCACCACGGAACGAGCCACCTACGGTACGCTTGTGCACTGGGATTCCATCAACAATGGTCCACATTGGGAGTCCCGTCAATTCCATTCCGGCATAAGGTGTCCATCCAACCCGAGTCCAAACATCCGCATCGGTGATTGTTCGTCGGGTTTCAAGATCGACTAGAGTAAGGTCCCCATCAAACCCTTCGAGGAGTGAACCTTTGTTCTTCATCCCATAAACTCGTGCGGGGCCCGCACACATCCACTTGACGACATCTGTAACGCTGCATTTNCCATTCATTGCGTGCGTAAGCATGAGTGGGAGTGANGTTTCNACNCCTGGCATGCCAGCAGGNGCATTTGGATAACCCANCGACTTTGCCTGCAAGGTATGTGGTGCATGGTCGGTCACGACACAATCAATGGTCCCATCCTTGAGGCGCTTCCACAGATTTTCCTTGTCTTCAGTATAACGAATTGGAGGATTCATGAGAGCACGAACACCGAGTTCTGAAACATCATCTTGGTCAAAGGTAAGGTGTTGNGTGCAGACTTCAGTGGTGATGAGGTCACCTTTGTTTGAGGCCAACCATTCAGCCTCTGCCCCACTGGTCAAGTGGACGATGTGTAAACGATGGTCATGGTCCTTGGCCAAAGCAGATGCACGCTTTGTGGCGATGAGGGCACACTCNACGTCACGACATTCAGCATGAGCTGCNATGTCGGTTCGACCCTTGAATTGTGCAATTCGTGATTGAAGACGGTCCTCATCCTCTGCATGAGTTGCAATGATTCCNCCCGTATTCGCAAAAATATTCTCCAAGTNCTTTTGTTCATGNACAAGCAAATCCCCCGTACTACTTCCCATGAATATCTTGATTCCACAAACACCATCCATGCCTTCGACACTTTGCATATCGGCGACATTGTNATTNGTAGCTCCNATGAAGAACCCATGATGATTGACAGCTTTCTGACCTGCTAGGGCAATCTTTGCCTCCAATGCAGCCCGATTGGTNGCGTTGGGGACGGTGTTCGGCATGTCAAGGAATGCGGTNATTCCACCGGCTACAGCCGCGCGACTNCCACTCTCCAGATCTTCCTTTTCTGGATTGCCTGGATCTCGAAAGTGCACGTGAGGGTCAATGGCACCNGGCAACAAATGCAAACCGGTNCCATCGATGACAACCTCTCCATTCTGTGGGACCAATCCACCCTGTGGCGCCACAGTTTTGATTCGNCCATTGGCAACACGCAGGTCCCCCTCNACGAGTCCATCGGGGAGGACCATCATCGCATTCTGAACAAGCAGGTCGCCTGTCATCAATAACCTGTCATGGTAGCGACTCAATGAGTCTTCTGNACNCTCGGAGTCCTTGAAATAGGGGTAGCAACCCCGTCGGACCAGCGAGTTGGAGTAGCCAGGTTATCTCGTCGGGCTCATAACCCGGAGACCGGTGGTTCAAATCCACCACTCGCTACCAAAATCAAACGCAATGAGTGACAACGCTGTGAAAGTGATGAATGTGAATTGAAAGTAGACAAACGATGCACTGCGCAGCATCAAAACCAAAAATTCAGTCACAAATTTTTCATGCAGTCCATCGTTGCTTCATATACTGATGCACTCTAGCACGGTCTACAACACAAGGTGATTGCATGAGTAAAGAGAAGAAGACAACAAAGACCGAGACCACAACCGAGGATGATGAGGAGGTCGTCATCATCGACGTAAAAGAAGAACCAGAGCTAACTGTAGAAGATCTACCTGGCGTCGGGCCCGCAACCGCGGAGAAATTGCGCGAGGCGGGGTTCAACGAACTTTTGGCCATCGCGGTCATGACGCCCCGCTCTCTCGCGGATGCAGCAGAGCTTGGTGAAGCCGTATCGGCGAAGATCATTACATCAGCCAAGAAATTAGCCAACATTGGTGGGTTTATCTCGGGCAGTTCCATTCTCGAGCGCCGCCGTGAGGTTCTCAAATTGAGCAGCGGTTGTGCAGCCATTGACGAATTACTCGGAGGTGGATTTGAAACACAATCAATCTGTGAGGTTTACGGTGAATTCGGTAGTGGTAAGACCCAAGTCGGACATCAATTGGCCGTCAATTGTCTTCTCCCAAAGGAGCAAGGCGGTCTTGGTGGAGAGGTCTTCTACATCGATACTGAAGACACATTCCGTCCTGAGCGAATCGCACAAATGGCTCGCGGTGTCGGCATGGATCCTGAAGTTGCACTAGAGCGAATTCACGTGGCTCGCGCTTACAATTCCGCACACCAGATGCTTCTGGTCGATGAAGTTCAGCGTGCATCNAAGAACATCGATGTGAAGCTNATCATTGTCGATTCATTGATTGCNCACTTNAGGGCAGAATTCCTNGGNCGTGGGATGCTGGCAGATCGNCAGCAGAAAATCAACCGNCACATGAAGGAACTCAAGAAGNTGGCNGATGTCAATAACGCGCTGGTCCTTGTCACAAACCAGGTGATGTCCAAACCCGATGCCATGTGGGGTGACCCAACCAAGCCNGTCGGTGGTCACGTGATTGGCCACGCCTCGACCTTCCGTTTGTACTTGCGAAAGTCCAAGNCTGGATCACGCATTGCTCGCCTTGTNGATTCNCCCAACCTGCCAGAAGGCGAAGCGAAGTTCTTCGTCACTGCAGACGGCCTACGCGATTGAGTGTTAGGCCCTGTGGCCCCGACGACATTGAGTCCTTCCCATCCACTNGATGTCGTCGGAGCTACAATCAAGCGGGNAACTGATCNAATTCAGTTCGAACCGCNTCGATGAGACCTTCCACNGTTGTGCTGCCCAAGTCAAAGCTCATTTCTCCAGCCTCAAACAATTCAGGCAATGGCCGTGAGCCACCTAATCGCATCGANCTCGCATAATTGTCTAGTGCTGTTTGCGGGTTCTTTTGNTATTGAAGCCAAAGTTGCAGNGCACCCAATTGAGCAATTCCNTATTCGATGTAATAGAATGGGTANGAAAACANATGCAACTGCCTTTGCCATCCCACTTTTCTCCATTCTTCAAATTCAGACCAATCGAGAATCGANCCAAATCGNTCACCCAGTTCAATCCACTGCTGATGCCGCTCTTCTTTGGTGTGNCCGGGNTTCGTGTAGATCCAGTGTTGGAAAGCATCGATTGTCGCNATCCAAGCGAGAATCGANACAATNCCTTCCAAGTGNTCACGNACCGCACGGTTTGCATCTTCAGGAGAATAGAATTCGTCTAGGAAGTCGTGGGTTAGAAGTTCCATCGACATGGCGGCAACTTCACAGAATTCAATCGGTGCACTGCGGTAGTCAACCAACGGGAGATGATCGGCGTATATNGAGTGGAATGCGTGCCCNGCCTCGTGAACCATTGTTTCTAGGTCNCTTTGCAAACCNGTAGCNTTCATGAAAATAAACGGCTTTCTNGAATGNTCNCGCTGTAGTTGGTANCCTCCNGGNGCCTTTCCTTTNCGACTGTCCAAGTCAAGNCTGGTTCCATCACGTAGAGAATCGAAGAATTCTCCCAATTCAGGTGACAATCGGTGAAACATTCGGCTGGTCCCAGCNACCATTTCTTCAACTTCCGCAAANGGTTGCAGNGGGCTTCGCCCTTTGACATCGTGNCCCATGTCCCACATTCGAAGTGCATCAAGGCCCAACACCGCTCTTCTCTCCTCATCAATATCTCGCATTAAGGGGACACAAATTTGNTCAATGGCGGTTTGAAATGATTCACAATCNTCGGGGNTGTAGTCAAACCGATGTTTGGCGTCAAAAGTGTAGTCNCGAAAATTTTCGTANCCNGCATTTAGCGCAATCTGATGACGGAGCCCAACCATTTTGTCGAACAATTCGTCGATTTCTTCAGAGTCNTGNAATCGACGTTCACCGACNGCCCNATAGGCACTTTCTCTGANCTCTCGGTCATTGACTTGCAGGTATTTCCCCATCTGTTGCATGGTTCTCTCTTCACCATCAAAATCAACCGTCATGGATCCGCAAATCTCATTGTATCGCTGACCCAATTTTGTCAGTTCNGTTCCAAGTGCAATGTTTTCTTCCCGGAACAAGGCTAGATCCATGCGCGTATCTCTTAGCAATACATTGTATTCAACAGAGTCCAATGCATCCGCATGTGGCGAATCTGCCAGTTTGCGATTCAATAAGTCCCCGACCTTTGCAAGTTCGGGCTGTACTTGCTCNACAAAATCGAGNTAGGCTTGCTTGATTTCTTCATTTTCAGTGTCACACGTCATTTCTACGTACAACATTGAACCGGTTTCACCCACAAACGCATCAAATTGACCAAGTTCNAGCAACCATTGTTCNAAAGCCTCAGCTGAATCGATTTCNCTNTCCAAGAATTCTTGATANACAGGTTGGATTTGATCCCATTTTCTAGCATCAATCCCCTCTACAGAAACCAANNATTCACCTCAGGGATTGTGGACACGATTGCCCTGTGATCGAACCGATTTCGGACCATCAGGCAATCCATTCTCATCCCGAGTATGCTTTTGGCAACGCCATACTTCAACCTCTGCCTCAACCTTTTCCACGATTTGCTCAATTTCAGGATGTTCTGGATTGCTTTTCTTCGTCCAACAACCCAAACAGTAGCGCTCACTATCTACATCGACAAAATTCATCGGTGTACACTGGACATCGCAAACAACGCATCGTCGCCAAGCATGGTGCTTCGCCATGATTTCGGCAAGTCATCGAAGCAATAAGGGGTTTCGTTTTGACCCCTGCTGTCAACTGTAATCTGCCAGAGCAATGTGGGCGAGTGCAGAGCGTTCAATTGCATAGTAATCTTCGATAGACTGAGGTTCGATTTCTAGTTCAAGACGCTCCACGGTCTTTGCATGTGGTATGGGTAGATGTGGGAGCAAGGTTGCTCCGAGAACCGTCATCATTCGCTCTGCCTCTCGGTCCAAAGAGTGTCGATCTAAANTGGGCCAAGGCATTTCATGGATTGATTCCATTGAAAATTCCGGAANATGAATGAGCCAAGCACTCTCATCGCTGGATGAGACCCCGGCACGTTCGAATCCAATCCGTATCTGATGGGTCCCAGCAATCAATCGAATGAATTCAACATCGACAGTATTAGCTCGCATTGTGTTGTTTTGGAATCTAGATGCTACACCCATCCATGCAGTCCATAGTTGGCCCTCACTGACTGCTGCTGGCCCTCCCAGGAGCAGCCAGCGTTGGTCCTTTCGCGATTCAGTCATGAGTTCAATCAATTCCTTGGCATCGGAAATGGGTTCGGAAAATTTCAGTCCCCAGCATGGATAAGGCATACGGGACATGTACTCAGGGAGAAGGCACCCCCTCATCAATCGGTCGGCAATCATCTCTTCGTCTGTATTGCNCGTTCAGCCGCCTGCATGATATTTTGAACCAACTGCGGACTCCATCCTCGCTCATCCGCTAATTTTTGTGCAGCATTTTTTGTAATCCTGCAGATTTCCAAAGGAGTGCGATATCCGTGATTTGCAAGAGTACGCGCCCGAATGCGTCCAACTCCCCGAATTGAGATTAGCGACAGCAAATCTTCTTTGCAACCATTTGGGATTCTTTTCCTCATGATGTCAAGAATTTCAATCAATTCAACATCAGCATCTAACAAGACAGGGTCGGTCTCATCATCGTTTGCACAAATTTGTCGAGCCGCATTGATCAACCAATCCGCATGATCCACTCTTACTCGCAAGTCTCCAGGTGCCACTCCNAATTCGCCCTCGATTTCTCTCAGGGTGCTTTCGTCAATCCACTGATTGAGCGTCCATGCGCTTTTGGCCAGACTTTCAGCCTCTGGAAGGTATCCGAGTATGTTCAATTCATGACTTTCAAGTAGAGTTTGATCGGACATCGCATTCGCCTTTTGNCTCATCATTTGCATTTGTTTNCCAGAGGGCCAGAGTGGAGGNAAATCGGGTGTACAGGCCACAAGATGNAGTAGCGCCCACGGGGAAATAGAGCGATCTTCGATGATTCGACACAAAATTTTGCGNGCTTTGCGNAAGCCNTCNCGAAGGATCAGTCCTGACAGAGGGTCNAGGTACAATCGACTNACACGTTCACCGAATGGAGTNGCANCATACGTCATNGCCNGNGAATCTGGAATGATTTCATCCGATANTGNAGTTGANAGNTCCCCAGCGGTTTGAAATCCAATCACTGCAGGTCTCTTGGGTCGAGGTTTCGTTTCGACAATTTCTTGCAAACCCACTCCATCTATCGATTCTGCACTT
>PBPV01000036.1 GCA_002724815.1 Methanobacteriota archaeon | reverse complement strand
CATCAATCGGCAGCGAAATTGTACCTTTCCAAACAGTGCCATTGTCTTGAGTTGATGCGGGACTTGGAGAGTAGGAAGCATTCGAACCATTGTAGCGCCATGAGAGTGTAGCGGATGAAACACCGAAGTCATCGGAAACTTGGATCTGACAAATGACGATACCTCCACGAGTTGCTGTGCTTGTAGAGCAAGTTACCTCATCAATATCTGGTGGTCCATTGATATCCAATTCAATGGTTTTCAGATTGTTGTCAGTTATTCGCTCGGGATTCGCCTCCGCTGGAACCCATCGAACCAACAATTCGGTGAATCCAATTCTAGACGGGGTAACATTGACCGGTAAAATCAGTCGACTTCCTACCTCATTTCCACTGGGGATTGTCAGATTGATATTGGCCAGAAGAACGTTGTTCAATCTCTCGCGTACTTCAAGATGGCCGTTTGCGATTCCAGGAGCTAAATTTTCCATCAATACTTCGATGCTGCCATTGGTCCCCGCGGACAATCGATTGGGGATATAAATCTCAGAGATGTTGACATCGTGCAATCGATCGCTGTAGGCTGCCATTTTCGGGTCACCAATGACTGTACCCATCCAAGAAAGGAATACATTAGATGCGGCATAACATTCCGACATCGTGAATCCATTTGCGTAGCAAGATAGCAATTGTTCGGGATTGGAAACGGCACTCAAGTAGGGTTCGTAGACGTAACCCTTCACTCCCGAGACCCCGTCATCTAGAAGATCAGAAACCAAACTTTGCCCATAACTTGAGTTGATGATGAACGTACGTCCTCCTGTACTCACAGCCGTCTCAGCGATACTTCCGTTAACCCATTCAAAGTGTGGACGAATCGGGTACATTCTCAGTGTATCAAAGAAAATCGAGCCGTTGTAAGTCCCATCTGAAAATTCCGCAACCTGTCGAACTGCAAATTCGGTTGCATCCGTATGAGGACGAAATCGTAGTTGTTCCAATTGCCAATCGTCAGAAAAACTTCGCTCTTCTGAACGATTTAGTGAAATTGGGCTTCCAGAAATATCGAATGATTCTACTTCCAACCACCAATTGCCCTCCATCCATCCATCTCTCATTGAATACCCATCGATTACCCATGCATGTGCTGAGAAATCGGAATCAATTTCGAATCGTTGTTCAACGTAAGCGATGGAATTGTTCGTGGTGTTGAATCCCGGGCAGATCCAAACAACTTCACTATGGACATCGGCTACTTCTTCCGCAGACAATGCCGTTTCCCACATTTGCACTTCATCGATGACACCATTGAAATGATTGTTCCCCGCTCTATTGACTCCAAATTTGTAAATCTCAATGCTGTTTACCGTACCATTGGGGACACTTTGATTCAAGATTTCGACACCGTCCATGTACAGAGTGATGGTGTCATTTTCAAACGTGGCAACTAGATGCTGCCAAACCGTGGGATCAACCGTTCCAAAGCTGTACGAGTTGTTGTGATACAATTCCCAATTACCTGGATTGCCACCACTGGTTTGGAATTGGAATGAGTCATCATCTCCTGCAACATCGTTTACCGCAATTACAGAAGAGTGGCGTGCTTGCCCACTTTGATTTGCTTGAACCCAAAGGCTCACGGTGAAATCTGTAACTGAATCTTCGACATCAACCCTCGCCTCATCATCGATACCATCGAAGAATGCACAATTGCCTAAGACACAAGTTCGCCATTGTGAGCCATTGGTCCCGGAGAAATTGAGATGAGCATTGCCGACCGAATCATTGGCTTGGTCACCGGATACCTCATCAAATTCCCAGTGGTGAATGAGTGCATTTTCTCTGACTGGGTAACTGCTACCACGGGTTAGTACATTGGTTGGAACCGTTTGCTTGGTAACCCCAGGCCCTTCCCATTTGAGTTGCAAACCCGCATGTCCTCCGTGTTCGAAAAACTCGGTTCGCAAGGCATGCTCACCCGCCTCCAACCAAACGACGCCAGATCTCTCTCTCATACCATGATGTCCCTGGTTATCGACAACTTCGATATCGTCAATCCACAATTTGCTACCATCATCACTGATGAGGTAGAAGGTCCAATTTCCATCGCTTGGGATGTGGATGATTCCAGTGTGTCTAGCACTCCAGTAATCGAGGAATCGACTGTCCAAGCCGGTCCAGAGGTTTGTGGTTGACGGCCAATCAATATTCGGTTCATGCCGAGAAAAATCCGGGGTCCGGCCTGAAAGATTGACCATCGTACTTACATTGTAGCTGACTCCATTATTGTCGAAATACTCAGCAAGCAATCCATTCGTTGTAGATGCATCACTGGCTCCACACGGCGCATCTTCTAAGCGACCTTCCATAGCTGCATTTCCATTGCGTTTGGTTTCAGTCTGTCGTGTCCACCACCATTGCTCACCAGGTGAGAGCGAAGGGCCTAGGCCATCCCAATATCGCGAACCTGTAAGCCAATTCCCATCCGACGTGTCGTAACCAGAATTTGGCAACTGATTGTCTACCCATGCGCCATCATTGCTGCCCCAAGCGGCATACATTGAAACATTCGACATTCCCGTAATGTAAGTTGAATTTTGATTGAAGTGAACAGGTAGGCCAATTTCACTCAACGTTTCATTTGCGGTATACAACAAATCGTTCCACCACTTGTATCCTGATCCATTTCGATTCGTAGCCAAATCCAATACACTCAATCCATGCTGGCCAAAACTATCGTTTGCTCTGTCAATCAATCCCAGTGCGGTTTCAACGTCGTAGCCTGTCAATCGAGTGACGAGATAATAGCCCTGTTCTGCACGACTGAATTGTTTCATTTCATTGCCAGCAGCCAATCCATAATTCGATTCAACGTACCAATCTCCGAAAATAGCAGAGGCATACGTTCCATTGATGAGGGCCAACTCCGAATCAAATGCGGCTCGAATATTTGTTCCTCCGTTGACTCGAAGGGGGACTCCCTTCGTNGTGNCCAATACATTGAGCCCCGTCAAATTTCGTTCTTCAATTATTTCAGAAATNGGTTCTGCAAAGAATTCAGTGAACTGATTGGCGTTGATGGTCTCTCCAGTTGGTGTACTCTCATTGGTCAACAGAATGACGCGTTCAGGGGGGATGTTTCTGGCCAAGGCGAAGGCGGTCCCAATGATTCGACTATCCTCACTTTGATTGTTGATGATGACNGCAACATCACTGTAGTCGGTGTAGGTGTCGAACGAGAATGGTTCTAGCACTGCAACATCACGGAATGTGTTTTCGTCACCTTCGCTATGGTGTGACTTCACGTCTCCTGGAAGCACTACTGCAGACCAACTCTGCAGCGCGAACAGGAGTACGAGGACAATCGCTAGACGTGAGCGCACGGCATGGCACCCTTCCGTCCAACTTTTCACCATGTCGGCATCGTGACAATCGGTACCTATGGTACCGTTTCCATAAAATCAGTACTTTTTTTGCGATGAGCATAAATCAGGCGGCCCCCCCCTCCCCATGTATGCCGGATGCCATCATCGCTAGACAATGCCGTCATTCACTCTTGCGAGTAATCGCTGGAGATTTGACTCGATATGAAGCAGAAGTGGCAGTCACTTGTGCCAGTAATCGACTTGCTGGACGAGAAGGGTTGGATGCGAAAATGCACGCGGCGGCTGGTGAAAAATTGCGTGAAGCCTGCATTCAAATCGGAAAGGATCAGCGTGCTCAGAATTTACAACCTTGTCCAGTTGGGACGGCAGTAACAACATCAGGGTTTGATTTGCCACAAAAGCATCTGATTCATGTTGTCGGACCGGATTGTCGACGTCCAAGTCAGGACGAAGGTCGTCGTGAATTGATTGTAAAGGCCTATGAGGCCATGTTTGAGCAGGTTGCAAATCTCGGTGGAATTGATACCATCGTGTGTCCACCTCTTTCAATGGGAGTTTATGCATATCCTCATCGTGAAGGTGCTCGAATGACCATGGAAATTCTACTAGGATGGTTGGATGGAGAGGAAGAACCAGGAATCAAAGATTTCATTCTGCTCGTAAATGATGAAAATTTCGTCAAGAATTTGAAAACTGTGTACCGTGAATCTGAAGACCAGTTCCCAGGTGTCGATTGTACACGGCAATATCGAACACGCCGTTACTAAGCGCACGTGATCTAGCGGTTATGATGCATGGTTCCCAACCATGCCACCCGGGTTCAAGTCCCGGCGTGCGCACCTAGAACAACGGTTCTTCGTAATCATCGTCAGATAGTGTGCGCCACAGTCCATCGGGCACATCATCGTATACACCAGCATAGGGGTCATCATTGACGATCTCTTTCTTGGGCTTTTGAAGCGCATTGACGGCTTCAGGTTTGAATTTCCAATAGTGAATCCGCCATTCACGTCCATCCCAAAGTGTAGTTTCCTCGGATTCTGTGGTCAAGAGGTCGTAATCTTGGAACATGTAGAACAAGTTTCGATCGGTGGGCTCAAGCGCATTGTCGATAATCCGGTCATAGAATCCGAAGAATCCCAAAGCATGTTCGGCCATTCCTTCTGCAGTAATGGTCTCCATATCGGGGTCGATATGGGTCTGGATTGCAGCAGTCAGCGAAGCCAAACTCATGCCCATAATCTTCCCCCCTGCGACGAGAACAAATCTCGCCCAACGCTTCATGGGAGTNGGCTGACCTATTTCAACGGTTGGCGATTTTCTGACCTTTGGGCTACACATCATGCGGTTTCGTCATGGTTAAACGCACGAGACGACGCGTTTGTTTTGTGTCCGAGTTTGTTGAAGGGAATTTCCTCGGACTCCCCGAGGGCCAAGGCGAACCAGATGTAGCCATTCTATCTGTCCCGTATGAATTGACTAGTTCTTATGGGCAAGGCAGTCACGAGGGCCCCAAAGCAACGATTTCGGCCTCAGCCCAAGTTGAATTGTATGATGCATTATTGCCTGAAGACCTTCCTTCTGGATTCCGAATCCATACAGCGGAACCTTGGGATGGAGAAGGAGATACATTGCAAGAGCAACTTTCCGGCATTCGTCGATATGTCTCAAAGCACCTCAATACATTTCCAGTGATTTTAGGCGGAGAGCATGGAATGTTGCCTGCCATCATGCAAGCTGTTGGTGATACAATAGACCTCTCCGAATTGACGATTGTTCAAATCGATGCTCATGCAGATTTGAGGGAAGAATTNGAAGGGGATGCGTATAGTCATGCATGTGCTATCCGTCGATCATTGGATTTAGGGGTAGGAAATGTTCTGCAAATTGGGATTCGGGCATTTGCTCGCGAAGAAGTTGAATTCACAGCCAATGATTCTCGTGTACAATCGTGGCTTGCACGCGATATTCTCAATCCATGTGGTGGTGAAGCTGCATGGAATCATTGGCTTGACACCTTGTCAAAACTGAATGGTCCAGTATGGGTGACCCTAGACATGGATGGATTGGATCCCGCTTACGTCCCCACCACGGGTACGCCCGTTCCGGGGGGACTTGCATATTGGCAAGTTGTCGATATCATCGAAACGATTGCTGCAGCGAGTGAAGCAACATGGATTGGTGCCGATGTCAACGAAATCGTTCCGGATCCAACCCATAATGTGACTGAATTCACAGCAGCCATGCTTGCTACCAAAATGGTCTCGGCATATCTGGCCAGCCGATTGAGGGGTGGAAAATGAGTGCTAAGGGTCGACATGTGACATTGGATTACACAGGTTTCTCGGGTGAGGGGAGATGGATGTTGTCGGTCCTGCAAAGTGCGGTTCGACGATCAAATGTTCGGGAAGTTCACGCCCATGTTTCGGAATTTGATGGTACAGAAAGCCCACCTGGGTTTGCTGCGGTGGTCCTGATTGATGAAAGCCATGTCAGTGCGCATTGCTATGCAGAAGAAGGTATTCTTGCCGTAGATTGTTTCACTTGTGGAGGCGTTAATCCGAATCAAATCGCCGATGACATTCATCAACAGATATCGATTGAAAATCCAGAGATTTGTCTCGTCCAACGAACCGAAATTGAGAGATTTATATCGAATTAATTTCCAATTCAAAATTTGATTTTTCAATTGGAAAATTGAAACCCTTCTTCCATTCGTCATTATTCCATTCATGCCTCTGTGTGATAAATTTCGAAGACTCATCCACAGAGGAATAATCTCAAATCCACATCACCACACCTNCGGTGTGATGCGCGGCCTTGCAGTGTTCCTCGTGGTCATGATGATGACCCCTGTTCTTGTCACTGCCGAGCAGGAATGGCCTGGAGAGCCGGTAGACAATCACGTTCACATGACTTGGGCTGCTTTAACCATGGAAGTCGGCGATTGGTCCAAAGAAAATCCAGAGATTGTCAATCTACTTGATGTCGGCAAATCTGAACTTGGGAAATCCCTCTGGGTGGTTCAGTTATCCGATTGGTCAATGGATACCAAACCCGATGGAAGCCCGAAAGAAATCATTTACATCGATGGGGGNCATCATGGCAATGAGTATCTGGGTACTGCACTCGCGTGGTTGTCAGCAAAATGGTACATCAATGGGTGGATTGAAGGAAATGAAGAAGCGATTCGAGTTTTGCAAAACTCAGAAGTGCACATCTTGATTATGCTCAACCCAGACGGGAATGACTTCGATACACGTTGGAATATCAATCAAGTCGATTTGAATCGAAATTATGATCATTATTGGAATACTTGCCCGACTACACAACCTGGAAGCAGTGCTTTCAGTGAAGCTGAAACCCTTGCCAACTCGATTTACATGAATACTGTAGTTCCTGATGCAGATTTGTATGTCACCATGCACACNGGAGTTTGGATTATGCTGTATCCTTGGGGCAAATGGCCTGAACAACCCTCTGACTGGGAACTTTTTCACTTCATTCGAGATGATGTTCATGAGAACATATCTGACATTCCCATCCAAAATGCAAACCAGGGACTGTATCCCAATTGTGGAACCAGTCGTGATTATGGCTACGGCGTGATGGGGTTCCCCACGTTCACCTTCGAAACGGATGACGAGCAATTTGTACCAGGATCATTTGAATCTCTGGAAGATCGGTTGGATGAAGAGATGGATGTGATGCGATACCTGATCGACAACGTGTGGTACTGGAGAGCAAGGCTTTCTCTCAATTCATTCGTTGTCGAAAATGAAAATATTGCCATTGATGTCGAAAATTTGGGNCGTGCAAGCACCTCGAATGCAACCGTTCGTTACGTTGATGGTGGAGCAGTCCAATGGACGTCTGAAACATTTGGAGTGAATGCTACCAACAATACACAGACAATTCTTGACGCATCGAATCTGACGATGACCGATACAGGATATTTCGAGTTGTATTATCAAAAGCGTGTCATCGATGCAAGTATCTGGGTGAATGAATCCGTTCCGACAGAACTCATTGAAATCTCGGATTCTGATGGTTCGGGTTTCCTGCCATTCGCCTCTCCAGTACTGGCCATCATCGCAATTGGTTTAGCAGGAATCCGTAAAAATGAGGATTTACTCTAATTTTTGGTATTGGGTGCTTACAAATCCTCTCCAAAATGCGGATTCTTAGACACAATGCTTTGTATATCGGAACCGAATCGGCGATTTTAGTGATTCTATGGATGCAAAGGTAAGTGAATTTGGCAAGATTGGAGATATACTGGTTCTACCGCTGTTTCAGGGGACGGACAAAGCCCCAAACAATGCACTCAACGGCCTGTCTAGAACACAGCGTAGTTTGGTCAATGATGCACTTTCAAGCGACTCTTTTTCAGGAAAAAGTGGCAAACACCTCCANGTTTGGACCGCCGATTGCCAAGTGGTTCTGGTTGGCATGGGGGAGTGCCCTAGTGGGAAAGAATGCCGGGATGGCGGGGCCAAAACCTTGGCCGCTCTTTCCAAGGATCAGGGTACAAATATCACAGTCAGATTCACCACTGGATGGACTACTTCGATGATGTCCCTGTTCGCTGAAGGCATGATTCTTCGCGATTATGATTTTGACAAGTACCTACAGAAGGATGAGGATGATGTTCAAGGAGATTGGAGCCTCGATTGCCAAGCGAGNGCTCGGCATCAAGATGCTCTCAGCTCAGCAGTTTCAAAATCAATTGCGATTTCCAAAGGAGTTCACATTGCACGTGATTTGGGCAATGAACCTGCCAATGTCATGTACCCGGAAGAATATGCGAAGCGCGCAACAGATTGGGCGAAAGGCAAACCCAATGTTGAGGTTGAAATTTGGGATTATGCTCGTCTGCAAAAAGAAGGAATGCACGGCGTGATTGCGGTGGGTAAAGGCAGTGAAAGAAAACCCTGTATGGTCTTTTTCCGCCTCAATCCCACTGCAGAAAAGAACAAGCAAGTGCCCTGTATTGTAGGCAAGGGAATTACCTTCGATACGGGTGGCATTTCCATCAAGCCCTCCGCAGGAATGTGGGACATGAAGTTCGATATGCATGGATCCGCAACGGTCTTCGGACTGTTTGTCGCCTTGTATGAAAGTGGATATACAGGTCGTGTCAATGGAATTACCTGCATGGCCGAGAATATGCCAAGTGCAGGTGCCTACCGGCCAGGTGATGTCATCAACACCTACTCTGGAAAAACCATCGAAGTGCTCAACACCGATGCTGAAGGAAGAAATGTTCTATCTGATGGATTGTGGAAAGCAGGTGAACTCAATCCGTCGTACATCGTTGATCTAGCGACACTTACGGGTGCTTGTGTGGTCGCTTTGGGGCATGAAGCCAGTGGCCTTTGGTCGAATGACGATTCATTGTCCGCTCGAATTCATGCTGCAGGCAATGCCGAAGACGAAATAGCCTGGCCCATGCCATTGTTGCCGGCCTTTGAGAAAGAAATGACAGGCTCAAAGATTGCTGATGTGCAAAATCTTGGCAAGGGGCGCTGGGGTGGCGCTTGTACGGCCGCCGGTTTCCTCAAACAATTTGTTCAGGAAAGAGATGGCGAACAGATTCCATGGGCTCACCTGGACATTGCAGGTACAGCTTGGGGTGCTTCGACCAACGCCATGGTTGCCCATGGTGCAACGGGTATCCATGTGCGAACTTTGCATCGATTGATCACTGAGTGATTCAGTCTTCGTCTTCGTCTACAACCTCAAAGTCGGCATCGACGACGTCTTCTGCACCATCAAATCCGGTGTGGTCACCATCGCCTTCTTCTGCCATGTTTGCGGCAGCAGCTTCGTACAACTTGGCTGAGATTCCATGCATGGCTTCTTCCAACTCTTGGACCTTGGCCTGAATGGCCTCTTCATCGAGATCGTCGTCAGATACGGGTCCTTCATCGGTTCGAATCATGGCCTCAAGTTCCGTTAATTTGCCTTCGACTGCAGAGGTGTCTTCGCCTTCGAGTTTGTCTCCAGCTTCCTTGAGAGTTCGTCGAGTTTGATAGACGATATTGTCCGCAGTATTGCGCAACTCGACCTTCTTTTGGCGCTCTTCATCCTCCGCTGCAAATTGTTCAGCCTCGGAGATCTTTTGCTGAATTTCATCTTCTGAGAGGCTGGTCGCGCTCTCAATTCGAATTGATTGTTCCTTGCCGGTTCCCATATCCTTGGCGGAGACGCTCACGATTCCATTTGCATCGATGTCAAATGTGACCTCGATTTTCGGAATTCCGCGTGGTGCCTGAGGGATTCCTTCAAGGAAGAATTTACCCAGAGTCACATTGTCCTTAGCAAACTTTCGCTCACCTTGGAGAACATGAACTTCCACAGCCGGTTGATTGTCTGCAGCTGTACTGAACACCTCTGATCTTCGGGTCGGAATCGTAGTGTTCCGTTCAATCATGGGTGTGGCGACACCACCGAGGGTCTCGATTCCCAAGCTGAGTGGTGTAACGTCGAGTAGCAACACATCTGTGACTCCTTCATCGCCGACGATGATACCTGCCTGAAGGGCTGCACCCATGGCCACGGCTTCGTCGGGATTGATGCCCTTGAATGGCGCCTTCCCAGCTTCTTTTTCAATGGCGGCTTGAACTGCAGGGATGCGAGTACTGCCACCGACCAGGAGAATCTTGTCAACGTCTCCAGCTTTGACACCCGCGTCCTTCATGGCTCGCCGGGTTGGGCCCATGGTGGCCTCCACCAAGTCTGCGGTCAAGTCATCGAATTGGGCACGCGAGAGATTCAGATCCAAGTGTTCTGGATTACCGTCCTTCATCGTGATGAAGGGCAGATTGATGTGACTGGTTTGGGTACCGCTGAGTTCGATCTTTGCCTTCTCAGCTGCTTCCTTCAATCGGCTCATGGCTTGATTATCACCAGACAAATCGATGCCACTGCTCTTCTTGAATTCAGAGACACACCAATGAATAACACGCTCATCAAAATCATCACCACCCAAACGGTTGTTTCCTGCAGTTGCCTTGACTTCGATTTGAGGTTGGTCATCAACCTGATAGATTTCAAGGACAGAGACGTCGAATGTACCACCGCCGAGATCGAATACAAGGATGGTTTGATCGTCTTCTTTGTCCACACCATAGGCTAGCGCGGCAGCAGTGGGTTCGTTGATGATTCGTAGAACCTCAAGACCGGCAATACGCCCCGCATCTTTGGTGGCCTTGCGTTGGGCATCTGTGAAATAAGCAGGACAGGTAATGACGGCTTGCTTGACATCTTGTCCAAGGTAGGCCTCGGCATCCGCCTTCAGTTTCTGTAGAATGAATGCAGAGATCTCTTGTGGTGTGTACTCACTATCGTCTACACCCTCTTTCCAATCTGTACCCATCTCACGCTTCACGGACATGAATGTCCGCTCGTTGTTGGTGACTGCCTGACGCTTCGCAGTGACACCCACGAGCCGCTCACCATCTTTGGCGAACGCCACGACACTGGGTGTGGTTCGAGCACCTTCCGCATTAGCGATGACAATTGCTTCGCCTCCTTCAATCGTTGCTACACAACTGTTTGTCGTTCCTAAATCAATTCCAATTACAGGTATTTTTGCCATTTCAATTTCCTCCTTCAGGGGTTGCCGATTCCGTTTGATCGCGCAAGGTGAGTGTGATATCCAAGATGCCGTTGTTTAGTTCCCAACCGTCCACGCTCTCAGCTGCCTTTGGCAACTCAAAACGCTGGAGTGGGCGCATTTGTGTCGTACGCATTAACTGGAGTGTTGAGCCTCCACCGGTAAGATTCAATTCTAGTTCTGAATCATCCAGTTCATCGTGTCGTGAGACATCAATCGTGATGTTCATCGAACTCCCATCGACGAAAATGTCTGCTATTGGAACTTGCTTAATGTCATCCTCTTCTTCGGTTTCTTCGACTTGAACTTCAACAGGTTCGGGCTCATTGCGCCCCATCTTGACGTCCACACCCATGTTTGCGAACATCTCGCTGAGGTCGGGCATTCCACCCTTTCCAAGCATCTCGCCTAGGTTGCCGAAGTCACCTTGTAGATTGATCTTCAAATCGCCAGTACGGATCTTTTCAGGGTCAATCCCCATGCTCTCAAATTGTGATTGGATATCCCCCATCATCCGAGACAACTCTTTCTCACTGACATCAAGTCCCATGGAGCGAAACATCTCCACCATTTGCTTCAGAATTTGGTCTTCCCAGTCGTCTTGTGCCATGATTGAACACCCACTACTTAACTCGCGGTTGTATAGTGGCACAATCTAGTCCTATATGAAGCATTGCAAAGCGTCGGATTCAAGACGGGGTTGCGGGTGGCGAAGGCAATGGTGCAGCAGGAACAAGACAAGGTCTTGGAGGACACCGAGCGAGTTGCAGGGCGACAAGCCCTTCGAAACAACGTTACTGCGGCGGTGGCTCTAGCCGATGCTGTTCGCAGTACTCTGGGACCTAAAGGCCTAGACAAATTGCTTGTTGGAACCGATGGCTCAACCCTTGTGACCAACGATGGTGTCACCGTGTTGGAAACGGCAAAGGTCGAACATCCAACGGCTAAGATGCTGATTTCCACCTCTCGCGCTCAGGATGATGAAGTACGAGATGGAACAACATCAACCGTCATCCTGACTGCAGAATTACTGGTTAATGCACTTGAATTGGTCGATCGCGGTGTTCACCCCACCATCATTTGTAGTGGGTACAGAATGAGTGGGCCCGTAATCGAACAGGCTCTTACAGAGATATCCAGGGGCGCAGATGATGCGACTTCGCTTTCCTCGGTGATGACCAGTTTGGCAGGGAAAGGAGATGTGGGCATGCAAGAAATCCTCGCGAAGTTGGCCCATGATGCCGCCAAAGCCACCGGCTCTGGAAATCCAGAACACGTACGAATCATTACCGAACGAAGTGGTTCCATTAAGGACAGCGAGCTGATTCCAGGGATTGTATTGGTCAAGGCTAGATTGCATCGAGAAATGAAGATGATGAACCAACACGGGCGCATCCTGGTATTGGATGGTGGGCTGGAGCATCGGAAGCCTGAACTTGAAGCGAGCCTCAAAATTACCAATCTAGGTGCAATTGACGAGTTTCACACCCGTGCTCGAGCACAGTTGCAATCGAGAATCGATTTACTCAAGGCTGCGAAGGTCGATTGTCTAGTGGTCAGAGATGGAATCGAAGAAGAAGCACATGCGATGCTATCCGCAGCAGGGATTCTAGCGTATCGAAGGGTCGAGCGACCCGAGATTGAACACATTTGCAGAGCCACAGGTGCCCGACCTGTGTACAATCTTGAGGACATTCAGGAAACGGACATTGGTCGGTTTGAATCCATTCTTGAGAAAAAGTGGCAAGGTGTTGAACACACCATCATTGAAGGCTCACAAACCAAAGGTGTCACTGTCGTCATTCGTGGCTCCACACAGATGCGACTAGAAGAGGCCGAACGGGCCTTTGATGATGCACTCGGAGTGGCTTGTCAACTGGTTCGTGAACCACAGTTGTTGCCCGGAGGAGGGGCGACTCAAATTGCATTGGCCCGCCGGTTGCGACGACATGCAGAAACCATTCCTGGTCGTGAGCAGATGGCAATAGAGGGTTTTGCCGCGGCACTTGAATCCATTCCGAGAATCTTGGCCGAAAATGCTGGACTAGATCCCATCGATGAGTTGCTTCGTATCACGGCAGCACAATCTGAGAATGACTCAGACTGGCAGGGNTTGGATGTGACCACAGGTCAAGCCAGCGATATGGGCGATGCCTCCATCACAGAGCCTCTAGCCGTCACCCGTCATGCAATTGCTGGAGCGACAGAAGCTGCCATTTCCGTGTTAAGAATCGACGANGTTCTATGGGCCAAGCAGGATGCACAAGAACCCGATTGGCAAACGGATGAGGATTGAGATGGACCCATTCGTCAACATTGCAGGTTATCGTTTCGTCGATTTGCCNGACCGTGATGAATTGCGTGAGCCGTTTCGAGAGGCATGTGAAAAAAACCGTTTACTGGGAACCATCTTACTGAGTACGGAAGGAATCAACTTCTTTCTNTGTGGTGATCAAGCAGGAATTGATGGTTTCCTCAACTATTTGGAAAGTGATGAACGATTTGTTGNCATCCCACTGAAGATTTCACACAGTGAAAAATTGGCTTTTCGTCGCATGAATGTTCGTCTAAAGAAAGAGATCATTTCGATGGGAATGGATGAGATTCGCCCAGCAGANTATACGGGGGATGCCATTTCACCAACCGAATTCAAACACTGGCTGGACGAAGGTCGAGACATCACCATACTTGACACGCGCAATGATTACGAAATCCGAATTGGGACATTTGAAAATGCAGTGGACTTGGACATCAGTACCTTCCGAACCTTTCCAGATGCAGTCGCGAATTCGGGTCTGGACAAGGAGAAGACAGTGGTCATGTTTTGCACCGGTGGGATTCGCTGCGAGAAAGCCAGTGCACTGATGCTCAATCAAGGATTCCAGGATGTCAGACAATTGGAAGGAGGTGTACTCGGTTACTTCGAAGAGGTCGGTGGAGCACATTGGAATGGTGATTGCTTCGTCTTTGATCGTCGAGTGGCAGTGGACCCCGAACTGAATGTGACTGGAGCCGAGGTTTGCTTTGCCTGTCGGGAACCTTTGACTGAAGAGGAACTGAATTCACCGCTGTACGTTCCAGCAGTCTCTTGCCCATACTGTTTGAGTGACTCAGAGGGTACTGAACCTATTCCAAACTGATGTCCCAATCGCCACTACGTGCGAGTGAATTCATCTTGGCCCGATGCGCAAATGCAGCTTGACTGGCCTCTGCACCTTCTTCCGCCCAAGCTTTGAGAGCNGCNGCCTGNAGTGCACGNCCATANGAATACGANAGTTGCCATGGGTGTTCAACGTCCATCGCATTCATTCGATTGAGATGATCTGTTGCCTCCTCATCGGATTGACCCCCNGAGAGGAAAACGATTCCTGGAATTGACTCCGGAATCGATGACATCAGACAATCAATCGTGGATTTCGCAACATCTTGGCGAGAAGATGATTCTGAATTGGCCTTGCCTGGAATGATCATGTTTGGCTTNAACAGGGCTCCTGGAAAATGGACACCTTGATTTTCACATTCAGCAAAAGTTCGCTGCAAGATTTCAGATGTGACCGATTGGCAGACACTTGCATCATGAGCTCCGTCCATGAGTACTTCGGGTTCGATAATTGGGACCAAACCCTGCTCTTGGCAAATCGCTGCATATCGAGCGAGAGCATGGGCATTGGTCGAAAGGCAAGCNTTACTGGGCAATTCACCATCGATTTTGATTACNGCACGCCACTTTGCGAANCGAGCNCCCATGGCGAAATATTCCGCACATCGCTCTCGAAGNCCATCAAGGCCTTCNGTGACTTTCTCTCCATTGTGACCAGCAAGTTCCTTGGCACCAGTATCAACCTTTATTCCCGGCAAAATATCACGAGAACTCAAGTAGTCAGGAATAGAGGTGCCATCATCCATGTTCTGACGAATGGTTTCATCATAGAGAATGACACCGCTAATNGCATCCTCACAGCCNGGAGTCGNAAACAAATTCGCACGATATGCACGACGGGCTTCAGCACTTGATTCNAGACCAACGCCTTCCAAGCGCTTCGTCATTGTTCCATTGCTTTCGTCTGCTGCAAGAATACCCTTTCCGGGAGCAACCAATGCTGCTGCTGTGGCTTCAAGGAGTGCCTTATCCATGGTGTGGGCAAGTCGTCATAGCCTTCAATCCACCGTTAGGTGGACTCTCCATTTGGGTGCCAAAGAACTCNTTCGATATTCGGAGGATTCATGACATATACCGATAGTAGAGATTNGAGACGCAATGGCTGATGACGANGTGATTCGGATTCTTGGCGCAGGCTTGTCAGGCCTAGCCGCAGCCACCATCCTTGCAAAAAATGGGAAAAAAGTCGAGGTGTATGAGACACGACAAGATTCCGGGGCGAGATTCGATGGAGATTTTCAGGGTCTCGAAAATTGGACCTCATCAAAGGACTTCTTTGAAGAAATGGTCGAATGGGGACTGGACCCAAATTCATTCAAATCAACCGATTTTACCGAGATGGCATTGATTCATCCCGATGATGAAATTACGACTCCGCGAAGCGATCGAATTGCATTCAGGATTGTTGAAAGAGGTACAGATGAACATTGTATCGACCAGGGATTCAAGCGGATGGCATTGGAGGCGGGGGCGACCATTCACTACAATACCAAAGCCGACCCAAAGGATTGTACAATCATTGCAGCCGGTCCAAAAGACACCAGTGCAATCGCATTTGGTGAAGTATTCAAGACCAGTTTCCCCAATCATGTTTCGTTCCAGTTGAATGATAAATTGGCCCCTGGCGCATACTCATACCTCATCGTAATCGATGGAGTTGGGCTCATATGCACATGTTTGTGGAGGAAGCAAAAAAACTCCAACCGATACCTCAATGAAACAATCGCGTGTTACGAAAAACTCTATCCTGAACTGGACCGAGAGCCGATCAAGAGAGTCGGCGGAAAAGGCGACTTTAGCATCCCCTCCACTTATTTTAGCGATGGACAATATTTTGTTGGTGAAGCAGGAGGACTTCAAGACTTCATGTGGGGTTTTGGGATGCGATACGCCGTGACCAGTGGAGTGATGGCTGCAAATTGTCTCCTAAATGGTACAAATTATGACGCCCAAATTCGGAAAGAACTCCTTCCTTTAATCAAATTGAGTGCAACCAATCGAATGTTGATGAATCGAGTCGGAGACAGAGGATTCAAGAGAATCGCAAAGTATTGGATGAAGCATCAGCGCAAGAATGGAAATGATGGATTGATATTCATGGAACGAATCTATCAGCCCAGCATTATTCGACGGATGCTTTGGCCAATCACAAACCGATTATTGCTTCGAAAAGTGACGTATTCTAATGGTAGATTCGGAAGGAGAATGCCATTTAGAAAGGCACTGAAAAGAGACAATTGGACCATGAGTGAAAGAGGCAAAGAAATTTCCGAGGAGTGGAAGAAAATCCGTGCATCTGGAGGAAACGTTTCATTCACTGAATCAGATTAATGCAGACACGAAGTCAGGATGATCACATGGCGCAAATCATCATCGAGGATGCGGGTGATTCTCTGGACCCTGATTTGTTGAGGGCGAAGATGGATACCATTGGTTGCGGCAGCATTGTTTCGTTCATCGGACTCACTCGTGGGATGGAAGAAGGCACTGAAGTAATCCATTTGGAATTTGATGCTTGGATTGAACAATTGCCTAAGGTGTTACACGCTTTAGCATCTGAAGCCATCGATTCCCATGGTGTCCACTGTGTTGCCATGAGTCACCGAACGGGGATTGTCAAACCAGGAGAAAACATCGTCTGTATCCATGTTGCAAGTCCTCATCGAAAGGAAGGGTTTCAAGCCTGTGAATGGCTCATCGACGAACTGAAATCCCAAGCCCCTCTGTGGAAGAAAGAAGTGCGCACTGATGGAGCGCATTGGAAGGAGGGACTCGGGTGACTGATGCAATCATTCCTGTTGGACACAAACCCATCGTTGAGCGGACCGCAGTCGCCACAGGAATTCTTGAATTGAGTCCCGATTCTGCAGACGCAATTCGAAATGGATTGGTGGCCAAAGGCGATGTATTGGAAGCGAGCATGGTCGCGGCCATTCAAGCCGTAAAGGAGACACCTCGCGCGATACCTCACTGCCACATCATACCCATCGAATCATGTTCAGTCGTTTGGGATTGGGAAGGAGACCATTTGCGTTGTACGGTTCGTGTGAGCGCACATTGGAAAACAGGAGTTGAGATGGAAGCTCTTTGCGGGGTATCGACTGGTTTACTGTGTGCTTGGGACATGGTCAAATCGTTGGAAAAGGATGACTCGGGGCAATATCCTATGACAAAAATTCGTGACATTTGTGTTCTTGAAAAGCGCAAGGGCGAGGCGCAGGATTGAGAACCTCCTTGCGCTCGCACACATCATGGCGAATACGTCCGAGTTGGCCAATCACTTTCTCAGAGCCTGCGAAGATGCTGCAATTGCTGCGGCCAAATGGCGTGGTCGAGGTGAGCGGAAAAAAGCCGATGGAGCCGCCGTTGAAGCCATGCGGGCAGTGTTTGATTCAGTTCCTTTCGATGGTCGTGTCGCGATTGGAGAAGGGGAACGAGATGATGCACCCATGCTCTACATCGGCGAACCCCTTGGATGCCTGCAAGGCATAGAAGGCGCTCCACAAATTGACATTGCAGTCGATCCACTGGAATGCACAA
>PBPV01000035.1 GCA_002724815.1 Methanobacteriota archaeon | reverse complement strand
CCTGGACATTATGTAGATGAAGTCGGGGCCGTTGCACCAAAAATATGCGTCGTGGGCACTTACAATTCAGCAAATGCTTCCAGTTCTTCAGCGGCCTGTTTGTCCGCTGAACCGGGTTACTATGTCAGTCAACCGGGAAGTGCAAGTCAAACACCAGCAAGCCCGGGTCACTATGTTGCCGAATATGGGGCCACTTCTGAACAAGCATGTCTTGCAGGTTCATACAATCCAAACACTGCATCGCAAAGTGCAACTGCGTGTCAACAGGCACAACCCGGATTTTATGTCCCAACTACGGGACAAGCACAACCAACTCAGGCTGCTCGTGGACATTACGTTGATGTCTATGGGGCACTCGATGACACGCCCTGTCTTGCAGGTACGTACAATCCAAATTATGGATCCGTGACAAGTGATGATTGTGTAGATGCAAGTCCTGGCCACTACACAAGCAATGACGGTAGTATTTGGGAACAGGATTGTGCACCGGGAACATACCAGCCAAATTATCGGCGCACAACTTGTTTGTCTGCTGACCCAGGGAATTTTGTAGCTCAGAGTGAAGCGGTCAGTCAAACTCTTTGTCCGGAAGGAACTTGGCAAGATTGGGTGGGTTCAACAGGTTGTAATGATGCACCAATTGGGACTTATGCCGCTGGTTTGGGCAATACGGCCCCAACTCCATGTCCTACTGGTGCCTCAACATTGGGCCCGGCATCGACTTCAGCTGCGGATTGTTTGATGGACACGGACAGTGATGGTGAACCCGACAATACAGATACCGATGATGATGGAGACGGGGTGCCAGATATCTGGGATGCACTGCCTCTAGATCCGACTGAATACGAGGACACGGATGGGGATGGCATTGGCAATGTTGCTGATGTCGATGATGATGGAGATGGTGTTCTTGATGTCAATGACCCCTTCCCTCTTGATGAAAACGAAACGGTTGATTCTGATGGGGATGGCATTGGCGATAATCTTGATGAAGATGATGATCAAGATACTTGGTCCGATACTGAAGAAAGTCTGTGTGGAAGCAATCCTTTGGATAGTTCAGATACTCCTGTTGATTTTGATGGCGATAAAATCTGTGACGTCATGGATGAAGACAGAGATGGAGATCAGGTCCCCAATGCAGCAGATGATTGTGAAGGGCATGATGACCGATTAGATGCCGATGGGGATGGCATTCCTGATGGGTGCGATTCCGACATGGATTTAGATGGTGACGGGTTGAATAATGTGGATGATCAGTGTGACTCGACACCGTCTTATCTGCTAAGCCAAATCGATGAGAATGGTTGTGCTCCTTCGGAATATGCTGATTCTGATTTTGATGGGATTCATGATGGGTTGGATATCTGTCCAGATACCCCTATTGATGAATCTCCAAATCAATCCGGCTGTGGTGCATCACAAAGAGACACAGATGGTGATGGATGCCGTGACAAGGATGAACAAATTGCGGGAACCGACTGGACGGATGCAAGCGATGTTGAAGATTCGTGTATTCAATCAGATAGTGGAACAAAGGGGGATGATTCCATGTCATTGAGTACCTGGGCCATCATTATCGGCATTCTCATCGCAGTCATCATCGCAGCACTCGTCATTGCAGTCCGTTGGAAATTGAACGAAGATGACGAGGCTCGCCCCTCCAAGAAAAAGGTGGATTCAAAGAAGAAGGTGGAGAAGAAAGAGTTGACTGCAGACGACATCTTCGCTGAACTTGACGACGATGATATTGCCGAAACTTCTGACGATGATGTGGACGATTGGGATGATGATTCATCCACACTCGATGACGATGACAGTTGGTTAGATGATGATGTGGGTGATTCCGCCGCCGACCTAGACGAAGGTGAAAGCCTACCTGATTTGTTTGATGACGATGATGACGATGATTTCGAAATTGACCCTGAGGATGCATTGCCTGACATGAATGACCTGTTAGACGATGATGACGATTTGTTTGATTGACGGAAATCAAGTGGATTTTGGCAAAGACAGCGGGTATTATATNTGCCACTCTCGACGNGGACACCGTAGGTGTCCCGTATGAAGTGGAAAGCGATTTACCTTNCATTGCTGATGATTCTCATGCCAATGACTGGATTTTTGTCAGAAGAAAATGAAGTATCTGACGAANTGNGTGTTCTAGAAGGTACAAGCAATATGCAAATGACCAGTGGGGCACAACTCCCCGATTACATCCTTTATTCTCCGATGGCCATGTCTATGACTGGATCGAATGCACTGGTCAATGGTTCGACAATGTCAGTCGCCCATGCACCCATGCGAATCCCTCCGACATCATCTTCACAGTGGGATGGTTTCTCAGTAGAGCCTGCTGATGGGTTGACCAGAGATTATCCAAATTTTAACCCGGGGGCCGCTATGGGGGTGCATTGGTGGAATTTCGATACACCAGGACGTGTCGATCAAGGTGATGATGTGCAAACGGATCATGTTCCTGATGATCTCATCAGCAATGGGGTGACGAATTGGGTAATGGATGGTTATTGGCGGCAGGGGNATGAGTTGAGTGGTTATGGTGGAGATAATCTAACTGCAGGTAATTGCCAGCCCCATGATGCTAGTTGGCATAGATATTCCAACGGTTTTGCTGGATATTTCAAACCGGATGTACTTGGAGGGCAATTGTTCAAGCGTGAAATCATGAATCCCAATGGTACCTTCGATGCAATCATTGTCAANCTTATGGCCGATGGATATCTGCAAGTGAACTACTATTGGGGTGCAAGCAACGAGAATGAAGTAGATGAAAGTACGATTTACAGAACCAAGGCTGGAAGTACCCTTGGAACAGTAGATATGCAGACTGTTGATGTTGGAGAGTGGAACTACATTGGAGTTCGTTATCATCGCCAACACAATGGTCACAACTTGCAAACTCAAGTTTTTGTCGACAATGCATCGAGTTCTGTTGGATCGTTCTCGATTCAGAACAACACCAATCCTGAAGAGGTAGAGACCGATATCATGACATGGGGTCAAGGCAATGAATGTATTTTTGCAGATGGTTTTGATGGGACCATTGATGAATTGCGTTATTTTACTTATTCAAACCTTGACTATAACAGGGCTTGGAACAGTAATCACTTAGGCAGGGGCGAAAATTGGCAAAGAGATCCATACCCCAATGCCTATCCTGTCNTGCCAGATGGCATNGAATTAAATCTCACAACAGGAGAGNTTTTCGGAACTCCAACNGGAGTTATGGANGTCAGCGACTACAAGATTTTTGCATGGTATGAGAATGTTTCAGTGGGCTTCCAACTCATGAGTACCGGAGAATCGCGGGTGATGTCGATTGAAATTGTCGAGCCCGATTCNCCATCTATCGATCATGGNTCATATTCCGAATATNNCCTCACTCGTGGGGATTTCGAAACGATTGAACCCCCGATCAATACAGGTGGAGATGATGCTTGGTGGGAATTGAGAGGGAAACATGCCAATTATGTGGGTGGCATGGANATCGATAATACCCGGGCCTGTGCCTTAGTTGAGGATGGAAAAGTGTACTGTTGGGGGAAGAATGGTGGTCAAGTTTTGGACAATGAATCTNNTGATTCCACCCATTTCCGACANCCCACTCCNCTTGTTGGNAGTGCTTCCAATTTAGATATTCAGCAAATCGAACTCGGAACAAATGTTGCCTGCGCAATTGTGACCAATGGCACATTGTGGTGTTGGGGGAACAGCAATCATGGCACTGTAGGGAATGGCAGTACTGGTGTTTATCAGAGTGCGTCACAGATTTCATTTGCGACAAATCTGGATGCACAACAGACGCCTACTACCGCTACATACGATAACTATGCATCGAATCACAACGACCACATTGGTTGTGAGTGGAGGGTTGAATCCNATCACCATTTCGAATCGTTCGAAAATGGTACTTCTTTTGTATGGAATGAGACAGAGTCCAGTAGTGGAAATTGGTCATTTATGAATTCCAGTGAGTTGAGTCAAGTTCCTCAAACTTCTGGCTTTGTTGATGGGTGGAANGGNCTCGGTTCCGCATCTTCAAATCTTGGGGATTATGATACAAACGCCGATGAAACTATTGCGGATGGCGAACACTCTACAATTGCTTTCGATGTCGAAACAGGTGACGGATTCCTCAAATTGTGTGTATTTGTTTCGAGTCACNCAGGGGATAAATTGAACATTTACATCGATGGTTCTGTAAGTCCAAATGTGGNTGTGGATAAGGAAGGTTGGCGAGTAGTAACCATTCCTGTTACTTCAGGNAATCACTCAATCCTGTTGGAATACTCCAAGGATGTAGACCCATCAACCTCTGGGTCTGATCGAGTCTTCATTGATTCGATGTCTTATCCCCTGCCTGCAACCAATCAATCCTCAACTTGGACGGAACCTACTGTACAGGATATCTCAATCCACGGGAATACNGCTTGTGCAATCGCCNCTTGGAAGTTGTATTGTTGGGGAGGTAACAACGATGGTCAATTGGGCGTGGGAGATCGTGAGTCACGATATTATCCAACTAGAGTTCATGTNGAAGAAACGGTTAATTTCGTTGATGTTGAAGTCTACTCAAGCCGAGTTTGTGCCTTGGACTTGANTGGAGATCTATGGTGTTGGGGCAGCAGTAGTAGTAATTCGAACGGTCACAATGAAGCAAATTGGTTGGCTACTTATGGAGGTAGTATAGCCGGAGACTACAGCAAGAGTAAGCAGAACGAAGTTCCCATTAAGGTGTCATTCAGTTCAGCATATACGGATGTTGAAATCACTGACTTTGATTTAGATGATAATGGTGTTTGCGTGATTGGAAACGATCGTACNGATTCNNCATCNATCGTAGTTNGGCTTTGGTGTTGGGGGGAAGGAAATGACCGCCAAAACAATCCAAGCAGTAGTACTGATACATCTTCAGACAACGTGAACCATATTGATTTCACAAACCATGCCAGTGGGCATAGTTTGACTATGGATTCAAACTCTGTACCCGTCACTGTTGCGAAGAGTCAGAGCGGTACATGTGTCCTGTTTGAAGATGGTCTGGTTCGATGCTTTGGAGCANATTTGAATGGATGGCATGCCTTGNNTTGGGCAGGTGTAGGNTATGATGAAGATTACAAGACTGTGACTGGGCTGTATGTTGCCAAGTTGGGCGGAAGTCAACAATACAATATTGAGTCTACAATCTGTGTAGAACTCGAAGGAGAAAATGCTCCATATTGTGGTGGAGAGGGAGCGAGCTACCTCACAGGAATCGGGGCTACAAGCAACACCGATCACGGCCTACAGATGGTTTCAGCAAATCCTCCTGGGAAAAATGACGATGTGTTGCCTCAAGGTTTGGAATTCAACACTACAAATGGAGTCATTTCTGGTGAACCGGAAGTAGTCCATCATGACCCCATCGAACTGACCCTTTATTCCTGGAATGGAGGGGGTTACGATTCTTCGGAATTCAACATCTCAGTATGGAGTCGACCCATGCTTCAAGGTGAAGTTCAAATTACCAGTGAGTTTTGGCAGAATACTCCTACCGGTCAAGCTGTGTTCAAAGGTCGGCCAGTGAATTTCACTGTTGAATTTACCAGTGAACGACCGATTGTGACCTATGAATGGATGATTTACAAGATTAATTTCGATACTTCAGCAGTCGAATATTACAATCAGACTGATGTCTATGAAGGGTTTACCGGTTTGGATCGTATGCCCAACTCAAACAACTTCAGCACAAATTTACTGCCGACTGGTGACTTGTATATCCGCTTAATCGCCTACGATGACATTGGCGGTGCTTCGCTTGAGAGGACTACCCTGTTGACCATTCTCGAATCGGACGATGATGGAGATCAAGTGCCTATTTGGAATGATGATTGTCCAGATATTAATGCGCTAAATTATGATGATTATACTGGCAATGGGTCGTCTGTAACTGGAGCGGATGGTTGCATAGACAATGCCGATGATGATCAATTCTATGATCCAGATGATAGTTGTCCAACACAATTTGCTGCACCAGAGTATGATCTATACGTTGGAGATGGAACGGGTGTATTGGGTTCAGACGGTTGTCTTGATGACACCGACAGAGACTCAGTGACAGAAGATGTCGACCAATGTTTGAATACGCCATTTTCGGAACACGCTCAAGTCAATATCCTAACGGGTTGTGGACCATCAGAAAGAGATACGGATGGAGATGGGTACAAGGATATCGCAGATCAGTGTCCTGGAACGCCTGGAAATGAATCTGTGAATGAATTTGGTTGTGGTGGTTCTCAAATGGATAGTGATGGAGACGGGGTCACAGACAATATTGACCAGTGTCCTGATTCTCCATTGAGTTCATCGGTTGATTTGGATGGTTGTGCACCTTCCGAAAAGGATTCTGATGGAGATTCTGTCAACGATGAGATCGATGTATGTGATACCACGCCTCCGGGCTCCGAGATCAATATGGTCGGGTGTGCAGAAGGCGATGTTGTGACCGATGACAATGACTTGGATGGTGTTGCAGACATCTACGACAACTGTCCTTTCACCCCCGCAAGTGATGTCGTCGATTCACAAGGCTGTGGTTTGAGTCAGAAAGATTCCGACAATGATGGAGTGTCCGACTCAAATGATGATTGTCCAGGAACCCCTGGTTATGATGTTGTGACCGTTGACTTGGTGGGTTGTGGCGCAACACAGAGAGATGCGGATGGTGACGGAGTATCTGACTCAAATGATCAGTGCTTGAATACACCATTGGGAGCAGAAGTCGATTTGCTTGGATGTACGGCAGGATTATCCGATGCAGACAATGATGGAGTGGTCGACATATTGGATGCATGTCCAAACACAGTTCAAGATCTGAATGTCAATGTCAACGGATGTGCAAGTTACCAACTTGATAGTGATGGCGATGGTATTACGAATGACTTGGATCGATGCATCAATACCCCCGCAAATACACCTGTGAAAACAAATGGATGTTCGATTGAAGGAGATGACATTGTCACCGACGATACGGATGGAGATGGAGTCATCGATGATTTCGATCTCTGCCCAAATACGCAGAGAGCGCAACGATCGATTGTTGACTCTCAGGGCTGTGTTTTGTCAAGTGGAAATAGTGAAGGGGAAAGCAGAGATTTGTGGGCCATTGGTGCCTTCGTGATTTCACTCATGATTGCAATCGGATTGACGGTGCTATCCATGATGCGAAGAAAGGCTGCTGAAAGAGATGCC
>PBPV01000034.1 GCA_002724815.1 Methanobacteriota archaeon | reverse complement strand
GGGGGCCGCCTGATTTATGCTCATCGCAAAAAAAGTACTGATTTTGTGGAAACGGTACCATAGGTACCGATTGTCATGATGCCGACACGGTGAAAAGTTGGAGGGAAGGGTGACATCCCGTGCGCTCACGTCTAGCGATTGGCCTCGTACTCCTGTTCGCGCTGCAGAGTTGGTCTGCAGTAGTGCTTCCAGGAGACGTGAAGTCACACCATAGCGAAGGTGACGAAAACACATTCCGTGATGTTGCAGTGCTAGAACCATTCTCGTTCGACACCTACACCGACTACAGTGATGTTGCAGTCATCATCAACAATCAAAGTGAGGATAGTCGAATCATTGGGACCGCCTTCGCCTTGGCCAGAAACATCCCCCCTGAACGCGTCATTCTGTTGACCAATGAGAGTACACCAACTGGAGAGACCATCAACGCCAATCAGTTCACTGAATTCTTTGCAGAACCGATTTCTGAAATAATTGAAGAACGAAATTTGACGGGGCTCAATGTATTGGTCACTACGAAGGGAGTCCCCCTTCGAGTCAACGGAGGAACAAATATTCGAGCCGCATTTGATTCGGAGTTGGCCCTCATCAATGGAACGTATGCCTCTGCTATTTTCGGAGATTGGTACGTTGAATCGAATTATGGATTGGCTGCTGGCAATGAAATGAAACAATTCAGTCGTGCAGAACAGGGCTATTATCTCGTCACTCGATTGACAGGCTACGACGTTGAAACCGCACTGGGATTGATTGACAGAGCAAACGATAGTTTTGGCCAGCATGGATTGAGTGTATTGGATTTGGCTACGAATCGAAATGGATCAGGATACAAGTGGTGGAACGATTTGTTGTATACCGCAAATGAAACGTTGAGTGAAATTGGCCTACCTGTTCACTTCAATCAAAATTCAACTTACATTACGGGAATGTCGAATGTTTCAATGTATGCCGCTTGGGGCAGCAATGATGGCGCATGGGTAGACAATCAGTTGCCAAATTCTGGTTACGACACGTCGGATGGGAATTGGCTTACAGGTTCGCGATATTGGGATGGCCTAGGCCCTTCGCTCTCACCTGGTGAGCAATGGTGGTGGACACGACAGACTGAAACCAAACGCAATGGAAATGCAGCTATGGAAGGTCGCTTAGAAGATGCGCCGTGTGGAGCCAGTGATGCATCTACAACGAATGGATTGCTTGCTGAGTATTTCGACAATAATGGAGTCAGCTACAATGTAAGTACGATGGTCAATCTTTCAGGCCGGACCCCGGATTTTTCTCGGCATGAACCGAATATTGATTGGCCGTCAACCACAAACCTCTGGACCGGATTGGACAGTCGATTCCTCGATTACTGGAGTGCTAGACACACTGGAATCATCCACATCCCAAGCGATGGAAATTGGACCTTCTACCTCATCAGTGATGATGGTAGCAAATTGTGGATTGACGATATCGAAGTTGTCGATAACCAGGGACATCATGGTATGAGAGAGAGATCTGGCGTCGTTTGGTTGGAGGCGGGTGAGCATGCCTTGCGAACCGAGTTTTTCGAACACGGAGGACATGCGGGTTTGCAACTCAAATGGGAAGGGCCTGGGGTTACCAAGCAAACGGTTCCAACCAATGTACTAACCCGTGGTAGCAGTTACCCAGTAAGAGAAAATGCACTCATTCACCACTGGGAATTTGATGAGGTATCCGGTGACCAAGCCAATGATTCGGTCGGCAATGCTCATCTCAATTTCTCCGGAACCAATGGCTCACAATGGCGAACTTGTGTCTTAGGCAATTGTGCATTCTTCGATGGTATCGATGATGAGGCGAGGGTTGATGTCGAAGATTCAGTTACAGATTTCACCGTGAGCCTTTGGGTTCAAGCAAATCAAAGTGGGCAAGCACGCCACTCTTCTGTAATTGCGGTAAACGATGTTGCAGGAGATGATGACTCATTCCAATTCCAAACCAGTGGTGGCAATCCAGGTAATTGGGAATTGTATCACAACAACTCGTACAGCTTTGGAACGGTTGATCCCACGGTTTGGCAGCATCTAGTTGCCACGTTTGAAAATGACACCATCACTCTGTACATGGACGGTGTCGAAATCTTGAATCAAAGTGTCCCCAATGGTACGGTAAACAGCATTGAGATTTACAAATTTGGAGTCAATAGAGCGGGGAACAATCATTTCAATGGTGTAATCGATGAAGTGCAAATGTGGGAAACTGCATTGTCTGCAGAAGAAGTAGCCGATGTCCATAGTGAAGTTGTTTGGATCTGCCCGGGATTCAACACCACGAACAATTCCATCGCTTACGTTGAACAACGATTCGAAATTGATTCCGATTTCTCAGCACATGCATGGGTAATCGATGGGTATTCAATGAGAGATGGATGGATGGAGGGCAATTGGTGGTTGGAAGTAGAATCATTCGATATTTCTGGAAGCCCAATTTCACTAAATCGTTCAGAAGAGCGAAGTTTTTCTGACGATTGGCAATTGGAACAACTACGATTTCGTCCTCATACGGATGCAACCGAATTTGCAGTTCGACAGGTTGCGGAATTTTCAGATGGGACTTACAACGGCTCGATTTTCTTTGATACACTGAGAATGTACCCGATTCGTCCACACTTTGAATGGGTTAACGGAAGTATCGCTGAGACGGCTGTGAGTACAGGAGGACGTACGTTCATCATCAACTCAAGTTATGGGCAAAGTTTGGTTTCTGATCTTCTAGATGACGGGGTCTCGGGAGTGAAGGGTTACGTCTACGAACCCTACTTGAGTGCCGTTTCCAATCCCGAACAATTGCTATCTTGCTACGCAAATGGATTCACGATGTCGGAATGTTATGCCGCATCTAATGTATTCCTTTCTTGGATGGGTACAGTCATTGGTGACCCGAAAATGGCAGCCTACAGCGATCGATTGCACGATGTCAACATCTCTGAGATTTATATCCCCAATCGATTGTCCGCGGGGACCAATGGCAGCATCGAAGTATTGCTGGAAAATTTAGCTCCTGGAGTCGCAAACGGCCATCTTGAAGTACGCGAGAGATTGAACAACGTTCTTCTGGCCAATNTCAATCTGACAATCCCCAGTGGAAATGAGGTNGGAAGTCGACTGATTTTACCNGTCAATGTTACCCCNTCTAGAATTGGATTCACNGAATTGTTGGTTCGATGGGTTCCNGCGGAGGCGAATCCNGAGCGAATAACTGACAACAATCTGAAAACCATTGAATTGGATATCAATGGNCCACCNGATATTGATGAGGTAACNTGCTCTACAAGCACAGCAACTCGTGGAGGTATCGTCATTTGTCAGATCGANGTTTCCGATGACTTCGGTGTNTCATCCGCTACACTCTCATGGCGCTACAATGGNTCGAATGCTTCNTACTCNCCAAGTCCCGCNTCAACTCAAGACAATGGCACTGTTTGGAANGGTACAATTTCGCTGCCGATTGATGCCCCCTTGGATTACGTTGACCTACACTGGATTGTGTACGATTTACAAGGCGAATCCACGGAACATTGGTGGAGTTCTGCCTTCCAGATTATTGATGCCAGTGCCACTTGGCACGGAGTACACGTTTCGGGTGTAGATCTTGAACCATGGCAGGGATTCTCACCACCGATTCACGGATTGCAAGGTTGGATCCGAGGACAATCCCATGTACTGACTGCCTGTGTTGAAGATGTTGACCATGATAACATGACTGAAATGCCATCAATCTTGGTCGNAAGTGTAGAGTTAGACACCCCAATTCAATCNAGTTNCAGCGGTAGTAAAACCTGCTANCAAACAATCTGGAACCCACCGAATGGAGGAGAACTTGAAGCTGTTTCAGTCGCTTTGTACGCAGATGGAATTGAATGGTCAAATCGAAGTCTGATGCCGCACGATTTGCCTCCACAAGCTGAACTGAGTGATTCAGAACAGTACCATTTAGATGGAAGTGAAGACCACATTCTCGTTGACTTGGTCGATGCAGATGACCCCAATACGACATATCAATTCGAAACCAGCGTCTTGTGGCCAGGTGCAGGTCTGCAAGTCATCCAAGGGGGAGCAGTCACTGCTCCGCCGGGTTTGGAAGTTGGTGATGCTCTAATTCAAACTCAAATTCGTGAGGGGAAATGGGCTGGAATGGAGTGGTCCTGGTCACGTCCTGTATTCTTGTCACCACCAATTGTTTCAGCACCCGTATTGTGTGACCTAGATATGGTCATTCAGGAATTCGCCCGTGGTGAATCAGGGTTTGTTTGGATCGGTGTTGAAGATGCTCGACCTGTTGATAATATTGGAATCAGACTCAGCACGGGAACGGATTCGGATCGGGTCATTCCATCCGTCATTTTTGAAGAGATGATGGCACCTTCAGAATGTACGCCCGGAACGGGACTTGATGCAAAATTCTTCAGAATCCAAATNGAATCTGACTATCTACNAGAATTCCCGTTGGGAACANTGGAACTTTCCGTGTTCGTACGAGATATCGATGCAACGATTGGAATCTCACCAGTCCTTGAATTGGAACTTATCGGTTCCAAACCCGTACTTGATTTCTCGAGGATGCCAACCCAATTTACTTCAGGAAACCAAAGCACATTGATTGTTGAAATCAACGATTTGGATGGGATTGAAAATATGCAGTGCTCTATTTTATTGAAAGATCAAGATGATATCACACTNCATTCGCAAATGTTCATTCCCATGGCTGATGGGTTGTGGACATTGGATTGGACGCCNCCAGGGNCCGATGCAGCCAATCATACGTTGTACTTCACCTGCTTGGATGAAACCTCACTTTCAGTNACNGAATCGATACTCATTCGAGCCCAAAAAGCAGCGATAGAAACGACCAATGAACAGAACACGACNCAGCAGGGNAGCGATGAACAATCCGCCAACCTCATGATTGGCATTGTCTTGACAGGATCGCTCATCATCTTGGCCCTCACAACTCTGTTGTATTCAAGGAAGAAAGAAGAATTCATTGAGGAAGAAGAGCAGCTTCCAGATGATGCCTGGTCGAAACAAAACCGCGATGATTCCGAGGAACGCTTGGCTGAAATGGCAGGGGTTTCAGAATCAGAATCCAAAGAGTGGACCGATGAAGAATTGCTTGGAGCTGGCTGGTCAAAACAACAAATTGATTTGTACAGAATTGAGCAGGAAAATAATGCCAATTCCGAAGAAGATATCATGAGTATCTTTGAAGAAGAATAATCACCAGTGACTGTTGATTTTCCGAACGAGATTTCAGGGATTTTAAACCTTCAATGTCCGTAACCTCAACCACACCCTCCGCGTACGCGTAGTAATAATCTGATTAAATCAAAGAAAATCTGTTACTTATTTTCCCGTTGGTGAAGATTCAATAAACAAACTTCTCAGATCAATAAAATCTGCAATAATGGGTAATCGTTGTACTGCTAGACTATCGCAAAATTCACTCACAGAAATCTGATTTCAACCACTTGTTGGTGTGTATTCGGGCCCCTGCGTACAATTTTCATCGTGTCTCGGAAAAATGCAAAAACACCGATTTGGGGCGCAGTATAGCGTTTATCCGGAGTAATGCTTAAGTGGTCCCAAACAGCGTCCGGACTAGAGGTGAAACTCTATGGGAGAAAAGAAGTACTTCGTCCTAATGAAGGGCGGAAAAGACACAAGCCAGGTCTTCGCAAGTCGCCAGCCACGTGGCGCGGCTTTGAAGGCAGCCACTCGTGGCGCAACCGACATCCACCTGCGAGAGCGTGGCACCAAGCGTGTTCACGTCTTCAAGGGCTGGACCGAAATGGTGACCCCTCCGGCATCTGCGCCGGAGTGGCTGAAGGCGAAGGGCCAGATTAAGAAGGCCAACGTCAAGAAGCAGCGCGTCGATCACCTTTGATCGGATTCGGTACAACCTGAGTTGCAAAAACACAAGATAACACACAGGCCCGTCAGAGGCGCTTCGGTGCCTCTGGCGGGCTTTTTTTTATTGAATCATGATTCAATTAGTGAACATCCCGTTTCGATAATCCAAGATGGCTTGATGAATTTCTTCTTGAGTGTTCATCACAAAGGGCCCATAACGAGCGATGGGTTCATTCAGTTCAGGCCCGGCGAGAATTAAGAACTCAGATTCTGTTTCGGATTGAATCATGATTTCTTTTCCTTTAGTGAGGAGTGCCAACTCCCCATCTCGAATTTGCTGATTGGAACCAATTCCAGGAGATCCCGGATGTGTTTTGACTTGAAGCGGATTGTCGATTGTAACCTTACCACTGAAAACATAGATCATCCCATTTAAATCGGATTCCAATTGTTTGACAAGTTGTGCATTTTTTTCCATCTTTACATGAATCAATGTAATCGGAATCACGGTATCGATCGATGAATTGATCCCCAGACATTCTCCGGCAATAACGCGTGCCCAAATTCCTTCATCTTGAGCAATAGGTGATTCGGACGAGGGGATTTCCTGATATCTTGGTGACATCATTTTGTGTTTTGAGGGAAGATTCACCCAAATTTGGAAACCATGTATCGTTCCACCGGTTTTCTGAAACTCTTCATGCGGCTCTTCGGAATGTACGATTCCACGGCCTGCAGTCATCCACTGAACATCGCCAGGATTCAACTCTCCTTTATTCCCTGCACTATCCTCATGTTGCATTCGTCCCTCAAGCAGATAAGTCACGGTTTCAAACCCTCGATGAGGATGCCATGGTGCACCCACTGCCTCCCCGGGTGCTGAAACATTCGGCCCCATCTCATCCAACAATAGAAATGGACTCATCAGAGAACCCATAGCAGCGGGTCTACGGACCCAAAATCCACCGCCTTCCTGAACTCGATGTGTTGGGACGATTGATTTCACTGCACGCATGGTGATCGCAACGAGTTTCAATCTTCAAGCGTATAGTACCGTGTATGAGACTAGGTTACTTTCGGAGTCCCAATTTTTTGGCAATCATGGTTATCGGGTCATAGTATTCAGTGACGACTCTTTCCTTCAATGGAATGATGGCATTGTCTGTGATGTTGATACCTGCTGGACAGACCTCGGTACAGCAACGCGTAATGTTACAGTAACCAAGGCCGTAGTCATCCTTGATCATCGCCAAGCGAGAATCGTCCTGGTCCATGGGGTGCATCTCCAGATTTGCCAGGCGAACGAAGAAGCGAGGGCCTGCAAACTCGTCCCATAGCTGGTGTTCTCTCATCACGTGGCAAGTATTGACACACAACATACACTCAATGCAGGCTCTGAATTCTTGCACTCGATCTGCTTCTTTTTGATCGAATTTCCAATCCATTTCGTCTGGGCCATTCAACATTGGAATGGTCTTGTTGAGGTCATAAGCCCATTGAAGATCTGTCACCAAGTCTTTGGTTAACGGGAAGGCCTGCATTGGTTTGACGACTACCGGGGTGTTTTCCGGTGTTTCTTCCATGATATCCTCCATACGAGTCATACACATCAGTCGAGGTTTTCCATTCACCTCAGCACTGCAAGAGCCACATTTACCTGCTTTGCAATTCCATCGACAAGAAAGGTCGGGTGCGTGTTCAGATTGAATCCGATGAATCACATCAAGAACAACCATGCCTTCATCCATTTCAACGGTATAATCAACCATCTCCCCAGTTGGAGTGCCTTCTTCGTCCGGTTCGCCCCTGAATACTCTAAAGGTTACATCTTCTGACATATTCACTCCTCCTCCTCATGTAGATCATCTGCATCCAGCAATTGTTTCAAGTCATCTGGGATGGGTGGGTATTTGACATGGTTCAAATCCATTTCACCTGAATCACTCATGACGATGACACTGTTGATTTTGCCCCAATGAGAATAATCAGGGGTTGGGAAATCCAAACGGGTGTGCCCGCCTCGACTTTCTTCACGAGCGAGAGCAGACAAAGCACACATTTTGCTGATATCAATCATTGCACCGATTTCGAGCGCTTGGTGCCAACCAGGATTGTAAATTCGGGTACCTCCAGGCGAAGTTTTCGCCTCGCGCTCGCGGAATAATTCCAGTTCTTCAAGCGCCTCTTCCAACTGATGACCTTGGCGAATGATACCCACCTTTTCTTGCATCATGTCTCGTAAATCCTCGACCACCTTGGCGGGATTTTCTCCACCTTCACGTGATAGTGGTGCAAGCGTTTCTGCAATGACATCATTGATTTCCGATTCGGAAATATCGGCGAATGAATCCTGTCCTTTTGCAGCCTCGGCCGCATATTGTCCAGCACGCTTTCCAAAGGTAATCAAATCAGACAACGAGTTGCCACCGAGTCGGTTCGCACCGTGCAATCCAGTAGCAGCTTCCCCAGCAGCATACAGACCGGGTACAGTCGATTCTTGCGTCTCCGGATCAACCTTGACACCACCCATGACATAGTGAGCCGTTGGACCGACTTCCATCGGTTCTTTGGTNATGTCAACCGCAGCCAATTCCATGAATTGATGATACATTCCNGGCAACTTCTTCTTGACTTGTTCNTCAGGNCTCCACGAGATGTCCANATAGGCTCCACCGTGNTCACTNGCNCGNCCCGCTTCTCGCTCNGAATTGATGGCCTTTGCGACAACGTCACGAGTNAGGAGTTCGGGNGGTCNACGTGCGGTTGGAGTTTCATCAGCAACAATTGAGGCCACCCATTCCATGGCTTCTGATTCCGTATCTGCAAATTCGTCACGATACATCTCAGGGACATAGTTGAACATGAATCGTTCACCCTCTGAGTTGGTGAGCATACCGCCTTCACCGCGAACTCCTTCTGTAACCAGAATACCCCGGACGCTCGGAGGCCAAATCATTCCAGTCGGATGGAATTGAACAAACTCCATATCGCCCATTTCAGCACCCGCCCAATAGGCGAGTGCGTGACCCTCACCAGTGTATTCCCAGGATCCCGAACAGACCGACCAACAACGGGTGATTCCACCAGTGGCAAGCACAGTTGCTTTTGCCTTGAACACGTGTAGAGAGCCATCTACGCGGTTGTATGCAAAACAACCTGATACACGACCGTCACTCTTGAACAAGTGCCGAACAGTGTATTCCATGAATACCTCCATACCGGTGTGAATGCCTCGCTCTTGTAGCGTTCGAATGAGCTCGAGACCGGTCGCATCGCCAATGTGTGCCAATCGGGGATAGGTGTGGCCACCGAAGTTTCGTTGATTGGTGAGCCCTTCCGGAGTGCGATCGAAAATCGCCCCCCATTGCTCCAGTTCACGAATTCGATCGGGGCTTTCTTTGGCATGGATTTCAGCCATTCGCCAATCATTGAGATATTTTCCACCCTTCATCGTGTCGCGGAAGTGGGTCTGCCAAGAGTCTCTAGGGTCCTTATTGGCCAAGGCGGCGGCAGCTCCACCTTCTGCCATCACGGTGTGAGCCTTACCGAGCATTGACTTGCAAATCACGGCCACAGACACGCCTTCGCGGGTGGCTTCGATTGCTGCACGCAGCCCTGCACCGCCGGCACCAATAATGACGACATCATATTCGTGTAGAGTGTAATCTTCAGTCATTCAGAGCCCCCCCCATAGAACGTAATCAGTCCATCCAAACATTGGATCTGTGCAAGCATAGATGTAGAAATCAGTAAACATCACCCAGAAGAGAGAGTACAGAGCCCAATCCTTGTGTTTTTCATTCAATTTGGTACTGAATTTCCACATTTTGTACTTGAGACGTGCCATTCCTGATGATGTCCAGTCATTGGAACCTCCGCCAATCACATGCCGGAAAGCGTGACATCCCAAGGTGTAACCAGTAAGCATGATGACGTTAATCAGTAGAATCAACGAGCCGACAGAGACCCCATAGGTGTCGACATCGCCTTCGTGGAAGTTGATGGATAGCCAAACATCGTAAGTCAGAAGAGGAAGATAAGCCAAGGCTGCATACATGAAATATCGATGTAGATTTTGGACAACCAAAAGACCTGTTTCTCCCTTGTATGAATTCCATGGCTTGCTGACNGCACACGCGGTAGGGTGCTGGAAAAACGCCCGATAGTAGGCCTTTCGATAATAGTAGCAAGTGCCACGGAATCCTGCTGGGAAAATGAGAATGAACATGGCTGGAGAAAGCCACCATATTGATTCAGGCATCCAACTCTGTTCATCCGGGATGATCAATGGGCTGAAAAGAGGGCTCAGAACGTGACTTCCATTGCTTTCAATCGCCATGGTTTGAGTTCCAGCAGAACGCCCGAATTCAGAAAAAATCCAGAAGTCGGCCTCCATCATTCCTCGCCAAGTGGCGTATACAACCATGACTCCAAGGTAGAAGGCCATGGCCGTAGGTCCTTTCCACCACGCATCGATTCTGTCGGTCGCCCCGAATCCTTTCTTCATAGGTAGTGATATCTTCTCTCCCATGTNATTGCAGCCCCAGTTGTGTCGCCTTTGAGACTCCACCATATACTTCGCGATGAACCCCGTAGGGGTTCAAGTATGAATGCCGGTTCGGGGAGACATGGATGAAGTTTTGTCTATCTGCACAGAATGTGGTTTTATGCCAGGAGCATATTTTCCTGGAATGCCATGTCCAGAATGTGATTCAATAATTCTGTAAAGAGAAGAAGGGTGTGATTGATAATCACACTACCTTTCCGGGCTTCATGGATAGAAGATTTGTNGCTCTAACNCTTGTATTGATGNTGTTGCTTCCNGGTTGNTTAGGAACNGAAGAAANTGATGNNANTGAAGTGNTTGAAGAAGAAACGGACACCACACCTCTACCTACGATTGTCTCTGTTCCGCAAACCGACGGTTGTGACAATCTGAATCCAATTCACTGCATGCTCCCCTTCCCGTCAGATGCATTCTTGCGTGAAGACAATTCCACTGTGACTGGATATCGAGTCAACTACGCAGAGAATACATTCCCTGTCTCAGGTTCACTTGCCGGACAAGGAGAAAATGTCCAGATTGATTCGATCAATCTCATGGATGGGATGAGTCCGACCACACAAATCATGACTGCGTTTTCCACGATTCCGGATTTGACTGGAGTGGCTGACCAACATACGATCGGGACGTCGCTTGAGGCAGGTCATGCAACAATCCTACTCAACTTAGAGACTGGTGAAAAAGTCGCTCATTGGGTAGAAACAGATGCTAGGGCTGACGATGAAACCGGTACGATCGTCTTCATCCGAACCTTGGTGCAGTTGGAACCAAACACTGCATATGGAGTGGGGATTTCTGGATTGAATGTGACACCCTCTGTCGCATTCCAAGCCGTCTTGGATGGTCTGGAAACCGATGCTCCTGATGTCGAAGCTCGCCAGATTTCGATGGCCAATTTGATTGGAGCAATCGGAAATGCGGGACATAACACAACGGATCTCAAGGCTGCGTGGCAATTCCACACCGCCTCAATGGAATCGATTATTGGACCCATGCTTTCGATGCGTGCAGATGCTCTAGAGCGGCTCGGAGAAGATGGAATTGCTTGTAACGTTGAAAGTGTCGAAACGGATTGGATGGACGACACTGAAAGCGATTTCCGTCTGATCAAAGGTACCTACACTGTGCCGCATTATCTTGAGTGGCAAAATCCACCCAGTCTCATTAGTACGGATGCCAATGGAACCCCTCAATTTGTAGAATATGCTGAGGTCGATTTCACATTGGTCATTCCTCAAGTTCTCGCTGATAAGAATGAGAGTGGACCGTTGGTGGTATGGGGGCACGGATTCCTCGGAGATGGAAGACAAGCAATCTCTTCTGCTGCCATCGGTTGGATGCAGGAATATGAAGTCGCCATGGTCGGGACAGCCATCTCAGGGTGGTCAGGTTCAGACATGGACACCATCTTCATGGGCCTTGGGAATCCACAATATTTCGAACATCAATCCGATCGATTGCAGCAAATGTTGGTCAACCAAATGGCACTCGCACGCACATTCAAAGGTGTATGCAGTGATATCGCAGAATTGTCATACAACGGAACAAATCTCGTTGACAGTAGTGATGTAAATTACATGGGTTATTCATTGGGTGGAATCTACGGTGCGAGCATTACCGCGTTTTCCCCAGACATCGACCGTGCAGCTTTGTGGGTTGGTGGTTCTGGATTCTCTACATTCATTGAGCGTAGCACCAATTATGCAGCATTCTCGGATGGCTTCGCGGTATCACAAGCATACCCTGAGCGCAACGATCGCGCATTGCTGATCGCAGTTTGTCAGCAAATGTGGGATGCAACAGATGCTGAGACTTGGTTGCAATTCGCAGAGAATGGGTACGGTGACCAAATCGGTCCTTTCAGCATTCTATCTACAATTTCATTGAACGATGCTCAGGTTCCAATGCTCTCTTCGGATCGCTCTGCTCGTGCGGCAGGAATACCTGTTCTCAATGGATCAATGCATATGCCATACGGAGTCGAAGTTGTCGATGGACCCGTGAATGGTTCTGCAATCGTCTATTGGGATGGCAATTATGCAGTTATGCCAGAAACAAATGCGGCACCACCAATCGGTGATGCCGGCAAAGCTCACAACGAGATTGCTCCGATTCTACAAGTCAATGAAATGGTCGAGGCATTCCTGATGACGGGTGTCATCAATGACACTTGCAATGGAAGCTGCACGTTTGATTACGATACAGATCAAGCCGAAGACTGGGACAACTGAGATTCCAGCTTGCGAATCGCCTTGGGCTTTTTCAAATCATCAAACCAAGTTTCCTGACCTTCCCAGTCAGGGATGATGCCCATGTCTCCACAGATGAGTTTCGCTGTAATGCGGCCACTCTCAATGATTGTTGGCAATCCACTACCTGGGTGAGTGCCACCCCCAACAAGATACAATCGCTCTAGCTCCTCAAAACGATTCTGAGGTCTACGCCACAGCATTTGATCGAGTCCATGTGCAAGATTGAATACTGCGCCCTTGTAGATGTCTCGAGAGGCCCAATCATCTGGAGTGACAATGGTTTCAGACACAATATGTTCTTTCAAATCATGATATCCTAATTGTTCCATTTGCTTCAGGATGACATCCCGGTATTCATGCTTAATTTCATCCCAGTTAATTTCCGGACATTGGTTGCTAACAGGGACCAAGACATAGATGGTTGAGTGTCCCTCAGGCGCCATCGATGGATCGGTGATGCAAGCATTTTGAACGTAGACCGAGGGGTCATTCCAAGAAACCTCATTGCTGGAAATTTCACGCAAATTTTCTTCGTAATCTTTGGCTGCGTAAATTTGGTGATGCGGCAAATCATACAACTTGTCAATTCCAAGATACAGCATGTAAGTTGAGCAAGAGTAGGATTTCTTGTCGAGCTTTTTGTTCGACCATCGCTTCCGCAATTTGTCCGGAATCAATCCCTTCATTCCAGTCGCAAAATCAACATTCATGACAAAACGATCTGCATGATAGACTCCCTCACTGGTCTTGACTCCAACCACTGTTTTGCCTTCAAACAGGAATTCCTCAACCGCCTCATTCAACCGAATGTCAACGCCCATTTCTTGAGCGATTTCACCCATTCGTTCGGTGATTGTACCCAGCCCGCCCTTGGCGTGGAAGACCCCATACTCATACTCAAGATAGGCGAGGATGGTGAACAGGCTTGGTGCTTGAAATGGGCTCATCCCGAGATATTTGGTCTGGAATGACATTGCAACCTGCATTCGTTTGTCAGGGAAGATTTTCGATAAGTCTGAGGATACGCTACGCCATGGGCGGAGTACCCTAGATACGCGAAGAGCACGTCGACTGATAAGGTCTGTAAAACCGCTCCATGGAGCGTTTAAGCAATTTCTGGAGAACTTGAGTTTCTTGCGATTGTCATCCATGTAGGTTTGGAATCCATCCGCATTTTTATCACCACAAAGCTCTCGAATTTGCTCTGTCATGCTGTCTAAATCTGACGTGACATTCAAACTCCCGCCTGAACCAAAGACAAGGCGATAATTGGGATCAAGTTGGATGAGATTCAGTTCCTCATGCACATCTCTTCCAAGTGATTTGAACACTTCCTCAGATATTTCGGGATAGTGAAAGAAGGTGGGTCCATTGTCAAATTTGTATCCATCTTTCTCAAAGACACGGGTTCGTCCACCCACACCGTCTGACTTCTCTAGGATGGTTACACTGACACCAGCCTTAGCGAGCATCATTGCTGTGGTCAAACCACCAGGTCCGGCTCCAACAATCAATACATCTGATTTTTTTTGACTCATTTGAACACCTACATTTCAATCAAATTGTCTGTTCGGAACAACAAGTGATAGCGACTGTATTCATCGTCAACCCCATCTTCCCTTCGAACGGCGACTTCGCCGTCTTCGGGATATCTTGTCGAAAGAACACCTTCAATAATCCCATCGTCTAATTCGGAAAGAGGTAATGCATCTTCATTTCCATTTTGTGGGTCAGTGAGGTATACTCGAACGTGGAAAGTTGGATCAAGTTCGTAATCAATCTCGCCAAGTCCAGCATGTTCCCACCAATCCATCATTTCGTTGAGGAATTCAACATGACCATCGATTGAACGCAGGCTAAACGCCAATTCCTGTCCGATTCGATTTCCGACTTGGCGTAGGATTCCCCCAATATCGATGCCCAAAATACGTAAACTTTCGAGTCGACCGGATTGCAGAGTCATACGAGCTTCATTTAGTTCTGAACCCGAAGCTAGGAAGGACTGAGGGTCGAAGGGAGTATCATCATCAGGTAGTTGGTCATCTAAGCCGAGTGCACCGCGGAAACTGTCCAAAAATGACCCCTCTCCGACCGTCAGTCGCAAGGGGTCGACAATTCTCTCTTCCGTGAAGCGGACCTTTGCAATCTCAAATTCAATGGCCTCGTCCCATATGGCCTCAACCAAATTTGCCTGGGTCGCACAAAAGGAGCGGGATTCAATCACCAATGCAGCATCTTCACGGCCACGACCGACTGGGTTTTCTTCGACTTGCAAGAATTGAATGACTTCATCATCGTCTTTCAAGACACCCAAAGAGCTCACATCGTCGGAGTGACGGATCTGAATCGATTCGTCCAATTCGCCGAAGAAGCGAATCGTTCTGCGATCGAGTTGAGCCAAAACATTGACCACAACACCCCGCTTTGCAGCGGCGTTAACTTCAGCCAAGGCTTCGGAACGACAGAGATGCAATATTCCAAATTGTCCCAGTAAGAGGGTGACTTGTTCTTCTGCTGCTTCCGACATTGACTTGATTCGATTGAAGATGTTACTGCGCTCTTTCAATACCGCAAATTTTGGGCCGAGAGCATCATCGTTTTTTGAGGAGGATTTTTGCTCACTCTCTTGCTTGCCGGATTGTAAATCAGCAAATCCATTTTCGGTTCTCTTCAAGGCTTGCTTTTGCATCTCAATCAATCGTTGAACAATTTTGTCGATCTTATCGCAACTGAATTTCATGGGTCGTTCAGCAGAGACCGATACAATCCCGATTTCTTGCAGACGTGACAGTGAATTGTATGCATCCAATCGAGTGGTCCCCAATTCTTTGGCCAACTCACTTGCTCTCATCTGNGNTGTNGCAGATAGGATTAGCACTGATTCAGCCTCTCTAGCAGACAAGCCNGCATCTTGGAGAACTTGAGTCCAAGACACNTCTACACCTGACCTGTAACTTTGCTTAGTGAATCCAAAATTTTGGCCACATGTTTTCTTGGACGGAACAACCANTCATAGCAATGGTGAATGGTTCGATCAGGNCCNATNACGAAGGANGATTTTGCNGGAAANCGACCCAAAAACAAGGGNACNCCATAGGCTTCTGANACCANTCTCTCTTCATCAGAAAGNAGANCNAAAGGNAGGTCNAGTTTTTTCTTNAANTCATCATGATCTTTGGNTGAATCNTGACTGATNCCAATGATTTCNACTGGAGGNGTCAANGACTGAAACANATCATGNTGCTCTTTGAANCTTAGACANCCTCTCTTGCAGGTCGGTGANCCATCCCNNGCATAGAAGAANAGGACCTTCCATTGCCCATCCAANTCAGANAAACTGAAGNTTTCACCATCNGANGTTGGTAGCGTGAANTCAGGNGCCTTTTGACCAATCAATGATGANGACATGNNATNCCTCTTTGTGTATTAGAAATGANTTGNGNTCACAGTATNTGNCCCATTCTTTTGCCCTTGGTTTTGAGGTAGTTGATGTTGTCCTTACCGATTCCAGTAATGTGTGCGATGCGTTCTACGACTTCAATCCCATTGCTCTCTAATCCTCGAACTTTCTCTGGATTGTTGGTCAAGAGTCTGACCCGAGGAATATTCATTTCCTTGAGCATCCGAGCAGCAATCTCGTATTTCCTTCCATCTGCAGGAAGACCTAATGCCAAATTGGCATCTAGAGTGTCCAANCCTTGNTCTTGTAAAGCATACGCGCGAATCTTGGCGTGAAGACCAATTCCACGACCTTCCTGNCGGAGGTAAACAATGGCTCCACAACCTTCCTGCTGAATACAATCCATGGCATGTCNGAGTTGTGGGCCACAGTCACACTTTAGTGAACCAAATGCATCTCCTGTCAGGCACTCTGAATGAATGCGAATCAGGGGGATTGCATCTGAATCCAGTCCCATGTACAACAGGGAATGTTCCTTGCCNTCATCATCGACTGTGACTCTAACCCTGAAGTTTCCTGATTCAGTTGGAAGATATGCATCTGAATCAATATCGCTGNTTTCGTGCTGGTTTGCTTCTTTGGTCACNACCATGCCTCAGATTGAGGTAGGGTAGTATATAATGNCGTGTTGGAAATCATACCAGCAAAAATACACCGTATTATAACTAGGCGCGCAAAACATGAANCATGCGCCCGATCCCGTTAGACCTGGGCGTAGCAGCCATTGTTCTGCGAGATTCAAAAATTCTGTTNGTCCAAGAAGCCCAAGGGCCTCATGAGGGACAGTGGGGTTTGCCGAAGGGATATGTCAATCCTGGTGAGCTTCCCGCAAGTGCTGTGATCCGAGAATTGCATGAGGAATGTGGAATCAAGGGTACGGTTANGGGGATTTGCGGGGTCCGAGAGTGTGTCCGAAATGAATTGGCACGGATCTTCATCGCCTACCACGTGCAGACTAGCAATCAACCATTGGCAATCGATGTCGATGAAATTTCAGAGGCCAGATTTGCAAGTGNGGACGAACTTGAGCAGTTCAACTGGATCAGTCCTGCCATGCATGAGCTGGCAAAATCNGGTTTGCTCAATGACTCTCCTCTNGCNAAAATCGATTATTCTACAACACAAAGCTATCCGTACTTGGTCCACATCGCAAAGGAGGAAATTCCGATATGACTTCNATGTCTCCTGAGCGNACCCATGTGCTNAACGAGCATGGAATCAANACTGAAGGGAGTTACGTCCTGTATTGGATGATTGCNACTCGGCGNCTACATTACAATCCAAGCCTGCAATATGCAGTTGAAATGGCTCAANAATTGGGNAAACCACTATTGGTGTTTGAGGCTGTTTCNACNCGTCATGAGTATGCCAGTGATCGAATCATTACNTTCATGACTCAAGGATTGCTTGACAATCTTGAGCACTTNAATGCACATCGGATTCGATATATTCCGTGGGTTTCAACACCTTTACAATCCGGAGCAGGACTATTGGAAATGCTCGCGTCTGAATCGTGTGCNGTCATCACAGATTTATTCCCAACTTATCACCCTAAGCATGTTCTTGAGCAGGTCAAATCCAGACTGAGTGTACAATTCGTTGCCATTGATGGCAACGGTGTTCTACCATTGTCCATCGGAGAACGNGCTTTCCCAACAGCCCATGCATTCCGCCGTCACATGCACGATCATTTTGCCCATCACTGGGGATTGATTCCAAAGGAAAATCCAATTCCCAAAAAACATGACTTATGGATCTCAGATGAAATGTTTGAATCCCTAATCAAAGCCAGCGGTGTAGAATTGACCCCATTCGAGTGGTTGTGGCGAGTATCTCAAGGGGGAACGATTGGTGAAAATGCATTGAGTGCACTGGACATTGATCATGAGGTCCCTGCTGTAACCGCTTTGATTGGAGGACACTCAAGTGCTCAGGTTCGATTGAACCGATTCATGGACGAAGGTCTGAATCACTACCACACCAATCGCAATGATTTCATCAAACCCGCTGTAAGTGGTTTGTCTCCCTGGTTCCATTTTGGACACCTATCTACGGTTGAGGTCATCTCAAGAATATTGCAACAGGAAGGTTGGGACCCCTCTTTTATCGATCATTCTCGTAGAGGTTCACGCAGTGGTTGGTGGGGATTGTCCGAACCCATTGAGACCTTTTTAGATCAAATCATCACTTGGAGAGAATTAGGATTTAATTTCGCTTANTACAGAGATGATCATACGTCCATCGATTCAATCCCAGATTGGGCAAAAAAGTCGTTGGATTTACACCGTGATGATCCTCGACCAAATTACACATTTGAGCAATTGGAAGCGGCTCAAACTGAAGATGAATTGTGGAATGCGGCTCAGCGACAATTGACTCGATTGGGGATTATTCACAATTATCTCCGAATGCTTTGGGGGAAACGAATCCTCGAATGGGCCCCCTCTCCAGAGCTGGCTGCAGAATGGATGATTCGACTCAATGATCGATGGGCATTGGATGGTAGAGANCCCAACTCCTACACCGGAATCTTCTGGGTTCTCGGACGACATGATCGCGCTTGGGGTCCCGAGCGACCAATTTTTGGAAAGATCAGATACATGTCTTCAGCAAATACAGCGAGGAAGTTGAAGGTCGGACCTTATCTGATGCGCTGGGCGAAAGACGCTTTGCAGAGCAACGATTTTTCCTGAGGTGAACCTGTGAAATACGAATATGAAACACATACTGATTCTCCGCGGCCCGAAGTGTTTGACTGGTTTGAGCGAAAGGGATCTTTTCGTCGACTAATGCCTCCTTGGGAAGTGGCNGAAGAAGTTCGTGCTGACGAAACATTGGAAGATGGGGCTCAGCGAATTTTTCGCTTCCCCATGGGCCCGATCAAAATGACTTGGGTNGCTGAGCATCTCGGATATCAGCCTCCAGAGAAATTTGANGATATCATGAAAAAAGGGCCCTTTCGATCTTGGCACCATGTTCACCGATTTATTGAGAAAGATGGAGGCACCGTTGTGCATGATGAAGTCGATTACAAACTTCCAATGGGTGTACTNGGTCGAATTTTCGGTTCCAGAAATGTGCGCAATCGATTGAATCGAATGTTTCGAGCACGAGAAAATCGATTGATTCGGGACCTTGAGCGCCATTCTGATTTCAAACACCTGGACCGAAAGCGAATCCTATTGGCTGGAGCCTCNGGATTGATTGGAAAGCAACTTGCTGCTTTTCTCGANACAGGAGGACATGAAATCTGGCGATTGGTTCGACGTACACCCGTCGCTGGTCAAAATGAAATCGAATGGAACCCTTCGAAAGGGACCATCGATGATTCAGCGATTGAAGGCTTTGATATTGTCATTCATCTCGGAGGCGCTGGAATTGGTGATCGACGTTGGACCAAATCACGAATGGCTCTGATTGAAAAAAGTCGTACGGAAAGTACTGGATTATTGGCACGCACATTGGCTAGTTTGAAACAAAAACCGGAAGTTTTCTTGGTTGCGAGCGCCATTGGTTGGTATGGAAATCGTGGTGATGAAATTCTAGATGAACAAAGTGAGGCGGGCACCGGTTTCCTACCCGAAACTTGCCTGGCTTGGGAAGCCTCTGCAGATGCGGCTAGACAAGCAGGAATTCGAACCATTCACGCAAGAACTGGTGTTGTTCTCGACGCAAGTGGAGGNGCCTTAGAGAAAATGTTGCTTCCAGCGAAGATGGGAGCTGGTGGCCCCATTGGGTTCGGNCGACAATGGTTTTCTTGGATTTCAATGGATGACCAAATCTACGCTTTGCATCATCTCGTCATGTCACCAAATACTGAAGGTGCATACAATATCACATCGCCAGAACCACTACAACAGAAGAATTTCGCGAAGGCCCTAGGTCGAGTATTGCGTCGACCTGCTTTCATGCCCACACCGCCTTTGGCCATTTGGTTCCTGTATGGAAAAATGGGTGTGGCGCTGACTACAGAAAGTCAGCGTGTCATGCCNACGAGACTNACTGAAGAGGGTTATCGATTCCAGCACCAAGATGCAGAGAGTGCTCTTCGAGATGCTCTAGGCAAGTGGAAAAATTAGGATTGAGTTTCCACANTTTGATCCGTGTTGAGTTTNCATGTGCTGATTCCGAGTGACGAGTAGAANGGGCAATGCCCAATCACTGAAGTTCCCACGGTCCACAGGCCGACGATTAGGAAGATGATTTCCCATTGAGCGCTTGAAAAATAGTCGAATACAACCACNCCGCAGCCGCCAATGAGACGTACAATACGATCGCCCAAACCCAAGTTCATCATATCATCTCAAATTTTAGCGAACACTCCACTGTTCATATCAAAGGGNTGGAAAAGTCGTTTCCAGGGAAGATGCTCAAGCTCAGAAATTTCAAACATNTGCTCNATCACNGCAAGCGGAGCCATGCGAGGAGCAGTACCTGCTAGATATCCATCAATCCATGAATGAACTCGTTGTCGAGCTTTGCCCGAAATGGTCTCTGGAAGGCGACCGACGGCTCTTCTCAAGGCACCGGCAACNTGCTTTCTCTGGACAATGGTATTCATGTGNGATTGAGCCAANGTGATGTATTCTANGGCCAACTGNTGTGGATGATGATCGGAATGATTACTGATNAATCGNCCCAAGGCTGCAGGTGCATTNGGCGANCGNCTTTGNAGGAGNAGTTTNTGCTCTGAATGGAATTGCTGCANACTNGNCAANGTCCANCCTTGTTCATCNCGTTCCCACCATCGNTGCATCATCCCGACTCTAGCGAAGAAGTTCTCCATCTGCACAGCATCATTCAGACGACCTTCTTCGATCGCTGGAATTTGTGGATTCAAACTGGTAAAGACCATTGCAAACACCCCTTGGCCTTCTTTTCGAGGGTTGCCATTGTGGTATACCTTGACACGTTCAAGTCCACAACTGGGTGAATCTTTCTTGAGGATGATTCCCGAGATTCTTTGTTTCAGTAAAAAGTCAGACTGTAGTTCGGACCAATTCATCATATCTTCTGTATAATCAGTACCTGATTTGGGTTCAATCAGATGGATTTTTTCATCTTCATGAACCAATCGAATCGTCGGACGAGGCGTCCCCATGCCAATTCCAACTTCGGGACAGATGGGGATGGTTTCGATGTTTTTGCTAACACTCTGCAACAATCGATGGTTGCAGTGACCCCCATTGTAACGTACTTGTTCTCCAAGCAGGCATGCAGACACAGCAATTTTCGGCAACTGTGCTTCTTCCATATGCTGAACAACGCGGTTCAGTATATAGAGGGTAGTTTATTCACAACGTGTTGCATCAGAGATGCAAGTTCTTGTGGTTTGATCAAAGGTCTTCTGCAACCTTGCGGGCCATGAAAGCAAGCAATCCCATCTGGAATAGCATAATTATCACGGCTGAAAGGAAGATGCTGAGGCCTGAAATTGCACCTTCAGTTTGTAGTCCGATGATCATTAGCACTACAGCAGTGACTAGGACAGGTGCTGATTCAAGAATTGCAACACCTGCAACCTTCCAACTACCTACAAAACCCAATCCAGACTTACCAAGACCGTCGCCAATTCCCATACCCATCACGAGTGTGACCACTTGAGTGAAGGCAAGAATAGTGAACAGGGTACCAGTCACCAGTGCGAGAGTCCCTGTAATTTTCAGTTCATCTAAGCTTCCAGAACTGAATACAATGTAGAATAGAACACCCCAAACGATTGTAATTAGAATCATTGTCAAAATTGAACTAACGAAGGCCGCAAGACCGTACTTGAGGGTGCTGAATCCACGAGTGAAATCCAATCCTCCACCTGATGATCCGCCTGATGTAGCGACCATGACGGTAGCAGCTGGTGCGGCGGCCATTCCCATGTCAGTGTGGGGGGATACGACCATTGGAGCTGCTGCTGCCATTGGTGCTGCTGCCATCGGCTCGGCCGCAGCCATAGGTGCTGCTGGTGCTGCTTGTTGTTCAACTGGAACCCATTCATTTCCGTTCCACATAAAATTTCCATCATCACTGAGTTGCCCAGTCATACAACGCCCACGCGTAGAGGGGTTATAACTAGTATCGGTCAGGAATCCACAGGAAAACTACCATGGATACTTCAAATTCCACAGAATTCCATCATTGATGATAACTTGAATTCCCAGCATTACGGCACCAATCACGGGCCAGATTGTATCCGAAGTGGCCCCTTGTTGATGCGCACCCCATGCAAAAAGACCCAGNAGGATATTNCCCAAGCAAACAANCCANAAGTTCCCGATNACAAGCCACTGAGTCCANCTNCCATCTGTNCGCATGTGCANTGCAGTCANTTCCAGCCANAACATNGANGGGATGGTNACGAGTAANAATGCGATCATNAGNCTAGAATGNCCGCCTGTGGNNCCTTCGCCCCANGGCCATTGGACACTTTCGACNACNGCTTCATCCCATCTGTANAGGAAAAACCACCACATGATGAGGAAGCCGGTNGCTGANATGAACATNCAGGTCACATTCAGCGTCCGCCANGANTCTGGAATTCCACCCCACAANTCATTGGGGCTATCCATNCGCGAAAGNCCAAACACNTACGATGCAAGAACCAAGGGTCCNGTGATGTAGAGTGCGAGGCGAAGNGCTTCNCGGGTGATTTCCATCAAATCCCTCAGGCNAAAGANCNCCAATCGACTTCNGCTTCNTCNATTTCAATCTCATCGACATCCATCTGAGCCAATTGCAATTTNCCGCTCAACTCATCGTTGACCGCATGCCAATAGGAATAGGCCTCNATGACCCAAATNCCAGATTCACGNGTNCCATTGCCTGAGCCTTTGACTCCACCGAATGGNAGGTGTGCTTCTGCACCNGTGGTCGAGTTGTTNATTCCNGTCATTCCCGCCTTNATTCCTGTCTTGAANCGATANGCTTCAAGNCGATCNTTGGTGTAAATCGCACTCGANAANCCGTAGGGNGAAGCATTGGCNANNTGNAGTGCATGATCGAAATCCTTGGCCTTGACAACTGTNATNGCTGGNCCNAANATTTCCTCATGGAAGCANTGCATATCTTCNGTTACATCCNNAAANACATGCGGCCACATGTACACGCCTTCNGCAGCGTCACCATGGAACCCTGAAGGNTTGTTTTCATTGGTGATTCGNCCCTTTCCAAACAGTTTGGTCGCACCGCTTGATTCACACATGTCAACACCCTTGAGGAAATCTTCAGCGTACTTTTCAGAAAGCATTGACCCGTACAGAACGCCCTCATTGCGCAATGAATCACCGATCGTCGTAGTTTCAACCTTGGCCATCAATTTGGACATGAAGGNGTCATAGATTTCTTCGTGAATAATCAAATTCCCAAGACTTGTACAACGCTGACCTGCGGTTCCAAATCCTGCCCAATAAGCACCTTCAACAGCATTGTCGAGATTTGCACTNGGCATGATGACCAAGGGATTCTTTCCACCCAACTCCAGGCTTGCTGAAACCAGGTTTCGGCCACAAACTTCTCCAATCATCTTGCCGACTGCGGTGCTGCCAGTGAACGAGATTTTGTTGACCATGCCCTTGTCGACTGCATTGACCAAATGTTGGCCTGCGCCACTGCCTTTACCGTGTACGAGATTGATGACACCGTTTGGCAATCCCGACTCATGCATGATTCGTGCGAGAGCGAATGAGAGTAACGGTGAGTCTTGAGGGGATTTCCACACGCAGGTGTTTCCACACATAATTGCTGGAATCATCTTCCAAAAGGGCACTGCAGAGGGNAAATTACAGGCNTTGATNATCCCACAAACTCCCAACGGTCGACGGTAGGTGAACAATTCCTTGTCTGGCAANTCAGAGTTGACGGTTTGCCCNTACAAACGACGNCCTTCGGACTGGAAGAAGAGACAAGTNTCAATGGCTTCTTGGATCTCACCACCACATTCCTTCAATGTCTTTCCAATTTCACGGGCTTGCAAGCGAACCAAGTCATCTTTGTGTTGCATCAGAAGACGACCCATGTTTCCGATGATTTGGCCNCGGGTGGGCGCGGGAGTGGCCGCCCAACTTGGGAAGGCCTCCTTGGCGGCGTTTAGCGCATCATGAACGTCAGATTCGGTGGAAAGTGGGAATTNACCCAAACAATCGTCAAGCCAAGCCGGGTTGGTCGACTTGAATGTAGAACCATCACTGGCTGATTTTAGTTGACCATTGATGATGTTGTATCCTTTTACACAGGGGTTGCCATTTGGATTGCTTTGGTCTAGAAATTCCAAACCGGTTGAGAGNACATGCGCCATATCCCGTCGAGTGATGACCCCACCATCAATGCTCGCCTCTCGGCGANAGAATCAAACCTTCCAGACCGAATGATTAGGAGAAACAACTTCGTCAAGGCTTTAGGGGTCGGCGTTATCTCCTCNTATTGCTGTCGAGGTGGCACTATGGCTGACGATGAAGAAAAAACACTCTCTCTGCGCGTGGCAAAAGCAATTCCAAGCGATGTAGGTCATGGTCGAGCTAGAGTTCCGTTTGACAACGACTTGGGATTGAAACCGGGTGATGTCATTGAGATTGCTGGTGAACGAAACACAGCAGCTATCGTTTGGAGATGCAGGCCCGAGGATGCCAATCTCGGCGTGATTCGCATCGATGGAATCATTCGGAAAAATGCAGGTGTAAGTCTTGGCGATCGAGTCACCATCAAGAAGGTCGAGACGAAGGAATGCGAACGACTTGTACTGAGCCCCGTCATGGCCAAACAGCAGAAGGTCAAATTCGGGTCTGGAATCGAAGGGTTTGCTCGACGAGGGTTAAACAAGCGTCCTGTCGTTGCAGGCGACNGAATTTTCATTCCAGGAATGACCCTTTTCGCTGAGGCTCTGCCCTTTGCAATCGTGTCAACAAAACCCAAGGGAATCGTACGGGTCTTGCCCGATACAGAAATTGTCATCAAAGAAGAAATGGTTGAGGAAGAAGAACAAGGTGAAGTCTCATCAATCATGTACGAAGATATTGGTGGACTAGGAGATCAATTGCTCAAGGTCCGCGAGATGATTGAGTTGCCACTAAAGCACCCAATTCTCTTCCGAAGGTTAGGAATTGATCCTCCCAAAGGTGTTCTTNTGCATGGTCCNCCCGGAACGGGTAAGACGATGATTGCCAAAGCCGTAGCCAATGAAACAAATGCACATTTTACCAGTATCAATGGACCTGAAATTATCTCCAAGTACTACGGCGAATCCGAGAAACAGTTGCGAGAAATTTTCGATGATGCTGCATCCAATGCTCCGGCAGTGATTTTTATCGATGAACTAGATTCAATCGCTCCAAAACGTGAGGATGTTTCAGGCGAAGTTGAACGCAGAGTTGTTGCACAANTACTGACATTGATGGACGGTATGCAGGGCNGAGACAATGTGGTTGTCATCGGGGCCACCAATCGCCCCGATGCCATTGACCAGGCTTTGAGGCGCCCCGGTCGATTTGATCGAGAATTGGAGATTGGTGTTCCCGATAAGAACGGGCGACGTGAGATTGTGAACATCCACACACGTGGCATGCCGATNGCAGATGATTTTGACATGGATTGGGTATTGGAAAATTCCTACGGATTTGTCGGCGCAGANATTTCCAGCCTGTCTCGCGAGGCTGCGATGAAGGCATTGCGACGATACTTGCCAGAAATCGATTTGGATCAAGATGAGATNCCACCTGAGGTACTGGAAAAGATGGAAGTGCAGATGGGTGACTTCAAGCTCGCCATCCGCGACATTGAACCCAGTGCTCTAAGAGAAATCTACGTCGAAGTTCCAGAGGTATCATGGGCGGATGTCGGTGGTTTGGAAGAAGTCAAAGAGCGCCTCAAAGAGAGCGTAGAATGGCCATTGACCATGCCCGATCGATTCGAACACTTCGGCATCAAACCGCCTCGTGGCATCGTTCTTTTTGGAGCTCCCGGGACTGGAAAAACTCTCATTGCCAAGGCAATTGCCAATGAAGCCAAAGCGAATTTCATCACGGTCAAGGGCCCTGAATTGATTTCAAAATGGGTCGGCGAATCCGAGAAGGCCATTCGTGAAGTCTTCAAGAAAGCGAAACAGGCGAGCCCGAGCATCATCTTCTTGGATGAGTTTGAATCAATTGCAGGGGCTCGAACTGCAAACTCCGGCGAGGGAAGCGATGTTTCCAACCGAGTCGTCAATCAAATGCTTTCGAGTATGGACGGCGTTGAATCCATGGAAGGTGTCATCGTCATCGCTGCGACCAACCGACCTGAGATGATTGACCCTGCACTGCTCCGTAGTGGACGATTTGAACGCGTTATGCACATTCCCCCACCCGATCATGCAAGTCTGAAGAAAATCATTCAAATTCATGCTCGTGATATGCCATTGGGCAAGTTTGACTTGGATAGTTTGGCAGACAGAATGCAGAACTTCACCGGAGCCGATGTCGAGGCCGTTTGTCGGGAAGCTGCACTGATTGCCATGCGTGCTGAAAAGAAATCTGTCTCCAAGAAACATTTCGAGCAAGCGATTGATCGTGTTCGACCGACTATCACCCCTGATATGCTTGAATATTATTCAAAGTTGGAAGCGATGTTGACCAGTGGACTTGAGAGCATCCGTCGGAAGTCAGACACCTTGATGGGCATCGAGAGCGTATGAGGTGAGTCAATGCCGGCCGCCTTCTCTGCAGAACTATCTGGCAGAAGAGTTGTAGACAGCCGGGGCGATTTGTTGGGAACCATTGTCGATTTGTTCATCGATGATGTCGGAGGAGAAGTCCTGGGATTATTGTTGGATTTAGACCACGGCCTTGACCCGAACTTGCTTCCTTGGCCCTCATTTGGAGAACATTTAGTGATTCCAACCGAAGATGTAGCAAGCATCGATGAGGACGTACATCTCAATCGATAATCGTGAATTCGTCCTGATACAAGGCCACCCATCGCCCCCAAACCGTCTTAAGGCTTAGTTCAGCGTCTCGCAGTTGCACATCCTATGGATGTGGGAGGCAAGTCAAATGAAAATTGGCTCAGTGGACATCAATGCTGTGCTAAAATCGCGTAAAACGCGACGGCTTGGATTGATGGTTGCCTTCTACGCTGTTTTGGGACTTCTTCTTCTCAGCATCGTCAGTTCGTACATGGTGACAAGCAACCCCCATCTCTCAGCTTACGATGATGATTGGGATGATTTGTCTGCATTCCGTGCTGATTTGAAAAACATGGGAGTGGATACAACGAGCATGATTTCAAGTCCGGTTCTTTTGGGGGAAATAGAAAATCCCGAAGATACGGTATTCATCGTGACTGGTGTTGAACAAGATACCATTTCTTTGCCTAGATTCACCGGTGATGCTGACGTTATTCAATTCAGCGAGTCGGAAGGGTACACTACCACCGAGATTGATGCAATCATCGAGTATGTCGCCTCAGGAGGCACCTTGTTGGTCATGGACGATTTTGGTTATTCAGCAGGACTTGCGGACAAATTCGACTTGGGATACAGCGGACATCAATTGTATGATGAAGAAGCATGGGCCCGAGAATTGGGTTACGAATATGTCTGGATGAACTCTTCCAATCCTTACGATTACACCGGTATCGATCGATCATCAAAGCATCCCTGCTTCGCTGATGCTGACAATGATGGAGTCATCGATCGTCTTGATCGAATTCCCGGGGCCCCCGATGGTTCTGTTCCGACAGTAGCCGAAGCAGGTCTTTGCGCCCATCACTTGGAAACTGATACTGAGGGAGCTCTGTTTTGGAACTTCAGTACCAACTACAATGTCTTGCTAAACACGCCTTCAGCATTCGACAAGGATGCTGCAGAGTCAAATTCTGACAATGCCTACGCTTGGGGCCGCTCCAGTCAAGATTCGTATCTTGACACCAATGACGACGGACAGGGTGACGTCGGATTTGAGGGAGGAGGAATCGAAAGTGATGAGGCGGGACCATTCACCATGGCAATCAAGGTCTGTGAAAAGCGCGACTGTGATGAGGAGCCTGGAATACCCATGGGACGTGCAATCTTTGTCAGTGATGGTTCAACTCTGATGAATGCAATCTACGATTGGGAAAATACGAATGCAGAGGTTTACGGTGAATTGAACGGCAATATCATGCCCAACAATGACAACCGAAGATGGGTTCTCGATATCGTTGCAGAAGCACTGCTGATGCACACAACGGATGAAAACGGAACTTCTGCAGCCGGGAAGCAGGTCATCTTTGATGAAAGCCGTCATCAGCAAAGCAATGCAATGAGTGACACTTACAGTTTGATTTACTATATTCTGGTCTATTTTACCAATGATTGGATGGCCATGCTCTTCCTCTTTTTGGCCCTGTTCATCGCCTTTGAAGCTGTGATTATCAAGAAAACTGATCCAGAGCCATGGAGGCACGTTTTCAGCATCATTTACTACGGATTTGGAGATGCGAGGCGTTACGGATATTATCAACGACCGAACAAAGTCAAACAGGTGTTATTGTCTAGAGTACGCAATCTGAATTCACTTACAAGAGATGAATTTGATGCATTGCCCGCCCGAGAATTGCAGAAAATGATCGGCGACCCTGTACTCGTCAAGTTTGTATTTGAGGACCGGAATTACAGTTTAGAACAACTCGTTGCTGTAGTCAAGCGAGTGAAGATGTGGGGACGCAAGTAAGGGAGGTGAGATGATATGTGGACACGTAAAGCTGCACTGCTTCTGACCTCTGGAATCTCATTGGTTCTAATTGGTATGATGATTGCCAATTTCCAGCTAATGATTCTCGGCTTGTTATTCATTGCATTCTTGGCGATTAACTCCTGGGTAGTGGGTCACGGACAGCTGGAAGTCGTACGTACATTATCTGCTG
>PBPV01000033.1 GCA_002724815.1 Methanobacteriota archaeon | reverse complement strand
CTTTGCAAAAAACCACCTCAAGGAGTGACGCGACTTCGATCCCTTGGGAAGAGAACCACTTCGCGCACGTTGCCTGCACCCGTCAACACCATCAGAAGTCGAGCCACTCCGAGTCCCCAACCCGCATGAGGGGGAGCCCCGTAGCGGAATCCNTCGGTNTAGAATGTGAAATCNGNGGGGTCCAAATCCATGTCNCGCAGNTTTTGTTCAAGNACTTCAACNCGATGNTCACGCTGACCNCCGCTGGTCATCTCATCNCGNCCATAATTCAAATCGAATCCACGTGATANTTGTCCTCCAGTNGAACCTTTTTCGTTTTCATCATGGAAGATGTAGAATGGNTTCATCGACATGGGCCACCGTGGNAAGAAATGGAAGCCNGGATANTTGGCAGCAATCAGGTCACAATGGTGCGACTCAATATCATCGCCCCACTCGATTTCACCTCCGCCTTCCTTGACGATTTCAATCGCTTCACAGTAAGGGATTCGCGGGAAGGGCAGGCTCGGAACATCGACTGTAATTGGGTCTTGCTCTTGAGATGCACGATATTCATTGATGGTGTCTATCAGGTTCTGGTCGTTTGCTGCAACCTGGCTCCAAATGTGGTGGATCATTCGTTCCTGGACGCACATGACATCTTCATCATTCATCCATGCGCCTTCAATATCAAAGGAGATGAATTCGTTCAGGTGACGGTAGGTGTCGTGCTTCTCTGCTCGGAACGCGGGTCCAATCTCAAAGACACGCTCCAGTCCACCNAATACGGCAAGTTGCTTGTACAGCTGTGGAGATTGCGAAAGGTATGCATCGGTTTCGAAATATTTCATCGGGAACAAGTTGGTCCCNCCTTCTGAAGCACTGGCGATGATCTTGGGAGAATTCATCTCACTGAATCCTTCCGTAATCAGGTGGTCACGACCGTATTGCANAACCTTNCCTCGAAGTTGGAACATTGCATTCACATGAGCTCGGCGAAGATCGAGATGACGATTGTCAAGGCGGACATCCAATCCAACGTGAACATCNTCGGTCACCCCGACAGGCAGTGGTGTTTCTGCAAGTGCCAAGATTTGGCCTGAAGTCACATTGATTTCGTATTCAGCTGGAGGTTCAGGTTCGCCCTCAGGAACCTTTGGAGGTCGTTTCTGAGCGACAGTTCCCGTGACTTGGATGGTTGATTCTCGGCTTGCACTCTGAATTGCATTGAACGACTCCTCGTCCATGTTGTCCTTTTTCAGGAAAGCTTGGAGGTGACCTGTTCCATCTCGAAGCATCAGGAAACAGATTGCACCTCGNCCACGGACGGCCTCCGCATAACCGGCTACGGTCACTTCATGCCCAATCATTTGAGCGCCCAAATCGCGCACTTCACCCAAGGTGTGTGTTCGATAGTGTGTGGCTTCCCAATCGCGCCCATCGCGTCCGGTCATGTTTCTGCCGTGTGCATCCAACACTTGAATCGCACGGCGGGAAATGGTGGTGATTTCACTNCACTCAGTGAAACGCTTCCGCCCTCATCATTGATATGCAAAAGGAGGTTCGCCGTGCTTAATGTCATCCGAACGTTTGCTGTTTACCTCTGAGTCTGTGACGGCTGGGCATCCCGACAAACTCTGTGACGCCATCTCCGATGCAATCCTCGATGCCTGTTTGGCGCAGGACTCCAATGCACGCGTTGCATGTGAGACCATGGTGAAGGGGACGGAAGTNGATAGCAAGATTATCCTCGCGGGTGAGATTACCTGTGCCCTACCTGAAATTGACTATGCGAGTGTGGCCCGAAAGGCAGCGAAGTCGATTGGCTACACAGATCAAGCCTTTGGCATGGATGCCAACTCATGTGAAGTTGAGGTGATGATTACNACACAATCGCCTGAAATCAGTCAAGGGGTTAGTCAGGGCAATTTGGATCAAGGTGCCGGCGACCAAGGTCTGATGTTTGGCTATGCGACGGTTGAATCGGAATCCTATCCTGCTCTAGCCGGGCAATTTATGCCCCTCTCGGCTGCTCTAAGCCAAGCCCTGACTCGTCGACTGACAGAAGTACGAGAGAATGGGACCTTGCCATGGGCTCGGCCCGATGGCAAGTCACAAGTCACCATTGAATACGGAGCCTATGCAAAACCCCGTCGAGTTTGGGCCGTCGTCATTGCCATTCAGCATGATGACATGCTCGAACAATTTGGAACCGAAGAAGAAGAGCACGCATTCATTGAATCTCAAATCATGACTCACGTGATTGAGCCGATTATTCCTCCCGAATTGATTGATTCCAAGACAGACATTATCGTCAATGGAACCGGACGATTTGTCCAAGGAGGGCCTCATGCAGATGCTGGAATCACCGGGCGAAAAATCATCGTAGATACTTATGGAGGAATGGGTCGCCATGGCGGTGGTGCATTCAGCGGAAAGGACCCCTCAAAGGTGGATCGTTCCGCCGCTTATGCGGCCCGCTGGGCAGCGAAACATGTGGTTGCTGCAAAGTTGGCCAAGCGTTGTGAAATTCAATTGGCCTATGCGATTGGTGTAGCCGAACCTGTCAGTGTTCGCGTTTCGACCGATGGCAGTACTGCACCGGGTATCACGGAGGAAGAAATTAGTCGGCGTGTTCGCGATAATTTTGACTTTCGCCCACGAGCCATCATCGAGAATCTGGATCTCTTGCGTCCGATCTATTCGGCGACGTCTGCTGGTGGACATTTTGGTCGCGAGGCCGAAAATGGGCAATTCCCCTGGGAGCAATTGGATGAGGGCCTAATTACGGCGCTGCAGCAATCGTAAATTCGCTTAATTCACGAGAACGCTTACGCGTTCTCCCAGCATCCTCAAAGCAGGGTACGAATTCGGTGTACACCATGTCCCAACAGCGCCGGCGCTCAATTTCCTTGAGTTTCCTCTTAATTTCCAGCGTTTTCTTGGCTGCATTTACTCCCATTGCATCTGCCGACAGCCGCATTTTGTTGGATTTGTCAAACGACCATGTGGTGCTAATCCAAGGGGATAGTGCCAATGTGACGTTGACCATCGAGAACAACGATACATCAATTCACGATTTTTCATTGAGTACAGATGCAACTTTGACCTCCTCCGCTTGGAATGTCACTTTAGTCGATGAGAATATTTCGACCGTATTGCCCACATTCTCAGTTACGACGAGTATCATTGTTCATTTGGCAACTGATGCCGATTTGTCAGATAGTGGTTCCATTGACATCCACGTTGCTCACGCAGACTCCAGTGTTGCAACAAGTATCACTCTGTATCTCTCTGTGGCTCCATCTTACTTGCCCGCACTTGAACATACATCGGTTGGAGACAATGGTTTGGTGGACATGGAAATCGGCCAATCGATTGATGTCGATGTTCCAATTTCTAATCTAGGTTCGTCTTCTGACCACATTGTGCTGGCCGTTGATGAAACCGCAGATCTAGCGGATTTCTGGGCGAACTGGAACGGTGGTGGCAGCAGTGGAAGCAACAACTCCGGAAACAATAGTGGGGGCGACGGTGGCAACAACTCCGGCAACAACAGCGGAGGCAGTGGTGGCAACAACTCTGGCAACAATAGTGGAGGCAATGGTGGCAACAACTCTGGCAACAACAGCGGAGGCAATGGTGGCAACAACTCTGGCAACAACAGTGGAGGCAATCACTCCAGTAATGGGACTGGCAATGTCACAACTGGGTCGACTGAATTCTTCGCGAGCCTTGGAGCGAATGCAACCAATCTGACGGGGCAATTAGACGCCGTGAACCTGACAGCCAATCTCAGTTACATCGTCGATTGGACCCTTCAGCAGAATGGTTCACTATTCCCCCATGATGCAGGGTTGTACAATTGGACCAGCACTGGGGCCAATCACACTTGGAATCACACTTGGAATGTCTCTGCAGGGAATTGGTGCCTATCCGCAACATTGAGTCAGAATTTGTCCACTGTATCGAATGCAACAACTTGCATGACAGTTGGTTCCAGTGGCGGTGGTGGCAATGGTACCACCATGGGGCGTTCAGTCCCTACTGGTTGGGATGTACGTTGGATGAATTCAACCCTATACAACATGAGTGCGGGTGAAGTNCGAATGAGTACTCTTCGAATCAGTGTGCCCAACGGTGAAGTTCCAGGTGATTACGGATTCCTACTCTCGGCTGGTTCTGCCTTTGGTAACTTCAGCATTTCAGAAACCATCGTTGTCCGCGTCAACGGTTCGCACAATCTGACAATTTCGGCCCTTGACTCAACCGCAAACTGGTTGCCNAATGCGACAGGTATGGTCACGTTTGACATCCACAATGCTGGCACTTCGGAAGCGGAATCGATTTACTCGATTTCCGATTCAGGCCACTGTACATCAAGCATGGATGCTTCAGAAGCTGATGGAAGTCGCCTCAATTCTCAAGATAATGAATCCGTCATGGTGGGAGTTCAGATCGATGAAGATGCAAGTGAAGGTGATTCATGCCAATTGACATTGATGGCTTGGGATGAAATTTCAGAAACATCGTATCACTTCACCCATGAGATTGTCGTTGGAGCCTCGCACGGGCTTGAACTCGTCGATGCAGTATCGGCCATTCTAATTCCAGGGGGTTCTACAACGGGTACTGCAACCATTCGAAATACAGGTACTGAACCCACACATCTCAGAATCTCTGGTAGTGCCAACGGGCTTTCGATTGTCACGGATTCAAATTTTGTTGAAGTCTTGTCCGGAGACACTGTTGAGTTGACGTGGTCTACTTCTGTGGCGAGTGATACCGAGTTGGTCGGTGAGCAGGTTGTCAATCTCGTGGCCGAAACTCAAGGCAGTTCATCTAGCTTGAATTTCAATACGACTGTTGACATTGAACCTTGGTCATCCATCTGGATGTCAGGTCCCCTCGGTGGTGCTTTCACTGTGGGTGCAGACTCGCCTACGACTGTTGATTTTTCATTGACCAACAGTGGCACTGGTCCCGCCAACGCAACTCTCGATTGGCGTGATGCTCCAGCCGGATTCTCCATCACAGTGGATAACACATCTTCCATCGCCGCCGATGGGAATGGGGTGACACTGTCGATGACAGTTGCAATCGGCGATGACATTGCATCGGGAACTTACACATTCACCATCCTTGCCATTCATCCAGATGATGGTTCAACTTGGGATTCTCTGACCATCGACGCCCAGGTCACTCAACGCGCAGAAGTACGGCTGTTGGTGGCAGGTGATTCTTTGCCAGTCTCTAGTGGAGCAGACGCTACATTCTCGGCTACGGTGATCAATGACGGAAATGAACCCGATACCTTCGCCATTACGCTTGCAGGTGCTTCAGGATTTGAAGTCGGTATCTCACCTCAGACGCTGACACTCGCATCGGGAGAGAGTGGTGAAGTCACCGTTACGTTGCGGCGTACTGGGGCNAGCGGNGATGTTGCGATGAACCTCGTNGTTGAGAGCGAGAACGATGACATGGTCACNGATTCAGTGGTATTGAATGCGGNNGAGCCCNCCGTTTCTGTGCAAGCAACCGTNGCGACCAATGTCCTCTCCATTCCTGCTGAAGGCAGCATCCCAATGACCCTGTTCCTAGCAAANCTCGGNGAAGCNGANGACACTCTGTTGGTCACCGGNCCTTCTGGATTCTCATGCAATCATCCTGGACAAGCCACGCTTGCAGCGGGCTCTGCNGCCCAGAGTCATGCTGTAACTTGTAGCGCCTCCAGTGGCTTACTTGCTGGGACGCATACGATTGCCTTCACGGCAACTTCATTGGCCAATTCCAGCATCAGTTCTGTTGCTTCTGTTGAAGTTGTAATCGAACCGAAACGCAGTGCGAATGGTGGACCGATGCTTGAGGTGAGTTTGAACGGCGATGATTGGNCNCTACCGTGGAATAGTACGGCAACGTACACCGTAACCATTCGAAATGATGGCAATGANCAAGTCTCNGGATTCTTGANNNTTGCNGGNNANNANGTNCAAGATNTNGNAANNAACTGGACNTTNATNNAGNANAATCAGACNCANCGAGTNTTTTCAGTCGCCCCACTCGGTGTTGCGACATANTCNCTNACNCTNCANCCTGCNGGNGANCCNACGNTNGGNACNNTNGANNTCNGNATTGAAGCCAGTGGTTCNCTNTCCGATGGTCAAGGATTCTTGGTTAGCAGTGAGACGANCACTCTNGAGATTGAATTCGATGCCCCCCCACCTACTGAAGCTGAATTGTGGAGTGGTGGGCCCATGGTTAACGTCGCTAGTTTAGCGATTGCAATGCTCTCTGGCTGGCTGTTTGCAGGTTTACTCATCATGTGGATGCGATACAGTGCCAAGATGCGCTCAAAGCAAACTGCACAAGATGCCTGGGATGAAGCCGCTGAGGAAGAGAACAAGGATTCAGACTTGAGCCGTGGTGAAATCCGTGCGGATGAAGATGGTACAGCACGTTGCTACTCTTGCGAGGCCAGAATCCGTCTGCCTACCGACAAGGAAGCGCCCTACCGATTCAAGTGTCCAACGTGCGGTGACATGAACCGAGTCATGCCCCCTCGTGAAGACTGATCATGTCCGTTCTGCAATCAGCAGGAAAGCAGTGTGACCCATGGGGGTATTTCCGGGTCGAACACCACCTCGACTGGCTTTGGTCCATACACGTTCCATCATTTCTCCAGCCCAATCCACTTTGAGACCAGCCTCTTCACAGGCTTCCCAAGCCTTTTCCAATTGACTTGAAACCGGGCAATAGCACGCAATTCTCCCGCCGTATCTGAGTTTTTTTGACAGTTCTGAGATCACGGGCCAAGGCTCTGGTAAATCGAGAATAATTGCATCGAATTCCTCTACAATTTCGTCGAATGAAACATCAGCCACGTCCCCTTCAATTAGAGTCCAATCAGGGAATTCTTTGAGTGCATTGGACGCTCGCATCATGTTCTCTCGACCCACCTCTGCATGTTCGGGACGATTTTCTACAGAAACCAAGGTTCCATTTTCACCTAAAACATTGGCCAAATGCAATGCCAAACCGCCCGAACCATGCCCTGCCTCAAGTACGGTTTGTCCGGCGCCAATACCCATCCATGCGAGAAGAAAACCAGCATCCTTCGGATTGATAATTTGGGCTCTTCGTTTCATTCCTTTGCGCAACTCCGGAAGGCCCACCTCAACTTTGGTGAGGACCTTTTGACCGATGGTGACTCTTTCACCATTCTGAGTGGACTTCAGGACTTCCATTGGGCTGAAGCGGCCAATGCCTTTGATCTTGATTTGTTCATCTTGCAATGGGACGATGTAAGTGCGCCCATCGTCTTCCCGAAGTGCTGTAAATTCAGTCATTTTTCCACGTCCTTGTTCCGAGGAACACAACCTTGCAAGCAAGGTGCCGACCCGAGGGCAGCCGAGTGCAACCCGTGCGACAAAGGGTTACGATATCAAATCGCCGATGCTTGTTTACAAGCCGCCCAGGGGGCTTTAGCCCCCTTGGGCGAACGAAGTACACAGAGCACACATTCAAGAACGAAGCCGAGCCCCAGAACCATACTGGAGCGGTTCACATGGTGGATGAGGAAGTCGATGAAGCAGTCACCGAAGAGGTGCTTGACATCGCTGATGAGTCCGAACCTGCTGAAGAGCAAACCGGATTTGGTATGGGCTCCGTAGCGGATGGTAGCGAAGATCCAATTGTAGATGAGTCGATTAATGAATGGCTCCAAGGCATCTCCTTTGGTTCTACAGATGAAGTGCCCATTCCAGATACATTGGTTGACCAAGTCATCGGTCAAGAAGATGCAGCCATCGTGATTCGAAAGGCTGCCGAACAACGTCGTCACATGCTGATGATTGGCGACCCGGGTACAGGAAAGAGCATGCTGGCCAAGGCAATGACTGAACTCATGCCTTCAGAATCGCTTGAAGATACCATGTGTTACATGAATGACGATGATGAGAACGAGCCTCGGATTCGAACCGTTCCTGCCGGGCGTGGCGATCGAATCGTCAAGGATCGCCGAGAGCAACTTCGAGAACAGCGAGAACGAACCAGTCGTACGCTGATGTTCGTGGCATTGCTGATTGGTGCCGCTCTGTTGATTGCCACACTCCAGTCCGGTGAAATCATTACTCTACTATTCGGATTGTTCATCCTTGCGTTTGGATACATGTTCATCAAAAATCGATTGGTTTCCAACGATGAGTCGAGAATTCCAAAACTGCTTGTCAAACGAAAGCGGGGCGACATGCCCCCCTTCGTCGATGCCACCGGCACACTCGCGGGTAGCCTACTGGGTGATGTTCGTCACGATCCATTTCAGTCGGGTGGGATGGAAACTCCAGCCCATGAGCGAGTCGAAGCCGGTGCGATTCACAAGGCGCATGGTGGAGTTTTGTTTATTGACGAAATTAACCTCCTACGATTGCAAGAACAACAAGCACTGCTGACTGCAATGCAAGAGAAAGCCTTCCCAATCTCCGGCCGCTCGGAGCGTTCTTCAGGTGCTCTTACAAAGTCCGAAGCCGTACCTTGTGATTTCATCCTCGTCGCCGCGGGGAATCTCGATGCCGTACAACACATGCACCCAGCATTGCGAAGTCGAATTCGTGGATACGGTTACGAAGTTTACGTCAATTCGACCATGCGTGACACCGCTCGAAACCGTCGCCGTCTGATTCGATTTATCGCCCAAGAGGTACGAAATGAGCAGAACAAGAAGACCGGCAACCCCATTCCCCATTTCGATCGTTCTGCGGTTGAAGTCATCCTTCGAGAGGCACAGCGTCGAGCCGGTCGCCGAGGTAAGCTCACCTTGCGCCTACGTGAGTTGGGAGGATTGGTCCGAATCGCAGGTGACTTGGCGTGCGAAGAAAATGCCGATATTGTCAGTGGAAAACATGTTCTCGCTGCACGTAGGATTGCACGCCCCTTGGAACAGCAAGTCGCAGACCGAATGATCGAGCGTCGACTGGATTACTCCATGTTGGTCAACAGTGGAGAACGCGTGGGTCGAGTCAATGGATTGGCTGTGCTCGGTGCGGATTCGGGTCTATCCGATTTCAGTGGAATCATGCTGCCAGTGGAAGCTTTGGTCACACCCACTCAATCCAAATCCGGTAGCGTATTTGCGACAGGTGGTTTGTCCGATTTGGCGAAAGAAAGCGTCACCAACGTGAGTGCGGTAATCAAGAAGTTGACCGGAAAAGATGTCTCGGATTATGACATTCATATTCAGTTCGTTGACACCCATGGTGTCGATGGAGACAGTGCCAGTATCACCATTGCGACCGCGATTATTTCCGCCTTTGAAGACATCCCAATCGATCAAAATCTGGCCATGACAGGTTCTCTTTCCGTTCGTGGTGAGGTTCTGCCCATCGGTGGAGTGACTGCGAAAATTGAGGCTGCAGCAAAGAGTGGTATCAGTCGAGTCATTATCCCTCGCGCAAACATGAAAGATGTTCTCATCGATGACATGTACAAAGATCAAATCGAAGTGATTGCCGTCGATACCCTAGATGAGGTGATGGAGAATGCATTGGTATCCAACGAGAACAAGAGTTCCTTGGTTGAGCGTTTGGGCGCCGTCATCGATCGTTTGACTCCAAACCCAAGTGGTCGTCCTTCCGCGTAATCACTTGAGGGAATCACATGTCTGAGCCCATGCTCGTTTGTCACGGTGGAGCCGGGCACACGGCAAAAGATCAGCCCGGCGTTGACAAAGCCGCTGATGCGGGTTGGCACATTCTGAGTGCTGGAGGTTCAGCCGTCGAAGCCGTCGTTGCTGCCGTTCAAATCATGGAAGACGACCCTCAACTTAATGCCGGAACGGGTGGAAGAAAGCGTGCTGATGGTTCGGTGCAACTGGATGCAGCCATCGCGACCTCTGATGGTCGCCTTGGGGCTATCATGGCCATCGAGGATACTCCAAATCCCATTCAGGTGGCTGCAGGATTGCTCAATGAATCCATCCACATATTGGTGGGAGAAGGTGCACGACAATGGGCGGACCAACAAGGATTTCCAAAGGCCAAGGTCAGGGGTAGTGATTCTCCATCAGGCAACGATACAGTGGGTTGTGTCGCCATCGATCAGTCGGGACTCATGGCCGTTGCATCATCGACTGGAGGCTGTACGGGTCGTCCGCGAGGACGAGTCGGGGACACACCACTTTGGGGACCTGGTCTTTGGGTCGATCAAAACGTGGCGATTGCAGCCAC
>PBPV01000032.1 GCA_002724815.1 Methanobacteriota archaeon | reverse complement strand
TCACCCGCAGTGGGAGAGCTCCATGAAAAGTAGCTGCTCAATTAGTGGGGCATAATGAGCTTTGTCGTCACCGAGAATACTGCGCATACGGCGCTTCTTCTCTATCTCGAAGGCTTCATCCATCTGCTGCACATCGTCTATGTCTTGTAAATACTGGTACGCGTCGTTGAACGAAACTCGTCGAGCATGGTCCGGCATTGGAATCCTGACTCTTTTATTCGTCATTCTTCTCATTCTCCAGATGGTTTCACCTTATCTTGGATGGAGTGATCCGGAAGTGGAGGACGGTTTTGTCATCGATGAGGTGGTGAGTGGACTCGGCGGCCCAGCTTGTCTTGAGTGGGTATCGGATCGTGATTTACTCGTATGCGACCGAGATGGAGATGTCATCAGACTGTTGAACTTCGATCTTTCTGAGGATGAGTGGAATCCAACAGAACTGAGTTTCACGTTGTTAACGGATGTCCACGAACCTCACGATATCCTCATCCTCGATGATCACATTCTCGTGTCAGAACGTGGNAAGTTGACTCGAATCAATCANACGGTTCTGGATTCGACTTTGGATGATGCTCCACGATGGACTCTCATCGATGATATTCCGACAGGAAATCACCAGACCAACAATCTAGACATCATGCCCAACGGTACCGTGATTTGGCATGTCGGTTCAACTTGCAACATCTGTGATGAGGTGGATGAACGCAATGCAGCTCTATTGTGGGTCAATTCAAGCACGGGAGCACATGGGATTCTCGCAAGTGGTGTTCGAAATTCCTTCCATGGAATTTGGGTGCCGGATATGGGTTACATCTTCAGTGACAACGGCCGTGATTGGGAAGGCGATCATCCTCCTGAAGAAATCAATTTACTCATCCCTGGCGAGAATTATGGTTGGCCAGATGATGATCCTGATCATCCAGTTCCTGAAGGAACGATTGGTCCAATCGTAACTTGGACGCCTCATTCAAGCCTCAACAACCTCGCTTACCGGCCGCCCAACTCTTCTTTTCCAGGTGGCAATCATACCGTCTATGCCACTGTCTTTGGCTCTTGGAATGCCATTGTGCCAGTCGGTCATGAAATCGTCCGTATCGATTTCACAGAGAATGCAAGCGAGCCCCAAGGTTGGTCATCTGAAACCTCGGTCTTCGCATCTGATTTGAGTGGCCCACTCCCGATTGTATTCCACCCCAGTGGGGACTTTCTGTTCTACACTAATTTCCTTGATGATGGTACACTGTATGTCATCTCATCAAGTTGAAATTAGCTAATCAACCTGAATTGCTTTTTCCAGAGTCTCTGCAACACGCTTGATTCGCCTGAATGTACGGTCCGCTTTGGCCAATACTTTTTCGCAGACTTGGCCGGATTTGGCTCCACAAAGGCGCCAACCAATGGGCAATTTTCCACCGAGCAAATTTAGCAGAACCATCTGCTCTTTAGGCTCCACAGAAACAAAAATTTTCTCACAACTTTCGACATTGAATGTCCCTCCATCCAAGGCTTTGATGATTTTCTTGGCGACTTTCTCATCAATTCTAGACAATCCACCTTTCTTCATCAACCAGTCACTCCCACGCCTGTCGTGCTGAGAATGCAATGCCGACCACAATGTAACTGGAAGCCGATCGATCCGAGGGATTCGCTCAACCAAACCAGCAGCTCTGAAGCGATCGAGCGTTCTTGTCAATCGAGGTCGCGTAGTCCCCCATTGGTCCAATGCTTCATCCAAAGAAAGTGGTGTATGTGCATTCAATAGGTGTTCAAACATCAATCGACCTAGTGGAGGACTGCCGTCCGCTGGACGACGAACTCGATCACCAAGCAAACCCAAATCCAACAAAAATGCGTCTAATTCATCTTGCCCTTCAAGCAATGGTGCTCTACCCCGTATCTGAATTTGGAACTGCCCTTCGTCCTTCTTTTCAGAAGGGATGTTCATCCGCAAATCACTCTCCTTCATCCATCCCTCCAGCATTCGAAGTCGTTGCTCTAGAACCAGTCGCGCTTCGTTCGCCATCATCTCAACAGCATTTGACAAGGAACCATTCCGAAGATGGTGCACACGCCACCCATCCCGGTTGACGGCTGCAGTCAGCCCACATTCGTTCAGTTTGCCCAATTGATATTGGATCGCAGTGGGTGACAATCCTAGTTCATCCCCGAGTGTCTGTGCATCCCAGCCTTGACCGGGTTGTTTCAGCATGTATTCGCAAAGAATCCGGTGGATTGGTGAATGAACTCCCTCTCCAGTCCAATCATCCCCAGACCTTCGAACGAACTCTAGAGTGTCCAGTAACCAACTGACCAGTTGATCGACATCGCGAGAGCCCGCAGGTGCGGGTTGCTCAACCAATCGCATGCTCAGCATAGGTCGCAGCCGGAGCATGGGGGCTCAAAACCTCTCCGACGTCAGAAGCGACTCAGACCTAACTATGTCGTTACTCNNCCATTTCCGGATTACTCNGGAAGNGGNCGCTCATCCAACCACTCGTACTCGACTCCAGAGGTNTGNAAACCCTCNAGNTGNGGAGCCAANTTCAATTCATGGCTGTGAAGNATNCCGCGNCGACGAAGGACCTTGATNGCTGAATGAACGGTCGCCCTTGAACGNCCCAATTCGCGACTCAATTCTGCTTGACTCTTGGGTTGGGGTTTCTTCATCANNCGGGCAACTACAATTCGTTGTGCTCCGGAAAGTCCGACCGGCATCATTCGAGCTGCACTTTCCGAGTTNCCAACATTCATTTCTCGCAAGACTTCGATTTGCTGAGGTGCACCCGCATAATGGCAAGAACGTCCATTGACTGGAATCACGGTAATTGAACGGTTGGAAATAAGCACATCCAAGTGGTGCCGTAGGGTACCATTGGCTGCACCCAGTTCTCGCTGCAATTCACGATATGCCAAACCGGGTTGTGCATCTAGAACTTGCAAGATTCTCTGTCGTAGAGGATGTTCCCAAGGATTGTTTTCATTGGTCGAAATTACACCACTGGCGGCCCAATTCCAAGGCATGGCTGCGCCCAAACTTGCACCCACGGCAGCCACTCCGGCCATCAGCCATGGGCGTTGGCGGTGCCATTGCTGTAGCAGTGCCATCGGAACTCTTTGGGGTTCAGTGCTTATTGAAGCAATTGGTCCGGTGTTCGGACAACTCATTCGCCCCGAACTCGAACCATTTCCCAATCTTCCATGCCCGATTGCGGCTCCACCCAATCGGGGTCACCGGGGAGAACCAATCCCGATCCAATGGTTGCCAATTCNCCCGCCAATCCAGCATGTGTCTGCAACAGTGTGTCCCAATCAACTGAGCCACTGCGCAATTTGATGCCCAATCTGAGCGCTCGCCATGACCGACTGGCACGAGCATACAATCGGAGATGCAATCGAGCAGAAATTGGCCACCACAAGAGTACGATGAGGGCCATTAGGGGCCAGGGGATGCCTGCCAATAGAGGTAGAATCAAACTCGGCAATTGCACGTCTTGAATGGGTGATTCAGGTGANGAAATCAACCAACCAATGGGGATTGAAATCATCAACCACCAAATGGGGTATAACACCACGGAACACAGAATCTTCATCGANCCTAATCCCGATTTATTCGACTCACGCTTGACATATTGGTTGGTAATGACACGCGTCAACATGTATGGGGGGATGGAACCGATGACGGCCCCCCAAGATACTACACCCAACATCCATGAGATCGACCAAATCCAATAGGTCAAGTTCTTGATGAATGCACGCTTTGAAATCCGTTCTTCACGATTTGAAATTTCCCAAGAGCGCAAGCCCAACTGATTCATTTCACTATGGTGTTCACGAAATCGACTTTCAACCCGTTCAGTGAGTTCAGGCTCATGTTCGGATTTGAACTGCCAAGCAGCGCGAACTCGACGTGAGCCCAGAAGAGCCTGCTCATACGGCAGCGGTCCGGATGGGGCTTGACCTTGGTTGGCACGATACACGTGTACCATTCGCCTCGCGCGCCAAATGAGTTCGCGATCTTCCCAAGTTTCCTGTGCTTGGTTGCAACGATCCATTTCAGATTTGAGAAGTTCAGTGATTGCACTACACCAAGCTCGATCGTAGGCCTGCTCACCGAACTCAGCAACTTCTGCTTCCGTTGGAGCCGGTGCTCCATCTTCACCGGGTAGAGGGGGTATCGGCAATGGATTGTTGACTTGTAGGCTGACCCTTTCTCTGAAACGGTGCTGATCGGTATAGTGCAATCCCAGTGGCACGACATTGGGCCTTGCTTTCCCTTCCGCATTGGCCTTGCGTATGGCATGCAAAAGAATGCGAGCCGCACCGGTACGCAATCGTACAGGATGGGCTTCTAGGTGAGATACACCTTCGGGGAAAATTGCGACACGTCCTCCCATGGCGACCGCATCGCCTAAACTCTCAATCAAATTGGAATTCTTTGCGGATCGATTACCACCGTCTCCTTCGCTCGAGTCCTGAGCACGATGTACAGGTTTGGCTCCAGCCATCCGAATAATNCGTCCCAAGATTGGAACTTTGAACAGCGTATGCTTTGCTGCAAAGGTCAGATTCCCGGGCAATGCCGCCATCATTAGCATCGGATCAATCAGTCCTCCCGGGTGCCAGGTAGTGAACAAAATCCCACCTTCATCGGGCAGGGTATCAATATCCACCAGTGAGATTTCTCGGAACCAGGTTTCCATTAATGCGCGATTGATATGTCGAATACGAACATAACCCGTGGTGATCTGGAAATTTTCTGGATCAGAACCCCACTCCATGTGTAGCGCACCACCTGCGAGGTTTTGGTTCAATCCCCGGCCACGATTATTGAGGTTTAACCGAACCCTTTTGCAATTTCATGTAGGCCACAAGCGGCCCCAACAAGCGACCTGCACGTAGCCCATGCTCTGTCAATCGGTATGTAACTCGGATGGGGGGGCCATCAACGACGATTCGATCCAGCAATCCATTTTCTGTGCATGCACGTAATTTGTCTGACAGCGTTCTGCTCGAGATTCCAGTCAGGAGTTTTCGCAATTCATTGAATCGCCTCTCGCCCGCAATGTACAGAGTGGCCAAGATTTCAATGGTCCAACGGCTGGTGAACACTTCCAACGCCTCTACCGAGGCTTCAACCTCCCAAGCGATGTCATGGTCACCACCATGGTATTCTCCGAGAATTTGGCGAATCCGTGCACCCATTCCCTCTGTTGTGACAATACTTGATTCAACTTCGAGCAGGTCTTCTTTAGGCAAAATCATCGGGGGTTCAGGCATCAGATCATCTCGGTGTTATCTACGTAACATGGTGTGGAAAATGCACCCTGATTTAAGCATTGATACTTCGCAGTCTAAATAGGACCTGCTACCAATGGTTTACTATCCACACTGATAGGAGGTCTACAAATGGATGCATGGTTGAAGAATTGGATTGATGAATGGGATGCTCAATATGAGCAGATGCAAGCGGATCGGAAAGAATCTCCGAAGAATGAGTCGAAGCCAAGTATGTGGCTACGATTGTTTTCGAAAAAGCCTGAGGTGGACGCATGAATTTGCGAAAATTTGCCGAGCTATATGTCNGAACAATCGGCGAAATGCGCCCATATTTCCGGCANTAATTTNCCGGATCATGAGTTGGTATAACTGGGCCGTCGCCCCTCAATCAGGGCGGACAGTCCTTCCAACGCGTCAGCGGTACTGAAGATGTCCTCAAGACTGGACAACTCAAGTGCCAGTCCAGCGTTCAAATCACCNCCGGTTTCTACGGCGCCATCGAGTAGTTCGCTCGCCATTCGCAGAGCGATGGGAGCTGTGCGGCTGAGAGATTTCAGTTGCCGCCCGACGTTTCGATCCTCAGCGTCAAATCCATCTGGGCAGGTTCCGTTCAGGAGCATCGACATGTTTTCATCGCTGAAAAATGAATTCGCGAATGCAGNAACAGGGTGATCNGNATTCTTGGGNGTNCCTGGGTATTTGTTCGCAGGCTTCCCTTCTGAAGCCACTCTTTCCATTGTGTCGTTGACATCTGCGGGTTCAACNAGATGAGTCAATATTCCGAGCGCAGATGCGGTTTTTGAGTCCATGAAGTTCCCAGCTAGAACCGCCCATCGAGCGGCTTCAACACCACAGATTCGAACCGTTCGTTGCGTGCCACCGAGGCCTGGATAAATCCCAATGTTGGTTTCCGGGAATCTAAACTGACTGCGTCTTGTACCAATTCGGTAATCACAAGCCAAAGCGAGTTCCAAACCGCCNCCTAAGGCCAANCCCGTGGTCAGGGCAATGGTGGTCTTNGGGCTANTCTCAAGTTTGTCGAGGACCTCATGNCCATTCGCTGTAAATTCATAGATGTCAGGAAAAGCATCGGCTCGCAACTTGTCGACAAAGAACTTGACATCTGCGCCCGCAACGAATGCTTTTCCTGCACCTTCCAGAACNATGGATTGCACGGAGTCATCAGCGTTCAAATCATCCAATACAGCACCAAGTTGTGTAACGAGGGTTTCATTCAATGCGTTCATGGCTTCTGGACGATTCAATCGAACCGTAGCGATAGANCCGGTTTGTTCAACATCGACATAGTTGAATTCCCAGGAGTGTCCAGTTTCCGCTTTGANTCCAAAGAATGGAGGCAGGTCGAATTCGGCAAGGTTGGCGTAGGCGGCTGCCATTCTGTGCGCTTCCTCTACACCAATCGCATTCATGATTTCAAACGGNCCATTCATCCAACGCAGTCCAACCTTCGCTCCACGGTCGACATCTTCCATCGAGCAGATTTCTTCTGCAACAATCTGACTGGAGACTGCAAACACCTGACCCAGCAATCGCTCAGAGATGATGGNCGCAACCTCTTCNCTNCAATNNGTATCTTCACCAATNTCCCACATCTCACNCTTCTCAACCAATTCACACAGGTTTTGAGCACCNGTATAGCGGGGTGTTTGGAGTTGTTCAGCAAGGTAGTTTGTTGAGTGAAGAGCGATGGGTGGTCCTGTCAAATTCATCAATGCAAAAGGGCCCATTCCAATGTCAAAGGCAGCACAGGCGACAGCATCGATTTGTGCGGTTGTCGCCACTCCTTCTTCCAATAATAGACAAGCTTCATTCAACCAAGGGACAAAGAATCGGTTGACTACGAATCCGGGTCGATCTTTACACACAATGACAACTTTGCCCAACATTTTGCAGTACTGTTCAACACGAGCAATGGTTTCGGGGCTTGAAGTATCAGAGGGGATGACTTCAACCAAGCGATTCTTGGCAGGGTGATAGAAGAAATGCAATCCAACAAATCGATCTGGCCTTGCNGTGGCTTCAGCCAGTGCGTTGACACTCAATGAAGAGGTGTTTGAGGCGAGAATGGTTTCCTCTCCACAGGCGGCATCCAATGTGTTGAATACTGCACTTTTCACATCAAAGTCTTCGAATACAGCCTCAATCACAAGATCGGTGTCGTGGGCTACATTTTCCACACCAACGACACCCGTGATTCTGTTCTGAATTTCTTCAACTTGGCCTTCAGAAAAGATTCGCCTTTCAACGGCTTCTCCAAGCAATGTTGCAATGGTTTTCTGTCCTCTCTCTACCCACTGTTGTTCTCTATCGACCATTTGGACGGGAAATTGTTCCTGTGCAGTCTTCTGGGCAATCCCACTACCCATGTTCCCCGCACCGATGATTGCGACGGTCTCGATTGGCTTCATGCACCTGTCGAACTCCATACGCTTCATGAATTCAACGGCATGGCCGAGAGCAGTCAAACATCAGTTTCAATTGCTGAGTGCAACCGTAGCACCCTCATGGTCTCCGAACAGGACTTCATTTCCGCGTTTCAAGCATACCACGATGCGTTGCAAGACCCTGCCGCTCAAATTGATTCAATTCGGCCCTTGGTCAACGAACATGTGGAAAAACTCATCGGGAATCTACCGGGTTCAGTGGTGCAAAATGCTGCTCGCGAGCGGGCGATGAAAGAGTTGGATCGAATTGAAGAAATGACCAAGAAGAAGGCCGAAGAAGTGGCAGAAAAAATGCCTGCGGCCGAACCCGATAACTGGGAAGAAGACCAATCTCAGCAAGCTGTTTCGCCACCCATGCTGTTCATTGAACCCGAAAGTCCACAACCAGGGGCTCACTTCTCAGTCGGTTTTTCAGGTAGTTCGGGTGACAATCATGCTTGGATTGGAATATTCTCTCCCGGTGCGGGCAATGGGGAACATCAAGGTCGCTGGAATTATGTTGGCGGCACCCAAACTCCTGGTGAATCCAAGACCGCCGGAGCTGTGACATTTGAGGGCCTGGGTTCTGGTGAATATGAAGTTCGTTTGTTTGGTGATAATGGACATGATCGATTGATGACCTCAACCTCAATGATTGTGTCAGAACCCGAGCCTGAGCCTGANCCCGAGCCCGAGCCTGAGCCCGAGCCCGAGCCCGAGCCCGAGCCCGAGCCCGAAATGGAAACCTCTGAGATGACAATCTCAGATGTTGCAGATCAATTGGATTCGCTCAAGTTGTTCGGGGAAAAGCGTCGATTTGTCGAGAGCCTATCCGGTGAAGCGTTTGACTTCAACATGAAGATTGAGAAGTTGGAGAACACCATCGGCATAGGATTGAGCAGTGAATTCCGTGGTGGACAAACCTGCATTGGCACCGTTGAAGGCATTGGAGTCGGGGTGCGAATCCCAAACACCATGCAAGTCTCTGTTGGAAACGAAATTTTCGTTGAGGCCAAACTGTTGGAATATCGTTCTGTCGTCAAGCGGTTTGAATTTGAGCATCTCTGAACGAGCCATTATCTAGTTGCCACGCCAGCGACATGTTATGCGTATGCGTGCGATTCTACTGAGCATCCTCCTCATTGGAATATATGGGGCCAATTTCGTTGATGCCAATTCGGGTGGAAAAACGGGCTCTACCGGTGGTTGTGGCTGCCATTATGGTGGAGGTGGAGGGTTTACTCCAGGCATCAATGGATTGCCATCAGGTGGTTACGTTGGCGGTACAACATATTCCATCACATGGGATAATGGCGGTGTGTGGATTTCAGGTAGTGGTGGATTTAACCTAAAATCGACCAATTCAGGCGGTTCAACCAGTATGGGCAGTTGGAGTAACTTGGGTACCAATGTCCAACAAATCGGAAATGAATTGACCCATAGTTCGGACACAAGTCGCTCATGGGGTGCAGATTGGACCGCACCCGCAGCGGGTTCAGGTTCAGTTCAATTTTCACTCGCAGTTCTATTTGGAAATGGGAACGGTGGGAATTCAGGGGATTCATGGGGTACCAACACCATCACGCTCGCTGAAGCAGCCGGAGCGACGAATACGCCTCCAGTCGCTTCCAATCTCCAACTTTCTCCGACCAATCCGACAGTCCTCACAGGATTGACCTTGACATACACTTTCAGTGATGCAGATGGTGATCAAGAATCGGGTACAGAAATTCGATGGTATAACCAGGGTGCTTTGCATTCTCCAGTGAATGACCAAATGTCAATTTCTGTAGCCAAAGGCGAACAATGGTCGGTTGAAGTCTCCCCTTCTGATGGGACTGATTTCGGTACGATGGAAAGTGCTGGACCGGTGACCGTTCTCAATGCACCACCTCAGGCACAAAGTGCGCAACTGTCCCCCTCAAGTCCAGATGAAACCGATGCATTGACTGCCACATACCAGTATAGTGATCCGGACCAAGATCCCGAATCGGGCAGCTCGATTGTTTGGTATTTGGATGGTGTTCGAGTCTCCGAACTCGACGACGCAACTTCCGTTTCCAGCCTCATGACGCGTTCCGGAGACCAATGGCAATTTTCGGTCATCCCAAATGACGGAACAGATGCAGGTTCAGAAATTCTGAGCAATTTGGTGATTATTGATTCGTCCAACAATGCTCCTTCAGTGAATTCGGCATTGATTGGGCCTAGCGCTCCATCCACTACCGACGATTTGGATGCGGTTTGGACCTTTGTCGATACCGACAGTGGAGATATGGAGTTGGACTCTGAAATCGAGTGGTATCGGGATGGTATCCACGTCCCCGCATACGATGGCTTGACCACCGTCCCTCACACTGCAACGACAAAAGGGGAAACTTGGCATTTTGTTGTCCGAGTTTCGGATGGAATTGATTGGAGTCCTCTCACCAATTCTCAGAGTGTAACCATCGTCAACACCGCTCCTGTTGTCTCAGAGGTTACCCTCAGTCCAGAGGCTCCAACTTCCTCTGACGACATCCAAATCAGTGCTCTGTACGATGACTTGGATGGGGATTTCGAAGCCAATCCGACCGTTCGTTGGTATCGAGACGGACAATTGCAAAGCCAATTGACAAACAATCTCGTGATTTCGGCTGATGAAACCAATCGTGGCGAGGTTTGGATGGCTCGATATACGCCCAATGACGGCTCGATTAACGGAGATGAGGTTCAATCCTCATCGGTGACCATTGGCAATACTCTACCAACAATTTCGGTTCTATCCATTGGAGAAAATGCAACGGCTCTGATGCCCCTTGAGTTGTCAATCACCACAGAAGATCCAGATGAAGATTCGTTAACCACCACGATTCATTGGTTGCGGGATGGATTCCAAGTTGATGCACTCAATAATCTGACCACTGTATCCACCGATTGGTTGGGGGTGGGCCAATCATGGTCTGTTCGTGTGATTCTCAACGATGGTTTTGCTCAGAGTCCACCGTTTACAAGCGACGCCGTTGTCATCAACAACATCATGCCTGTCGCAGATTTTACTTTCACAGAAAATCCCCTCATTGAAGCCATTACCATCCTTGATGCCTCAGCTTCTACCGATTCCGATGGCGAGATTGTGGCATGGTTCTGGGACATTGGTGGAGAATCCTTCGTCGGAGAGACCGTCTCGGTCGTGTTGGTCAATCCAATGACCAGTGCAGAACTTACGGTCATGGATGCAGATGGNGGCTCTCATGTCTCAAGCCAAACGATCACTGCTTCGTTTGGACCTGTGGCCTCCGATCTNGATGCAAGTATTTCGAATGGAGANGTCAATTTGAACTGGGAGTGGGCCGGTGATGCGACCACCTTCACCATTTGGCGAACGCATGAACCGATTGTCCACTCCAGCGGTTTGTTGGAGATTGAGTCTGTAGGNCAGACAAATTCCACATCGTGGTCTGAACCATTGCACCTTGTCGGAACCTATCACTATACGGTGACTGCTGATGTAGGTGAAGTTCACAATCCTCGAATATCTAGCAACACAGTAACCGTGGCNCTTGAAGTCTCTCAGATGCCTATAGTCGAACCCGAAGGTGAGAGTTCATTGGGNACCACCATGACTTCTNTGTTGGCATTTTTGCTCATCTTCGGGGCGATTGCCACTGCACTCTTNGACCGCTTTTTCGGGAGGGGTGCGTAAATGCGACGCGCACTNCTCATTGGCGGCTTGCTTCTGCTTGTTCTGTGTGTCCCCCCATTATCGGCAAACCCTGGAGGAAATGGGGATGCCAATCGAGATACATCCTGTGGTGGCTCTTGTCATGGTGACCCTGGACTATCTGAGCCTTCATCTGCAGTCCTATCGTTTTCTCAAGATCGAGATTCAGCCTATGTTGGAGGCCCCATCTCGATTAGTATCACAGTGAATCAAATGGAATTGTCAAGTCGAGCAATGATTGGAGTCTTCTTGTTGAGTGATACGTTTGGTGTCTCCGACACACCTCAGGATGCGGGTTGGACCATCTTGTCCAATGGCGAGGGTGGTTCAACCAATTATGTCGAAACCTATGTGCTTGATTCTGAAAATGGGGCCACCATCACTTGGAGCCTTCTCGCACCCGCCACCGAAGGAACCCACACTCTCTACGCAGGCGTTCACCACGGAGGAGGGGGAGCTGCAAGGATGCAACTCTCTTCAGGATACAATGTGACCGTCGGACCGATTCCAGAAAACCTCCCTCAGATGCTTCCATGGGAGGCGATGAATTCTCGAGCATTGGGTGAATCTTCTGAATTGTCAATGCCTGTCATCAATGCAACCACTGTGACACTAGAATATCGCATTGGTGACGGTCCAACCATCTCCACTGCGGCGACTCAAGAGGGCGATATGTGGGTAGCTACGCTCCCTGCGGCTCTGTCGGATATCGAACTTTCATATCGAGTGGTGATGAGCAATGAAGAATTCACTGAAAGTACAGGGTGGATTTCAGTTGGCAATGAGGTTGACGCCTATCGAGCAGATTTGTCTGCCGTTCGTCTGCAATCGCTGGCACTGATGCTCGGAAGTATCGCTCTATGCATCTCGATTCAGCGTCGAATGTCCCGTTCTGCATCTTCATCGCTCAATGAACCTGAAGCGGCTCTCATCTCAGCAGATCAAACAAGCATGGTGACTGCACCTGGGCCCATGGTTGCTCCACAAACCACTCCTGCATTGGCGCTTGACGATCCACGCCGGCCACCCGGTTGGACGGATGAACAGTGGCTGCATTACGGCCCCGATCATCTCTTGCAAAATTCCGGAGGTGGTCTGTGATGGTTGCAGCCGCAACGCTTCATGCATTCAGCACGGAGTTGTTGGTCGGATCGATGACCTTCTCTGTGTTGGCGACTGTGCTGTGCTTCGGTGAGTCGATTATGGATAAATTTGGTCCTTCAGTTCTACGCGGTTTGGATTTCGCTGCATATCTCTCAGCGATATTTTCGTTGTGTTGCATCCCCGTTGTCGCGCTCACCGGGAACGCTTCGGGAGATGCATCATCCTCACCCTTCTTGGTCAACAAAATGTTGCTTTCAGGACTGTGTTTGGGTCTGTGGATCGGTGTGATTCACGGTCGATATACATGGGGTCCAGAATTGTGGTCGGAACGGAAAAAGGGCATCTTCCATGTGGTTTTGGTAAGTCTAGGATACGGGACAGCCGCCATGCTCGGCTCGATTGGCAGTCTCATGACTCGTGGCGAAACGGTGGGCGATTTAATCGGGATTTGGCCCCATCTTGAATCAGCCCCCTCACTTTCGTTTGGAATATCTGTGACTTTAGCGATGCTCTCACTCATCGCGTTATTGGTTGTGATTTTCATCCAACCGAAGAGCGAAAAGATGAGTCATTGATCTCTCAATTTTGAGACGATTTTTCTCAGAGTTTCCGCTTGATCTTCAGGNCGCANCCCCATCTCTGCAATTTGTGCTTGNCCGGCTTNTGACCACGCAGTACGATTATCCGANTCTTTGGCTTCCTCCAGTGCGGCGTGCCAAGNACTCCAATCGCCTCGNGGTAACAAGCGNCCCGAGACTCCATCTTTGACCGTGTGTTGATAGCCACCCTCGTCGACCATCAGTGCCGGTGTACCAGCGGCTTGTGCCTCGATGGGTGTCAATCCAAACGGTTCATCGCGTGCCAGTGAAACGACCGCGAGCGACCTCTTAACCAAGGAGACCAGTGCCTCTTGAGAAAGCCGAGGTTCAACCACAAAATCGACCTGTTTACGATTTGCATGATTCCTTAGAATGGCCAAATCCTCTTCCGAACCTCCCCCCACGTGATGGTACGCCAAATCAGTTCCAGCCAACATGTCGATGGTGTCCATGGTCCCTTTGACAAATGAAGCCGAACCGATGGCCACCACACGCATTTCCGGTTCAGGACNATCNCCTTTCCAAACATCAAGATTGACTGAAGGCCAGAGTAACCCNGAGTCTTCATTGTATACTGATTTGATTCGTTGTTGAATCCAAGGAGAGTTTCCACTGATTGCTGAATTTGAGCGATCNACGAGGTCATGGGTCATCGAAATATCACGACGACGTTGCTTGCCCAACAGGAATTTTGTCATGGCAAGATTTTGCTTAGGTGTACCGTCCACTCTGCGATGAAGCACATCTTCATGGAGACCACGATGGGGTTCCAAGCAGTGATAATGAATCGGCAAATCCTTGGGCACCATCTGGCTGAATTCTAAACTCGCCACACCACTGGTCAAGTGAACAGCATCACTGGTGGCCAAGACATCGTGAAGCCGCAATCCTTGCTCGGTCAATTCAAGCATGTTCCACCAGCGATTGGAAGCCTGTCGTGAGGCCAATGCGCGGAATTCAGCCCAGCTGCCTGTCGGTTTTTTCCAAGGTATGGCAGGTGTAAGATACAGGATGTCGAGTGATTCCAAAAGGTCGCGTGCATCTTGTGGCAGGTGCAATGATGTGAGGGTGATTTCGAAGTGTTCTTGCCAAGCCTGTAAATTGTTGAGCAAATCCCTCTCAGCGCCCCCGAATTGCTCGAAGGTTCCCTTCACCACCAGGAGGCGAGGTTTGGAGTCCGAATCGTCGTCCACGCACACGCCCTCGCTTGTCCGTTTAATATCAGCATGGGCTGGGCGGGCTGATGTCGCGNCAAGTTTTGGTGGTTCGAGGCGGGGCGCTGTCTCGTTCAACTGGACTCGGCCGTGCACATCATGACCTTGTGGACCGATTGGGACAGGATCTTGTCGCGGGTTTTTCGGTTGCGAATGTGATTGAGCATGAGTTAGGAGGCAATCCACTCACCAGATGGCGTCGACGTCGAAAGCACCATCCAAGTCATGTTGCTGCTGCTGTAAATGAAAATTCAGCAGACATCTTGCACATCACCGATCAAGAACAGGCCCACCTTGTTCCCATGGATTGCAAGATTCCCGTGAGCATCACTGTGCATGATTTATTCCACTTGGAACCTCGAAAAATTTCCACCAAGCAGGGGAAAATCAGCATCGGTGACAATCGCCCAGGCCTGCTTCGACGCCAGGACCTCAAACACATTCGTCGCGGCTTGGAACGAGCAGATTTACTGATTTGCATCTCCGAAGCGACGGCAGAAGAAGCTCGCAAATTATGGCCGAAGAAATCGATTGCCGTAGTTCCTCATGGCATAGATGTAGAAGGCTACGACCCCATCGCCTATCCTTTGCCCAAACCTGAAACTCTGGATTATACACAAATCAATCTCCTATGTGTGGGCAGTGAAGAACCTCGCAAGCGGATGGAATTTCTCATCGAGGTGCTAGATGCCCTTCCTTCTGAGATCAAAGCAAGAACTGTGCTTCACAAAGTAGGTTCTGAATCCAGTCCAAAATCCAAGGAAAAATTGCTCAAATTGGCGACGGAAAGAGGGGTCAATCTTCACTGGGTCGGTCGTCTTTCTGACATCGATTTATGCGGCTATTATCAGCATTGCAATGCCCTGTTGTTTCCAAGTGTCGCGGAAGGATTTGGACTTCCACCACTTGAGTCAATGGCCTCAGGTTGCCCCGTTTTGGTGGCAGATCTACCCGCCCACAACGAGGTTTCTCCAATAGAATGGCTGTTGCCACACGAAGACATCGATGCATGGGTCAAAGCGATTGTAAATTTGGGTTCGAAACAAAAGCGCAGGATGCCCAGCAAAACGGCACTGAAACGTGCACATCAATTCAGTATCGAAGCTTGGTCCGAGAGTCTGAAAAATGCATGGAATCAGCTGTAAATTATACCGCGACCTAGAACAACTGCTTAAAGCCTAATAGAACGAGATTGGGATATGCTACGCGTGAATGACTTGACCAAGGGCTTTGGTTCAGGCTCAAACCGATTAGAGGTTCTCAAAGGAATCGATTTCGAAATGAAGCGTGGAGAATTGGTTGCGCTCATGGGTCCTTCGGGTTGCGGCAAATCTACTCTGTTGAACATCATCGGAGGCTTATTGCCTGCGGATGGCGGCGAAATTGATCTTAATTCACGGGTCTACGGATTGAAGAATCCTTCAGGAGTCGTCGATGTACGACGCAACCTTGTGGGTTGGATTTTCCAAGATTTCCACCTGCTTGATCATCTTTCAGCNCTGGACAATGTGGCCATGGCCTTGGAAATTTCGGGTGTNTCNTCCAAAGAAGCTGAAGAGCGTGCTCGAGTCGCNCTNACCCGCGTCAATCTCGAAGACCGGATGGATCACATTCCCGACCAATTGTCTGGTGGCCAGCAACAACGTGTGGCCATCGCCCGTGCCATTGCTGGGAATCGCCCTTTGCTACTCGCAGACGAACCCACAGGCAATCTCGATATTGCCTCAGGTGCAGATGTATTGCGTTTGTTCAAGGAGTTGTGCCACAGTGAGGAAGATCCGATATCCATCTTGATGGTGACTCACGATCCAGATTTGGCCAGTCAGGCCGATCGCATGCTCTTGCTACGTGATGGGACCGTTGCCGCCAGCGATATTCGTTCTGCCTGGGGTCTTGATGAGGACGGAGGTGAAGAAGAATGATTGGACAACTTCTGATGAAAATCGCCGGTGGAGCCGATGATGAGCCATCTCGAATCCGCGACATTCCTCGTCAGATGCGTGACTTACCAGATAATATTCGCCTGGCTGCCCTCAGTGCATGGAGAGGAAAAGAACGAGGCATGGCCGTCTTTGCCGGTGTGTTTCTGGCCAGTCTGGTGATTACCACAGTCCTCTCTTACGGTGTGGGATTGTCACAAGTGTTCTTCGAGGGTTCGCTTGAAGTGAACGTGATTGATGCGAAGGCCGAATTCAGAAAGGCTCCCGGTGAAGGAGTTGATGGGTGGACAAATAACACCACGACTTTGGTCGAAGTCTGTGATGAATTGACCGCCATGGAAGAATTTTCAGACTGCACCGTCATCTTTGGCAAAAAAGGACTTCACAGTGATGTCAGTTGGGGCAATCAGGACATTTTCTTCTCATTGCCTCTATTGATGAATGATGTCAATTCTTCAGATTCACAAAGAACCTGGGATGAGGAAAAAATCTGGGATTATGAATACACAACCGGGCCACCCGTGGTCAATCAGCGTGCCATTTCATTCCTAGGGGCCGGTGCATTCGATGGGGTGTTGGCAGACCGTCTCTCTGAGAATATCATCTATGGAATGGGCGAATGGGCATCAGCTGAAGTGGTTGAAGAGCAAAGTGGAGTTTACATCCCATCCGATGTCGCAAGTTCAGCCAATGCCGAAGTCGGTGACGTTCTTTCCAGCCTGAGCTTTTCTTACACGACAGAATCCAAATTTGGCGAGTTTGATGAAGGCGTCTGTGACGAGGTCAAAATTTCTACAATCGAAGAAACGATTTTGTCCCATTGTCAAAAAATCATGACTTTAGAGAACATGACAATTTTGGGTATTTACGAACCTTGGCCTCAGGGTAATCCAACTTTGGCTGCCAATCCAATTTACACCACTTGGACAGTACTGAACGAAAGTCAAAGATCAACTCTGATTGATTTTGATCACATCTATCTGGGCCTGACACTTGATCGTTCTCTATTGCCAACATCATCGACTGCGGATGCAGCTGATTGGTTGGATGCACTCGGTCGTGATGTCCAAGAACAAACCTATGCCGGTGGCGAGGTTGAGTTGTTCTATGTCGACATTGTCAGTGGAACCATCCTATTCCTCAATATTTTCCTTGGATTGATTCAAGCCTTTGACTACATCATCATGATTCCAATCGTCGTTCTTTCACTATCGGTTCTGATTTACGGGCTGGTCCTTTCATTGGAGCAACGCCGACGTGAGATTTCGATTCATCGAGTCATCGGTGGTACTTCACAGGGACTTCGTGGCATGGTTCTGATGGAATTGGCCGTGGTTGCGACTGTTGCTTGGTTCTTCGGCTATCTGCTTGCAATGGCTGCTGTACCCGCAGTTTTGGCCAGTGTTGGGTTCATGCAATTTGAGCCACTTGGCTTCAATGTGAACCCCACCATCGGATTCGGTGCAACGATGTTCACAGCATTGGCAACATTGGGTCTAGCACTCCTCTTTGGTCGTGGAAGAGCCAAAGATTTCATGGAACTTGAAATCAATGAAGGTGTCAGTAAGATTCAGAAGGTTGCAAAGCCCAAAGTTTGGTTGCATTGGACTCTCTTCCTCTTCGGCTCTCTCGGTGCAATCGACACATTGCTGGTGATGAATGGCAATGACGATGGACTCGGTTTGAATTGGTTTGTCGGTGGTTTGATCAATGTATTCGGTCCATTCATGTTGTGGATTGGTGGCGCATTGATTTTGGGCAAATTGGGTGCG
>PBPV01000031.1 GCA_002724815.1 Methanobacteriota archaeon | reverse complement strand
TCCCTTGAGGATTGATTTAGAGGTAGTTGTTGTAGATTGGCTGACAAATCGCCAGACTCAACAATCTCCGCACCGTCGTATACTTTCCAAACCAAGTTCAATGGAAGCGTTTCATCGATGTATGTACCCGTAATATTCACGTCACTGGTCACCACAATGCCTTGTTCGGTGTCAAATGTGATTTGTGGCGGGTCATCGTTCATCGACGATTCTGCATGTCCGTTCATTGACATCAGGGCCAGACAAAGCAAGCTCAGGTGCCACCATTTGACCCTGAACATACCCTGAGGGCACATCGGACCGTTTTCAATCGTTGCTCAAAATGCGTACGCTACGTGTGGTTTGTAGGGGAATTAGAATCACTCAAAATTGTCACAATGTTGACCCTGTCCGGGGAAACTATTGGATTCTCTCGGGTTCGTATACCATTTTTCTTCGCATTTATTTGAATATCCATCTTGATCTACATCGATGATGGCGTCTGCAGCATCAAATGGATCGAACTGGAAGTAATATTCCCAACCGGAAGCCATCCCATCATCGTCATGATCTTGGTAGAATACTTCTGGGCCATCTTCAAGCCCGTCTCCCTCCGTATCATTTTGTACAGGACTTGTACCGTTTAGCAACTCCTCATAATTGGTGAAGTTCTCTAAATCATCATAGAACTGCAATCCAGCTGATGTTTCAGGATCAATGTGACAATTGAATGTCGTTGGGTCATTGTGAGATGGGCAGTATCGATTGAGCAAATTCGTTCTGTTGAGTCCATCTCGATCGAAGTCTTCCTCACCATCCTCAATCCCATCCAAGTCACTGTCAATCATACTTGGATCCATGGGGCCGCGTGCACCATAGCCTTGCAACTCTTCTGCACTGGTCAATCCTAGTTCGAGCGCCTTGTCAGACCAGTATACTTCCCAGCCATCAGGCAGTCGGTCTTGATCTGTGTCATCGTCAACCGGGTTTGTATTCCATCGATCAGGTGCTTCCATGGCGTTTGGTAGCGTATCGTTGTCAACATCAAAGTTGGCATCAGGCAAGCTGCCAAATGATGGATCTAGGGCCCAGCGTCCGCCATTATTAGGCATGGTGAAACCCGTGAGGTTCATTTCATGGATGAAATATCTTGGATCTGCTTTCCCGTCACCGTCAGCGTCACCTGCACTACCCGACCACTCTTGGATTCCATTGAGGTAAATCCATCCACCTGCAGCCTTCTCGCATGATGAATCTTCACAGCCGACCGGGCGCCAGGGCTCCATCGAAATCCACAGAGAATGCGAACGTGTATTGTCAGTGGTTGATTCTACCTGCATTTCCCAACCATCAAGCATGCCATCACCATCTGTATCGTTGACCAATGGATTGGTTGCAGGCTGCCAAGGTCGAGGAATGTAAAGAACCTCATTACCATCGCTTAATGTGTCATTGTCCGTATCAGAATTGTTGGCATGTGTAATGTATTGGTCAAGACCCAAGGCAATTTCTTCACCGTCTTCAAGACCATCATTGTCGGTATCGAACATGGATGCATTGGTTGTGTAAGGCTCTCCATTCCACATGAATCCGTCTACAGCCTCCGTATAATCTTCGAGATTATCACCGTCAGTGTCGCGGTTACTGGCGTTGGTGTATGTCTCATAGTACTCCCGGCTGTCATTCAGACCATCTCCGTCGGTATCGAACATATTCGGATCACTGTACACATCAATTTCATTGACACCACGTTGAACAACCCGGATGGTCCAACCCATGACCTCAATGCCGTCAATCAGACCATCACCGTCAGTATCCTGAATCAGTGGGTCGGTTGAACGACCCAAAATCACCCAATTTTCTTCGGGCTCATTGTAATCTGTATCCGGACTGAACTTAGCACGGTATTCATCCAAGTTGGTGAAGCGCTCGCTCTGCTCTACAATGTTCATCCAAACAAAGCTACGCTCAGTAATTTCCTCGTTGAGTACAGCAGAAATCGAGTACACAAATCCATTGCAAGGAGCCTTGAGTGGAATCAATTCATATTGCTGATTTGCGCCACCTGAACTGGCTCCAGATAGTGTGACTTTGGCCCAAGCAACCGTTTGATTCTCAGTCACTTCTTCGTACAAGTCGACTGAAATCGCGTGAACACGCGCAAATCCATCGAATTCAGATAGGCGCACATCGCCATTTCCATTCTTGTCAAATCCATCATAGTCGGGGTCATCGTTACCGTTGCTTCCATCACGGGGGTTGATTCCGTTACTGGCCTCCCAACCATCTGGCATGAAATCTCCATCAGTATCAGGGTCAGTCGGATCGGTGAAGTTGGCTGGACCAAAGGTGTAGGCGACTTGATACTCTTCAACATTTGACAAACCGTCACCATCTGAATCTGAGAACGAGTCGGTGGCATTGGCAGCATCTAAGACCTCATTGTAGCAATACTCGAATCCGTCAGGCATGCCGTCACCATCGGTATCCCAGTCACCGGGACCATTTGTTCGACCATCGCCGTCCATGTCTTGTTCAAACCACTCGAGGTTATCCTCTACGATTCGAGCTTGTGTGAAGGGTGCTTCCATATTGATCGGATTGATTGAGGAACCACAAAAGGAATCAATTTCAATATCGCCAAACGCCACTTCCACTTCGTCACCGATTAGATCGCCATCACTGTCGAGTTCCCATGGATTGGTGCCATATCGCTCCTCAATGTAATTGGGCATCGAATCTCCATCGACATCGAGAACTTGATCACATGAATGGCGCTCTGTGAATGAATCTTCCAGTAGATTCCACTCGTCTTGTCCGTAGTCCAAAATCCATTGGGCTTCTACCTGAGGACTTAGCAGGCTGCAATCCCAATTGGCATCGACAGGGTTCATCAATAGAATCACGTTCCCATCGGCACCCAATTGCTCACGCTGGTGCATTACTTCCCACCCATCATTCAATCCGTCAGAATCGGTATCTCGGAGATTGGGGTTGGTCCCGTACAGTGCCTCTTCGGAATTGGGAAGGCCATCGCGATCGGGGTCTCCATTCGGTCCGTTGTCCGGGTCAGGGAAGGTTTCGTTGTTTTCACCTGTAGTCGTGTCTTCATCTCTCGGAGGGGAGGAGGATTCGATTTCTGCGAAATCTGCATCACCATCGTCAAGGGGATCCAGTCCATTGGCAACTTCCCAACCGTCCAGTAAACCATCACCATCTGTGTCGTTATTGTCGAAATCAGTGCCGTATTGCGTGGTTTCCATGCGGTCACTCAATCCATCATCATCATAATCTGCACCGTCGTCTTGTGTTTCTCCTTCGGGTGCAGTGATGTCGTCACCTGCCCGATCAAAGCCAACGGTGGTTTCCATTGCTGAACCAACGATTGTGTACATACCAGCCAAGCAGATGGTTGCTGTAATTGCGACCACTGCCCATTGATTGTGATTTAGTCCCATTTCCTCAACTCCACAGGGTGCGTAGCACCCTTCGACTTGTTAGCGACATTACGCTTTGCACTTAATGCTTGAGTGCGTACGTGTGGCAGTGTATCAGCCGTTTAAGCCACTTATGCGATTTCTCTTCGACTCTCCAGTACGATTGTGTGACCATCTTGGGAAGTGGACCATTTCGCCTTCGCACCACGGCCCTCGGCCCTCTCCCAACAACCTAGCAGCCTACCGGTTACGATGGCAGGGTGGAGCGTCGAAGGCAAAGAAAGTTCAACACCACCATTATCGTCAACAACGATAGCATTCGATACACGACCCAACCCAAGAAACGAAAGATGTCGATTTGCGACATCAATCCAGTGCTCTGGCGAGGCAATCAATACCAATTCACCGGAGGCCAAAAATTGTCTTCGCGCCGCCTCAGCCATCGCATCCCACAACACGACTTGTTCGTGTGATTCAACCCCAGCCCATGTGGTCCTAGAATCGGTTGAGCGAACATTTGACGACAAGTATGATGTAGCGAGATTTTCAAATCTCAAAATGCAGTCTCTGGACAACATCATCGTGCGATTTCCTTCGACTGTCCACAATCCATCAATTTCATGCCTTGCTCTGTGAAATAAACGGTCATCATCACAGATCAATCCAGCTTGGTCCTCCCATGATGGAATGGACTTTTCAGGCGCAGGTATTTCACGGGGATCGATCGTCATTTCGACGATTGTTTCACCCACTCCACGATCAGCCCATTGAAATCGAAATCGGCGCTCCTGTATGGATTCCCATGCTGCATTTCCCATACCTGCAGCCAGTGCCGTAAAGGTTCGATTGGCCACGATAACGGTGCTCGATTGATTTTCACTTTCCAAAACTCCCAATTGCCCTTGNCCNCGTAGCTTCCAATCTGAATTGATGNTGGAAATTCTCTTCTTTTGTTGACCGANCCATGATTTTGGCAATGCAGGTGATTGATTTCGGTGCCATTCCTCCGANTCTGCNGCCGCATGAGCAAGTCGTCGACCCAGCGTTTGATCTAGGCAACTTTCGACTTCNGCGAACCANCNCTCAAAACCNGAAACCGTAAGGCACCANANCGGTTCTTGATGAGTCATATCGAGAATCANACCGCTGTCTGTAGATNGAAATCGATNTTTCAATTCATCGATCAGCCATGGGGTTGATTCGTCCATGGGGTCATCGACTAAAGGCATGAGATCACCTAGGAGAAGTCCTGGAATTCATCGTCACTATTCCGACGACTACCTGGATTGGTTTTTCTTGAGATGTTCTGGATTCGATCAACTTGCTCAGGACGTGCAGTCGGTCGCCGGGCAGGACCTTCGGCTGGATTGCCATGTGTNGGTATACCCCTCTGTCCTGGTTGTGTGTCCATGATATATCGTCGATCTCTCTGCTGGCCTGAGCGACGANCGTCACCACCNAGTGTTCTCCTGTGGGCGCCTCGATATGCNGCGGGTCCAATCAAGCGTTCGAGAGTACGCATCCCCTTGTCGACCGGTTTTGGACGTTTGTCCCACCATCGTTCTGGGAGTGGAGTCGTTCGGGGCGATTTGCCCGACTTGTACTCACGCATTCGATTTCGCAATCTGTTTCTGAATTGTCGCTCGCGTTCCTTGGGCAATCGAATGACCAACCAACCGGGGAACCCAATGTCGTATACGTTGCCATTGACAGTGACAAGTAAACCCTTCAACAAGAGATGATTGCCGATGGGCATCTTGTTAGGGTGTCCGCTGACCTTTGCGCGTTTCATCTTCTTGGAATACAAAATCATGCCCCGTTGGTCGCGATGTTTGATGACACGACGTTGNTGACGTCTAAATCGACGCGTGAACACATGCATTGACATGAGGATAATTGTAGTCCCAATGCCGACGGTTGAATTCTGATCCGCCTCAACCCAAGCCAACCATCCCAGAACAATCCAAGTCGGAACCAATATTGCCCAATTGAACAACTTCGATGCAATGGATTCTGTGTAAGTTGGTGTAACTCCTTTCTCCAGAGCTTCATGTGCAAGAATCATTACGTTTGCATTTAGGGCTTCATCCATCCCTTTTCTAGCNCCTAATGCTGCAAATGGATTGACTGGTGCGTCGTCAATCCAAGCGGCTTTCTCTGAATCAGAACCGACTGCAAGTGCGACTTCCAATTCACTTGGGTTCGCTTGGAATCCTAGNATNCCGCTAAGTGCACGCACACGTGGGTCCTCTGGACTGGATTCATTGACTTCTTCAAAGACATCAAGCGCATCGAACCATTGCTCTAANTCGATCATACACAATGCACATCCAATCCGAGCCAATGTCGAATCTGGATGNGTTCGAACAAGATCCAAGCATAAATCNAGNGCGTCTTCACTNCGACGTTGAGCACGCAACATTGCAACACTGGATAGTTGTGCGTGCAATGAAAGTCGATCGCGATGGGCNGCACCCAGTGAACTATCGGGGCTCCAAGATTTCAGCCGTTTCTGCAAATCCCTGAGGTGGTCAATGGTGGAGTTGTTTTCCCAGTCATACAAATCATCACTTTCAACCCTCCCTGCCCAGGGGTCGAGCCATTCCATCGTTAGAGATAGCAATTCAGGTTCATCATATCCTTCAGGCTGTTCCATACCCCGCAAAGCTTCCTTTGCAGCATCGAATCGACGACAAGCGATGTGGCCTGTTGCGATAATCATTCGTGCTTCGTCATCATCACCACGTTGCTGAGCGAGTACTTTTCGTGCTTCTTCGATTGCACGAGGCCATAAACCGCGTAGAGCTGATTCAATCATTTTCGCTCGGCCTTTTTCCAATCGTACTACGGCGCGATCTCCTTCAATCTGCTCGTTCTGGAATGCGATTAATGTCGATATATCGTCCGCACGAGATGCGGCTTCAATGTGGTCACGCATCCAATCACCACCACCTGCCATGATGACACCTTCACGTCGTTCATCCGGAGATAGATCGAATTTGAGACTGCGCAGGTGCATGAATCTTGTACTCGAAAGCAACCAAGTCAGCAAGAAAATAGCCTGACCCGCAGCNATAAATTCCCATGTACTTTCAAGTAACATTTCTTCACTNACTGTNGACCCATANGGCATTAATCCTGAGAATTCCTTGTATGTCTGTAGGACGAGGAGCAAAACAACATACCCCGAAAAACCTGCTAGGCCAAAGAACAGAATACGACCTTGGACTTCAGGTTCAGTTCGAATGTCTCGAGGTTGAGCCAAAATTACACCTCCCACCCCCGCAAAAGTTTGACCACCAAGGAACAGGTTACGAGTCAATTCAAAGATGAATGCCAATCCAACAATGGCGACGTTTAGCATCAAATATGACGCAAGTACTTCCTGTAAAGTTTTGAGTGAAATCAAACGCTGAATGTACTCTGAATCCTCGACGATGGAGTATATTGATTCACCTAAGATCCCACCTACATCCAGCAAACGATTTGCATTCGGAGGATCATTGATCAAAACGTGAATTAAAGTGACAATCCCATTGATTGCTGCAATGGGCATGGTCGATAAGAAAAGCACAAGAAATAGTGATATGATTCGCTTGATAAATCGTGGCGAATCTGGATCGATAGCCGTTTTCCAGCCTTTCGCAGTACGCCATTTTGACAGCAATAGGGTGTTCCAAGATGCACCCATAATTCGGCCATATGCAAAAATTGTCGGAGACATGTAGACGAGCAAGGCATATCCCGACCATTGAATCATCGTCGTAGCATCAAAAATTCCACCTGAATTCGCCACTGTATAGCCATAATACAAAATTGATGTTAGGATCATAATCATCGCAAAAGCAGTGCCCAAGTATCCAAACAATTGTGTCGAAACTGTCTGGGTGATCAGACGCTTGTTCATCGCACGAATTTGCGCATACATCGTAACAATCGGCGAGACGATAATCGGAATGATCACAGATGCTGCTGTAACGAAAACAATGGGTTTGTAGAACGTACCGGGTCCAATCAGCAATTCTGCAACAATCAGCATGATGCCGCCCATCGCCATCAGGTAAGACAACACACCAAAGGGGACACTTGGAAGGTTCAGCAGCTCCTTGGTGTCGCGCCGTGACTTCGACAACCGATGAACTTCATACAAGTCGTCATCAATCTCAAATGCAACCTGAAGATTTCCCAAACTGATGGGCAATATCCACTTCCACAAAATGCCCGCACCGATTGTGGCCATAGCGACTGGTGCCAACATGTAAATATCGAGAGAACCGTATTCCACGATTTCAGCTTCCGCCGAACTAGAGGGCAACAAGCAAATGAATAGTGAGAGACCCAACATGACCTGCAAGGACGCTCGCATGGTCATTCGAGTTCGTCCTCGTTCTAAGCGGTTCCGATTTCACGCTGCGGGAACCGCAGCGTGGGCATGCGCGCGTGAGGTTAACGGCTGCTCGTTAAAAATCGGTCCATTCGATCAAAGGCCTCGTTGAGAACTTCCTCATTGGCCAAGTATACCAAACGGAAGTGACCCTGCCCCATTTCAGCAGAAAATCCACTTCCATGGACGACTAAAACATGCTCTTCATGCAACAAATCGAGAACAAATTGCTTGTCATCAGCTGCCCATTTCGGGTCTGTAAGTCTGACAAACATGTAGAATGCACCACCGGGTGCCTCAACTTCCAGCCCATCGATTTCTGAGATGCGTTTCAAACAGAGGTCACGTTGTGCAATCACTTTCTCACTGTATGCTTTCATCCAATCACGAGATTCAACCAATCCTGAATGATATCCCATTTGGGCGGGAGTCGATGCACACAATCGCGACCTCAACAATCGTTCGATTGCATCACGGACCGCACCCATTCTTTGCATTGGGTCATGCAGAGCCATGTAACCGATACGCCAGCCTGGAGCATAGTAGACCTTGGAAACTCCATTCAGTGTGAATACAGGGACTGTTTTGCTTCGAGACGCGGTACTGACTTGGTGATTTGTAAAGTCCAATCCATCGTAAATTTCATCGGCGACCACCATGCAATTGGGCCACTTTTCTGCAATTGAAATCAATCGATCGATTTCTTCGGAATCTGCGACATTCCCTGTCGGATTGTTGGGGTTGATGATGACTAGTAAACGAACAGATTCATCCATCTTTGACTCAATGTCATCGAAATCGATTTTCCATCCATTATCAGATTTGAGTCGATACTCAACGGTTTCCCCACCGTACATTTGTGGGTACGCCATGTAAGGTGGATAATGAGGGCCGGGGGCCAGTACTTTCATGCCCGGTTCAAGGACGGCTGCAAAGATAATTTGCAATGCTTCGGTAACACCGTGGCAGACGTACACGTCATCTTCGCTGCAGTTCCACCCTTTGCTCTGCTCATCCTTGGCTATCGCACTGCGCAATGCAGGCAATCCGTACGAAGGAGAGTAACCCGTTTCGCCTCTAGTCAAGCTGTCTTTGAAGGCTTCAATCATGTGTGGAGGTGTGGGTAAACCGGGGTAGGC